>JAVRLB010000039.1:0-13304 GCA_031961865.1 Thermoplasmatota archaeon | reverse complement strand
GAGCTTGCCGTTTTCAATTTTAAAACCATAGTAAGTGGATAGTATCAACCTATTAACATGAGGTATGCTCGCTTTCTTTCCTTTTCTCAATCTTTTTCTATATGTTTTGAGCAGTGCTAATGCCTTGTTGATCATTGATGGATAGTAATAAGAGGGTATTTTGTACTCTGTCAACAATGGATATGCACTCTTTGAAAGTGTGTTTCTGGAGGTCAAATCTTGTTCAATTGCGACAGTAATGCACAGGTTAATGCCATCTGTAAATTTATGCATGAGATTTAGAACAGTATCAGATGGTTTGTAAGTCTGCATTACACTTTTAATCATGTCCCTCAGACTACATAATATTAAAAGTAGTATATAAAAATTGTGCAGAATTTGTAGTGTTATAAACTATTCTTCTCCAATTTTTGATACTTTTCTAGATTTTCACTCTGAACATACGAGTTCAGTAAATCTAACAACTAGTCTATGTACTAACTCTATATCTATATCAACTATATCTTTAGATCTTTCTCTATAAGGTCAGATATGTTAACTGACTAATTTTTTTTAAATTGCTTAAGAGCAGTATAAAATAGCTCAAATTTAAGTGACATGTATAGTGCAAAGCGTATATTTCATGTTTTCGATGATCAAAATCTTATTTTTATCAAAGGAGATTTGACAACATCAGAAATCTAAAAAAATTAAATAGTTTAGGTTCTAGAATTTTTTAAATACATAATGCAATATTATCACTAGTACGATAAGTGAAATTATTACAATTTCTGGATAATAGTCCGAAATATTGGTGCTTTTAATTAGAGAAGTTGATGGTAATCCCGGTAAAATTCCAAGATCCAGTGCCTGCCCGTTTGTGTAAGGTGCATTAACTGATGGAAGAGGCCTCACAGCTAATAGAGCATCGACAATAGTAGCATTAGTTACATTGCTATATCTCTCCAGTGCAAAAATAAATTCAGCACCAAATGGGTTCAATCCTCTTAAACTATAATCAAAAAATATGTACTCAGACTCATTTGTTGTAGACCAATTAAATGCAGCAATTTGTCTGTCATATAAAACGAAAGGCAATATATGATCTTTCCAGTACTGGCTTGTTATTGAAAATGTTTTGCCATTTATAAGATGAATTGTAATGTTAGGATATGAAATATTGCTATTCAAAGAAGGCACTGAATATGGTGTGTTAATATTTACTGGCGTACTTGCTGAAGTAACTGCAGCTATGTTTACCAAGACAAATAGAGCAATTATTAAAGTGACTAAGGCAGTTTTAATTGATAACATAGACCCTCAAATCAGTTGCTACTATTAATAATTTACTGTACATGATGGCAAAGAGCTCTTAAATGAAAAGTATAAACGATTATAGGCTTTTTAAAATATACGTAAATCAGAAGTTATATGAGATAAAGTAAGAAACTATTAGATAAGAATTTTGAATTATTCACAAAACTAAAATTAAAAATATATTTATAGTTGTTAAGTATACATTATTTTATTAAAGTAAACTTTAAAGTGATCCTGTATGATACATGTTTATTTTGGTAATGGTAAAGGCAAGACTACAGCAGCTTTTGGATTGGCTATGCGTGCAAAGGGCAGAGGTTTTAAAGTATGTGTGGTTCAATTTTTGAAAAGTGAGGATTCTGGAGAAACCATCTCTGCTAAGGCTTTGGGGATTGAGGTTTATCAATTTGGAAACCCATGGTTTGTCATAAATACCCCCAATGAAGAAGACTTTAAAATGGCTGAAAAAGGTTTTAAATTTGCGATTGAAAAAATCTATTCAAAAGAATATGATTTGATAATACTTGATGAAATTAATGTTGCACTTTTTTATAAGCTGCTAAATGTTGATGATCTTTTAAGAGTATTAAATACATTACCCCCTAATTTAGAATTAGTTTTAACTGGAAGATATGCTCCACAAAAAGTTATTGATAAAGCAGATCTGGTAACAGAAATGAAAGAGATAAAGCATTACTATACTAGGGGAGTATTGGCGAGAGTTGGAATAGAGAAATAATATTAAAATAAACATAGAATGTATGTTTAAGAAGATTTCAATAACAAATTATATAAGTAGAAATGTAATTAACGGGAGCGATGAGTAACATATTTGATTATGAATCTCTGTTAAAGAGAGCAAGAGAAAAAATGCCTGTATTAACAACTTCAAATGAGCGATTTCAGATACCTGAAGCAGATTTAATGATAGAAGGTAAAAATACCATCTTTCGTAACTTTATAGAAATAGCAAAAAAGATTGACAGAGATCCATCGCATCTTTCTAAATTTTTATTGCGAGAGCTCGGTACTGCAGGAGTTTTACAGGGAGATAGACTGATATTTAAAGGGAAGGTATCACCTATAAATGTAAAATTAAAGATTAATGATTACATCAAGATTTATGTTTTGTGTTATGAATGTGGCAGCCCAGATACGATACTCAGAAAAGAAGATAGAATTGAGATATTAGTTTGTAAAGCTTGTGGTGCCAGTAGACCTGTTTCAGCTAAAATCGATATTCGTGTGCAGGAAGAAAAAATAGAAGAGGGTAAGATATATGACTTGGAAATATCTGATTTAAGCAGAGATGGTGACGGAATAGCAAGAAAGGGAGAGTATATGATTTATGTGCCAGGGTCAAAAAAAGGGCAGAAACTTAAAGTTAAAATTGAAAAAATAAAAAAGAATATTGGTTTTGGATCTATTGTGAAGTAGAGGTGAATTGTTCATGACATTATCAAAAATAGTTAAAGAACAGCTTAATAGCCCATCCCCAATTAGGCAGATTATGAAAATTGCTGAGAGGCAAAATATCATTAACATGGGATTAAATCCTGATGATCTAATTTCTTTTGGTGGTGGCTGGGTCAATCATTATTCTCCAGAAGAGCTCAGGAATAGTTACCTAAAAATTGTAAATGATAAGGAAGAGTTCCATAAAAGTGGAGCTTACAGTGCTACATTAGGTACAAATGAGCTTAGAGACAAACTTAAAGAAATGGAATATACTATTTATAGGATGAAAGTTAATCTGGAAAACATCATTATTGGAGCAAGTAGCACTCAGCTGACGATAGATCTGTTCAGAACACTATTAGATCCCGGTGATAGTGTACTGTTTTTAGATCCAACATATGCCAATTATATGGGGCAGATTGGTTTTGTAGATCCAAGCATAAAAGTTAGATTTTTGCAAGTATTGGATCCAGAATCATGGCAATATTTTAGAGACAAAAAACTGATTTTTGAAAGATTAGAAACAGAGTTTGAAAATAATAAACCTAAATTAATTCTATTTCCTTCTCCGGATAATCCCACAAGTCAGATACCAGATAATGATTTTGTAAAATCGGTTTTAAAAATAGCCAAAGATTATAATGCTTATGTAGCAATCGATACTGCTTACAAGTCCCAGTATTTTTCAGAAAACTATCCTGCATATTTTTCTGATGGGCCCCTAGATTATGAAAATCTAATACTTATTGAATCTAATTCTAAGTGGGGTAGAGGTTTAGGAAGAAGGTTGGGATGGATTATAGCAGATTCAGAGATCATAAATGCCTTAGAACGTGTACAGCAGGCAACAGTACTTTGCCCAGATACTCTACATCAAATGGCACTTTACAATTATCTAGACCAGAATCTTAAGAATGGGAATCTAAATAAGTATCTTCAAAAATCAAGAGAAATGTATAAAAAGGCAGCAAATGTAACAGCAAAGGCTATAGATCAAGAGATAGGTTATCCGTACTTAAAACCTGAAGGGGGTCTTTATACAGTGATGAAAGTGCCTTATAATGGCGACAAATTTGTAATGGACGTGTTAAAAAATACCGGCGTATTATTTATTCCAGGTGCAGGTTTTGGTAAAAGCCTTGAAAATGGAGTCAGAATCTCTTATGGGCCACTTGTGCTAAATACTTCTCTCATCGAAGAGGGAATGGAAAAAGTAGGTGCGTATCTAAAAAAATGAAAGTTATACTAGATACAAATATTTTATTACTTCCCTTTACCACAAAAATTAATCTGGATACAGAGCTAAACAGGCTAAATTTTACAGAGATTTATGTACCAACCTGTGTAATAGAAGAGCTAAAGAAACTTGCAATAAAAAATAATAATGCTAGATCTGCATTGAATCTTATTAATAAATATAATAATATCATAACAGCTAAAAAAGGGGATTTAGGCGTTATAGAAGCATCAGAGAAACTAAATGCAGCAGTAGCTACCAACGATAGAGAGTTGAGAAAAATTTTAAAGGAAAAAAATATTATAAGAGTTATACCTAGACAGAAATCATATCTGGTTGTGGAAAAATGACATTTAAGGAATTGGATATATTAAAATATCTGGCTCTGAAAGGGGCCGATAAACAATTTATTACCATTACAACGAATGCCTGCGCAAAAGAAATGAAGATAAGCCAGCAATCTTTTTCTAGAAAAATATTGATATTGGACAGATATAAATATATAATCAGGTCAATGGGCGTAAAATCTCAAAAGATTAAAATTACAGACGAAGGCTTGACAGTGCTTAAAAAAGAGATGATAGATTATATGAAAATATTTGAAATAAACAATAATATAGAACTTGAAGGAAAAGTAGTTTCTGGGCTTGGAGAAGGGTACTATTATATGAAAGAAAAGAATTATAGAGATCAGATCATTAAAAAACTTAATATTGAACCTTTTTTGGGTACTCTTAACGTTAAGGTAAGCAGTGACTATATACCCAAACTGGAATTGATTCGAGCTGCTCAAGGCATAGTGATAGAAGGATTTAAAACAGAAGACAGATCTTTCGGGGACGTAATAGCTTATCATGCTAAAATTGGGGATATAAACGCAGCATTAATTATACCGGATAGAACTCATTACACTGACACAATCGAGATAATTTCTGCTATAAAATTAAGAGATTTTTTCAAGTTGAAAGATGGAGACTTGATAAAAATAATAATAAATATTTAAAGAAACGCCAGGCATTTGGTGAAAACATTATTTCTCAGATCGTTACATATGATAAAAAGTTTGTAGATATATATAATAATTACAGCTAATGAGATAAAGCTTCAATCTAACAAAAAAGTATTGAAAAGATATTTTTTGTGAATGCAGATTTATTTACATATATTTTCTAAGAGCGCAATATCATTGTAAAAACTGCAGAATAGAGTGCGATATAGATCTGAAAGCATCGAGAGATATAATAAAGAGAGAGTGATAAAAATTAGAGTAATCACAATCTGAATTTATGATATATCTATCAAAATCTGGCATGAAAGAAATATAAGGTAGAGATTTAGTGATCAATGAAACTTCCTTTAGCTGAGTATTAAACTCAAATTATGTTTTTTAAGATATCTTGTTGATCCATCTCACGATCACAATATTTGCATTTTATCTTAATTGGTTTTGAGGATATTGTTATAAATTCTGGTTCTATTGGCTCATTCTGATTAGTGACACAGCTTGGGTTGGAGCATTTCACAATGCCTTTTAGTGATTTCGGTACTTGGACTCTATATTTCTCTGTAACTTCATAGTTTTTTATAATGTTCACTGTGGCAGTAGTGGTGATCAAAGATATTTTATTTATTTCTTTCTCACCAATATACCTATCTTCTATTTTTACAATGTCTTTAAATTTCTTGGACTTGCTACTTACATGCATTAAAATGCTAATGGTAGATCCAATATCCCCTTCAATTCCCAATATCTTTAATACTTTCAACGCTAAACCACTATCTATATGATCTAGCACTATTCCGTTTTTTATTTTTTGAACTTTTAATGTTTGTTCATCCATATTTATCTAGCTCCTAATACCATGCTCAAAAGTGCCATTCTTATAGGCACACCATTAGCCGCTTGCGTGAAATACTTTGCGTTAGGTAAAAGGTCAACATCTGTGCTTATCTCATTTATGCGAGGCAGCGGATGCATCACTATCACATCTTCCTTTGCTTTTTCTAACAATTTTTTATCTATTATATACGATCCTGCAACTTTCTGGTACTCATTTATGTCCCCAAAACGCTCTTTTTGAATTCTAGTAACATATAGTACGTCTAGGTTTTTTATTACTTCTTCAAGATTGTCAGTAACTACATGGTTAACTCTATCTGATATCTCCCTAATTATGTAATCTGGCATTTGTAACAGTTTTGGTGATATAAAATAAAGGTTAGCGCCAAATTCTGCCAATGCATGTGTTAATGAATGGACAGTTCTGCCATATTTCAGATCTCCAACAAATCCAATGTTAATTTTGTCTAACCGTCCTTTCTCTTTCTTTATAGTATATAAATCCAGAAGGGTCTGTGTCGGGTGCTGACCAGCACCATCCCCCGCATTAATTACAGGGTGCTCTGCAAAATGAGCAGCGAGTTTAGCAGCACCTTCATAAGAGTGCCTTATTACTATAATGTCTGAATACGCATCAACCATTCGAATTGTATCTGCAAGCGTTTCTCCCTTCGCAAAAGAAGTGCTTTTAGGGTCTGAGAAAGTTATTACATTTCCTCCAAGCTTGTACATACTAGCTTCAAAAGACATTTTAGTTCTCGTGCTAGGTTCAAAAAAAAGTGTAGCAAGAACCTTTCCCTTCAGTATATCTAAGCTGTTTCCATTAACATAGGGAACCATTGTGTCAGCAACTCTGAAAATCTCTTCAATTTCATCCTTTTTCAGGTCTTTTATAGAGACTATATCTTTTCCTTTAATCATTATTAACAGTTAATAAAATACTTTGATTTAATATTTTGCAATTTTTAAGAATAAAAATCTGGTTTTTAGGGAATATATTTCATAAAAGTAGAGCTTTAGGTATCAATGAAACTACCTATATAGCTGAGTATTAAATCTCAAAAGTATTCCTACTCCCGTTTATTTATAGTACCCTATCTTTTTTGTTTATATTATAGAATAAAACTTTTTTATGTTCTCTGAAATATTGCCATTGAATATCGCGCTTGCAGCTACTAGATAGTCCGCACCAGCATCAATTATAGCCTTTGCATTACTTTGATTTACGCCACCATCTACCTCGATTTTTATGTTTGCATTATTTTTTAGGATGAGTTCTTTAATATTTTTTATTTTATTGAGTGATCCGCTTATAAATTTTTGACCTGAAAAACCAGGATGGACTGACATAACTAATATATAATCTATATAATCAAGAAAATCAGAAACTCTTAAAAAATCCGTTTCGGGATTGATGGCCAGACCAACCATAACATTAGCTTTTTTTGCTTTTTTCAATATTTCTTCATCCTTAATAGTCTCAATATGAAATGTGACAATATCCGATCCAGCGCTTATAAATTGATCCAGATACTTTTCTGGGTATTCGATCATTAAGTGACTGTCTAATTTAGCTGAGGTTACTCTTCTTATATTTTCTACAACAACGGAGCCAAAAGATATATTAGGTACAAAATGTCCGTCCATTATGTCTAAGTGGAACATATTTATTCCATTAGCTTCGCATTCTCTTATATCCTTTTCTAAATTGGCAAAGTTAGCAGAAAGTATAGATGGCACCAATATAACCATAGGTAAGCTAATAATCATGTATTATATTAATCCTTTTTTATTGATTTTTATAGAGATTAAAATATACTATAAAATCTTGAGATCAGCTACGATATGCCAGATATGTGGTGCATAAGACTTTACTATCGAGAAATAAAGAAGATCATATTCGAAGCCATATTTCTTGGCATATTTTTTTAAGGTACCGTCTTTATTTTTTAACTCTTCAGTAGTCCAGGTATTGTGAAAATGAATAATTCCCTTTTTATCTTCTAATAGAGATAGTGCCTTTAATATAAATTGTTCAGTATCTATGAATCCCATCAAAATACGATTGGCTTTTGCTTTGTCAAAAGATCTGTTGTCTCCTAAATAAGGTTCTATATTATCTATTTTATTTAATTTTATATTCTCGTTAAGGTACTTAAAGGCAGTAGGGTTTAACTCACAAGAGTATATCTTTTTAGGATTCTGATATTTAGCGAGAGGCAATGAAAAATAACCTATTCCTGCGAACATATCTATAATTGTTTCAGAATCCACATTGATCCTGCTCATTCTTACTCTTTCATTAACATTTCCAGAAGAAAACATAATTTTGGTTGCGTCAAATTTGTATTTTATACCGTTCTCTACATGTATTGTTTCCGGATCATTCCCATAAATTATCTCCATATCAGGGACTCTGATTATGTCATGAATCTTACCTTTCTTATTAAGTATGGTTTTAACGTTTAACACTCTTGCGTAAATAGGTAAAATCTGATTTTTAAGAGATTCTAGTATTGGTGGATATTTTAATATTAGCACAGATCCATATTGTTCCCATCTACTGGGTAGATACTCTTTTAAACTATCAGGAATATCTAGAGCTGTTTTTATTTTTTCAAAAGGAGAAAGAGTTCCTGATCTCTCAGCGCCACTATATTCTATTACCTTTAGATCAGTATTTTTAATAGGCTCTGTTATGGGGAGTATCAGATTATCATTAAATAATTC
Organism: Thermoplasmatota archaeon; assembly: GCA_031961865.1. Classification (GTDB taxonomy): domain Archaea; phylum Thermoplasmatota; class Thermoplasmata; order Thermoplasmatales; family ARK-15; genus JAVRLB01. The sequence continues at coordinate 4,743 of JAVRLB010000039.1, read as the reverse complement.
TATTTTTCTAGAACGATCTAACTTTTTAACTTTATCTAATTCTTTGCGAATTTTCTCTCCGTTTTCTTTCTCAACTATAACTGCATACATCTTTTTACTATTCATACATGATAATTTAATGAAAAGATTTATATGAATTTTCGTATTAATGCTCTTAGTAGAAAATTTGAGGTGATTTATGAAATGACACAAAAACCAGTAGTCGATGAACCAACATGCATTGCTTGTGGAATATGCGCATCAGTATGTCCAGCGAATCCGATAGTTTTTGAAATACAAAACGTAAGTAAAGTAATACATCCAGAAGCCTGTATTGATGGATGTACTGAGTGTTTAGATAACTGTCCGACTGGATCTATTACAATTCAAAAATAAACATTCTATTTTTTTTATTTTAGTGTTACTAATTTTTATTTGAGAAGAGATAGTATAACTTCTTTCAATTTTGGAACAGTATCAAATAAATCTAACTCAGATACTGAAATCCATTTATATTCGGTATGTTCCCAATCTATTTTAATCGTATCTGTATCTATTTCCCATAGAAAAGTGTAAATCTTCCACAATGTTTCATGATCTCTCGTGTAAATAAAATTTCCTTGCTTTAGAAGTTTTAAATGCTCTTTTTTCAGGCCTGTTTCTTCTTCTATTTCTATTAAAGATCTGGATAATGGTTCATCATTAGGCTCTATATATCCAGATACTCCAGCCCATTTATTTTTATTGGTCTTAACTTTATCACTTCTTTTAAGTATCAAAATATGGTCTTTGTACTTTAATATCCCGGTAACTACCTCTACAGGCTCAATGTTTATCTCTACTTTATTATCATTAATCTTTACATAATCATTATCTGCAAATATATCTATATCAATCATATCTAAAGTAGGAATATCGCTCATCACTGAACCAGTAGCTACAATCTCATCAATTTTCCTGCAAATCATCGCCTTTGGAGCAACGTTATAATATTTTAGAGAGTAAATAACATAAGATCCTACAGTACTTCCCTTTCCACGATCAAATACAAAAATAGAATCCTTAATTTCTCTATCCTTGCATAATCCCGTATTTATTTTAGATGTTATTGGATCAACACCGCCCAAAAATGAAATAGCTTCATCACATTTTATAATATGCCCCTCTACATTTCCTTTATATATCGTTCTACCTTCAATTATCATTTACAGACCATCTCCAAAAGCGTATAAATATCATAAAATACAGTATCCTGGCTGGAATAGTTCGGTAATCTTAGATAGTAAACTGCCTTTCCTGAGTTTGTTGCAGTAACCTTAAATTTTAGATTAATAGGAGCTACAACCATGCATGTATCTGCATAAACTTTACCACCAAAATCTTCTATCTGAGCCACGTAATTATAAGCTTTCTGTTTTGTGGATCGCGATGTAAATAACCACAGATCTACATTATCTTTTTTCTTTCTGTTTTTTAAGTATAATGCAATTTCTTTTAATTCTAAATATGAGAGATGAGGACATCCTAAAGCTACAAGCTCTGGATCTTTGTGACTATTAAATTTCTGCCTGTAATCTTTTATATCTTTTTCTTCAATCGTTATTTTTTCTAATCCCTGATCCGACATTTTCCATTCAGGTGTGATCATCTCAACATGAAACATTGGTATTGCGCCGGTGGCATTCATAGCTGCACCCAGGCTCTTTAATGCGGTTTCTGTATATTCTCTGATGCCTGTTATATATGGTATCCCATTCTTAATTTTTTCACCTACCAACAATCCGATTACTGCAAAGTCAGCCATTGACGGTGTAAATTTCAAAGCTATTTTTATAGTTGCTTTTCTATTTTCAGAAATGTGCAGGCCGTAGAGTGGAGTTTTACCTAACAGTGCTGCTGCCAAAGCAGATACTCCACTTTCTCTATTGGTTCTGGCACCAAGTATTGAATTTGCGTAAATTACGGCTGAAGATTCTGCCCAAGCAATATCATCACCAAATGATGGAATATTCTCAAAATAATAGGGGGTACAAGTGTAGGTAGCTAGTGCTCCCATTGATTTATATAAGTTTAAAATTTTGATCTGCTTTGCAATAAAATCCTGAGATAAATCTAAATAGTGCGGATATTCTAAATCAAATCCAATAGGATTTAATGTAGTTTTTACTTTTACTTTTTCATCTTTAAAATGCTGTAAAAAATCTATACCTCCATCTCCAATATTTTTATATGACACCCCAGAAATCTGTGCAGATTTTATTTCAATTAATTTTTCAGCATCAAAAATTGTACCTAAAGAATTTAACAGCTCCATTGCTTTTTGCAGTGCCGCACCTTTTTCTCCTTGTAATATTTGCTCTTCTTCATTGCTCAGATACATACTTTATCAATATGTCTATAAAATATTAAAAATCTTGCATTGGTTTTTAAATTGTATAACTTTTCTCAATGATTTTTTCCTCTTTTTCAACTTCAGCTATTACCTCAATGTATTCCTTTATGCCAGATGTGTTAATTTTGTTTTTTAGAAGCTCGTCAATCTGAAATATTCCTGCAGAATTACGCATTTTAATCTTTATAGATATAGGCACATTTGCTCCCTCTCCTATCTCTATACTTTCTATAGCCATTGCAGACACAGAATATATATTTACCTTGCCGGCATTAAATGGTATTCTGGCCCTACCCTTTGCCATGTCTAGAGCATCAGCAATCTTAACTACTCCTGCTTCTATTGTTAACGGAGTTATATCTGAGCGATGAGAATAGATGCAATGTAAAATTTCTACTTTCATGATCTCTTTTTTCTCTTTATCATAGACATCTTTTAGTAAATTTTCTAATATATCTATAGCTAGAAAAGTGCTTAATAGTTCATGATCCACACGATGTATGGAATGCCCGATATCATGTAAAATTGAGCCTAAAAAAACCACGATTTCTGCATCTTCATTTGAATATGCATAATTTTTAACAATTGTTGGAGTTACACCCTTCTTAATTAATGTTCTTAACAATTTTAAGGCAATGTTGGTAACTATCCTTATATGAACAGGACCATGATCGCTAAAACCTAAACGATCTATTGCAGTTATATTTGATGCCTTCCATAGCGCATTGAGTTCAACACTTTCATTAACTTTTTTTAGTAATGATTCAAGTGTTTTATTATTACGGATCGGTAAATTAATATCAATCATAGAAGATGAATAGCATAATCTATTATTTTATAATTTCTCATGATGGAGATTGAGTAAATTTATAGCTGAATTTTAAGATTATACACATAACAAATAACTTAATTAATGACTATATCATATAGAGATGATAGATGGAAATAAAAGATCTTTATGCCATGGTAGATGGTCTTATAACGTACGATAAATTTTTAAACGAAATAGAAAAAAGAAGGGAAAAATATGGTGGATTACTTACAGATATTGCCATTGCTTATATCATAGTTGATGAGTACGGTAAAAATCCAGGTAATACATATAAAATAAAATATTTAATTGATGGAATAAACGCTACTGTAAGAGGAGAAGTGGTAGAGATCTTTGAAAAAGAAAATGTTAAATCTAAAGATAAGGTTCTTACAGTAAAAAAAATAAAAATTAAAGATGATACAGGAACCTGCATAGTTACATTCTGGAACGGGGATATTCCTAAACTTGAAAACGTTAAAATAGGAAGTATAGTAAAAATAGTAAACGGATACGTAAAAGAAAATGGTTATGGTCTAACCCTTTCTTTAGGCAAGTGGGGTGTTCTAATTATCGAATAAAGTAAAGTATCCAGCCATTAAGAACGGAGCTTCCAGTTTCATAGGCAATGCTTGCTTTTACCTGAGGTATTCATTTTTGATATCTCAGCATGCTATTTGTAAAGGCATCATTCTTCTCTGTTTTTAACATACAACTCTGATCTTCTGCTTATTTTTTTTACCACATCCAGGTTCACTTACTGTAATTGTAAGAAAATATGGTGTTAGGCAGAGAGATCTCTTCCAAAGTTGATTTTTAATTTCTGAAAAAATTCTCTTGGCTATATTGTATAAGTGCATTGATAATTCAGGAGCAGGTTTTGATTATCATATAGAAATGATGTTCATCTTATTATTGGTATATAATTTCAACGTAGAAATATTCATTTAACTCTCTTATTGACAGTTTAATGGCATTAATAATCTTCTTATCTGTAAATATCTTTTGTTTGCTTTCATACGATTATCAAAGTGGGCTTTCCGCTCACAGTGTTAAAAATTTTCAATATTATCTATATTAATTTCTCGTTCTGGTTTTTTAGTGTGTTTTACTATCCAATATCTTGTAGCATATCCTGCAACTAAGTTCCTAATTCTTTTAGTTGGCACGTTTGTATAAAGATTAACTTTCTGTTTGTTGTTTTCAAAATCTCCATTAAATTCATCAGGATATTTTTCCAATAGCTCTTTCGCAACATTTTTTATTATTAGAGGTCTAATACTTCCCATATTATATCACAGTGTGAACAGGTAAGATTTTCTTGTTTATATATTTTTTGAGTCTTGGAGTTTTTCAGTCCTTTGTTGATTATTATCAAAACCACACTAAATTAATATCATATATATGCATAAAAAGTATTTAATTTAATATGTTCTAAAAGGATCCTGAGCAGCTATATATAATTATGGAAAAATTTCAAAGAAGAATTTACAACCGCTACAATTCGAAAGATTTTTAAACAGTTCAAATATTATTATAGATATGAGTTATGGATTTGTAC
>JAVRLB010000038.1:0-14181 GCA_031961865.1 Thermoplasmatota archaeon | reverse complement strand
AACGCAGTTGTTTCAAGGATTCTGGTATTCTTATGTTTATTTTTTATAGTGATCTTTGCTGAAAATTATCGATATAACAGATCCATTATTTTTAGGGTTTGCACTGCATTATTTTTGTGAGCTATGATACTAATCTATTCAGCGACTGTTTTTTATATCTATTTATTATTAAGCAATTATGGATCAGGTTCCTTATTTGCCAAGTGAAGATACATATTTTTTTATGGATCATGTCAGGTGCGGTGAACTGGTACTGGAGATAGGAACCGGAGCTGGAGAGGTGGCAATACACTGTGCAAAGCTAGGCAGCAAGGTAACTGCCACGGACATAAACAGTAACTCTCTAAAGCTGGCAAAGAGCAATGCTGGCAATTTAAAAATCAAGTTTATAAAAAGTGATCTGTTTGAGAATATTTCTGGAAAATTTGATACGATACTTTTCAATCCTCCATACTTGCCTGGTGACTATAAAGAAGATCCTGCAATATATGGTGGAGAATCTGGATCTGATATCATAGATAGATTTTTGGCAGATGCAAAAAAGTATCTGAAGCCAGAAGGAGAGATTTACATAATATTATCTTCGTATAATAACATAGAAATGCTTATTAAAAAACATAACTATTACAGTTTTGAAAAGCTTGCAACTTTGAATCTTGCGTTTCACCAGATCTTTTGTTACAAACTAAAAAAAACTAAATCTCACAACAATATTACTAACAATAATGAGCAAGCTTGAATCTCTGATTTTAAAACTGGAGCGTGAAGGGTACATCAAATCAAAGAGAGTAAGAGAGGCAATGTTAGCAGTAGATCGCAGAGATTTTGTAAATGAGCTTGAACATGCGTATATAGACGAGCCCTTGCCGACCATGGACGGACAAACCATCTCTGCTCCGCACATGGTAGCAATGATGTTAGAGCTGGCTGAAATAAAGGAAAATTACAGGATTCTGGAGATTGGTACAGGGTCAGGATACAATGCAGTTCTATTATCTTATCTTGCAAGTCAAGGAATTGTAGTTACCATTGAAAAATCAAAATTACTGTATCAGTATTCCATTAAAAACATTAAAAAATACAGTTTTACCAATAACATAAAAGTTATAGAGGGTGACGGAGCGTATGGTTATTCTCCAGAATCTCCATACAATGTAATAATGGTAACATGCAGCGTTATAGAAGTTCCATCTCCACTTTTAGATCAGCTATCGGATCTGGGAAGAATGATCGTTCCGATCGGCAGAATGTTTGAGCAAGAACTGTATCTGATTGAAAAACATGGAAACAGCATCCGCAAAAAGATGATTGTACCTGTATCATTTGTTAATATGTACTGATTTTTTGATAATGTTGAGAGCGAATAGATTAAATATTTTAAAAATATTATGTTATATTGTTACAATTGTTGAGGGATATTATGAGCTTAAAAGTTGCAATAAATGGATTTGGAAGAATCGGAAGACTAACATATAGAATTGCACTAAAACATCCAGATATAGATATTGTAGCAATCAATGATCTTGTAGATACGAAAGCATTAGCGCACCTGCTAAAATATGATAGCACTTATGGCACGCTAGAAGAAGAGGTTCATGTAGGTTCTAATTTTTTTACGGTTAACGGTAAGAAAACAGTTACTATATCAGAACGTGATCCGGCAAAGTTGCCCTGGAAAGAGATGGGCATAGACGTAGTAGTTGAATCTACCGGACTTTTTACAGACGCTTTAAAAGCAAATGCGCATATTACAGCGGGAGCAAAGAAGGTAGTGATCTCAGCACCTGCAAAAAATGAGGATTTTACAGTTGTGCTTGGCGTCAACGAAGAAAATTATGATCCTGTAAAGCACAAGATAATTTCTAACGGATCTTGCACAACAAACTGTATTACGCCGGTCATGAAAGTGCTCAATGACAGCTTTGAGATCGAAAAATCGCTAATGACTACAGTTCACTCTGTAACGATGGACCAGAGACTGCAAGATGCACCGCACAAAGATTACAGACGAATGAGATCAGCATTGCAATCTATCATACCCACTTCTACAGGTGCTGCCAAATCGGTATCGATCGTGATTCCTGCATTAAAATCCAAATTTGATGCACTTTCTATGAGAGTTCCGACAGCGACAGTATCGGTAATCGATGTAGTGGCACTGGTAAAGAAAAACACTACGAAAGAAGAGATTAACAATCGCTTTAAAGAGTATGCAGCAAATAGGATGAAAGGAATACTTGCAGTATCAGAAGAGCCGTTAGTATCTATGGATTTTAAGGGCACACATTATTCTGCGGTTGTTGATGCAGAGCTTACAAATGTGGTTGGCGAAAACTTGATAAAGGTCATTGCATGGTACGATAATGAATATGGTTATGCTAACAGATTAGTAGATCTGTTAGAATATATGTATAAAAAAGGTGTGTAAATGGCTAAAGATAAAAAAGTAGAGACATTAGAAGACTTACCTGGGGTAGGTGGCCCCACGGCTGAAAAGTTAAGAGATGCAGGATATACTGACCTGATGAGCCTTGCAATTGCCTCTCCTGCAGATGTAGCGTCAGCTGCGGACATTGGAGAGGGTATTGCTAAGAAAATTATCGAAAATGCCAGGAAATCTGCCAATGTTGGAGATTATGTAACTGGAGATACTATACTTGAAAAGAGAAAGAATGTTACCAAGCTCACAACGTCATCAAGAGCACTGGATACTCTGATTGGCGGAGGTTTAGAAACGCAGGCGATCACCGAGCTTTTTGGCGCATTCGGATCTGGAAAGACACAGTTGATACATCAACTTTGCGTAAACGCAACAATGCCCATAGAAAAAGGGGGTCTGAACGGAGATGCGATGCTGATAGATACCGAGAATACGTTCAGGCCAGAGCGAATTATAGAGATGGCTAAAGCTCAGGGTCTGGATCCAGATGCTACTTTAAAGCGTATACATGTTGCTCGTGCATTTAACTCCAGCCATCAGATGCTGCTTGTAGACAAAGCGTTTGAGCTGGCACAGACTGTAAATATCAAACTATTTGCTGTAGATTCTTTAACAGCCCATTTCAGGGTTGAGTACGTAGGAAGAGGCACTCTTGCAGAGCGTCAACAGCTTTTAAACAAGCATATGCATGATCTATTGCGGTTTTCAGACCTATATAATGCGGTAATAGCAGTGACAAATCAGGTTTCTATCAAGCCCGACATGTTTTTTGGAGATCCGACACAACCGGTTGGTGGAAATATAGTGGGTCATACGGCAACGTTCAGGATATATCTGAGAAAGAGCAAAGGCGAAAAGCGTATTGCCAGGCTTATTGACTCTCCAAACTTGCCAGAAGGCGAGGCGATCATAACAGTATTACCGGAAGGCATAAGAGACGTTTAAAAAAAAGGGTGAGTTAATATTACAATGAAACTTTATGATACGTTAACTCAGCAAAAACTGGAGTTTCGTCCAATTATTGAAGGGCATGTCAGAATGTTTGTATGCGGTCCTACAATCTATGATTATTCTCACATAGGTCATGCGAGAACCTATCTGGTTTTTGATATGCTGGCCAGATACCTGCGATTTAAAGGGTACACTGTTTTTTATCTAGAAAATATTACGGACATAGATGACCGTATCATAGAGCGTGCAAACAGAGAGCATGTACCTACAAAATCAGTATCTGACAAATACAAGGAAGCGTTTTTAGAAGATATCAAGAAACTGGATATTGATTCTATAGATCTATATGCACCTGCAACAGATTATATAGCAGAGATCATAGCCCAGATCCAAGTTCTTATGAGCCGTGGATATGCTTATGAAACTGAAGATGGAGTGTATTTTGACATCAGCAAGTTTCCAGAGTATGGAAAGCTGTCACATCAGACAATAGCTTCATTAATGGCTGGCAGCAGGGTTGAAATCAACGAACTGAAAAAGAATCCTCTCGATTTTGCACTCTGGAAAAAACGAAAGCCGGATGAGCCATACTGGAGCTCGCCCTGGGGCGAGGGCAGGCCTGGTTGGCACATTGAAGACACTGCCATTACAGAGCATTATCTGGGAACGCAGTATGATCTGCATGGTGGTGGAAGCGACCTGATATTTCCACATCATGAATGCGAGATTGCACAGATGGAAGCTGCGAGCGGCAAGAAGCCGATGGTAAGATACTGGCTACATACAGGGTTATTGACAATTGAAGATAAGAGAATGGGCAAATCGATGGGCAATGCAATTAACATTCGCGACATTTTAAAGATTGTAAGAAAGGAGGTATTGAGATTCTATATATTCAGTTCTCACTATCGCAGTCCTTTAAACTATTCGATACAGAGTGTCGAAGAGTCTAAAAATTCATGGGAGCGCATAGTTTCAGTGTATTTTACATTAAAAAACATGAGCAAGTTTAGCAATGCACCGAACGTAGATCTCGCAGAACAGCTAGAAAAGTTCAATACTGACTTTATAGCAGCTATGGACGATGATTTAAACACTCCGAAAGCCATCTCAGTGATCATGAATCTGATCTCCTGGGTTTATAAAAATCTGAACATGCTATCCAAAGAGGATGTGGCGGCACTAATGCAGGAGTTTGAGCGTATTGATTCTATATTCAGGATCCTGCCCAGATACAGTGCTGAGACAGAGTCACTGGTAAAGCTGGTACTGGAGCTCAGAGATAGGTTGAGAAAAGATAAAAATTACGAGTTATCAGATTATATCAGATCCGAGCTGAAAAAGCAGGGTATAACAGTTCAAGATACAGAATCCGGAATAATCTGGTACTTTTCCTGATCTTTATTATGAAATTTTTAGTTGACCAGATGCTTGGCAAACTTGCCAAATATTTGAGGTTTATGGGCTATGACACATTTTATACGAACGAGCCTGTTAGCGACAGAGAACTTATAGAGATTGCAAAGAAAGAGAACAGAATTATTCTCACCCGCGACAAAGTCATAGCACAGAATGTGCCAGGCTCTGTTTATTTAAAAGGGTCCAGTTTGAAAGAGCAGTTTTTAGAGCTAAATCAGAACATTAAGATCACTAAAATCGCAATATTGTCAAGATGCAGCGTATGCAATTCAGTACTGGAGAAAGTAGATAAAGAGGCTGTTAAAAATCTGGTACCTGAATACATATATTTGCACAACACTGAATTTTATGTGTGCAACAACTGTAAAAAAGTGTATTGGTATGGTTCGCACACAAAAAAGATAATAGATGAGATCGATTACTTATTAAGTGAGGATAAATGAGAATCCTGGATTTTGATGAGAAAGAGCAGAAAATGCAGGTTATAGTAGAAGTAATCGATGATCTCTGGTATCTGGACAATAGCATAGCGGTAGGAGATATAGTGTACGGCACGTCTTACAGGCGCAGTGAAGAAAAGGCAGATTTGCTGCGTAGCAAGAAATCTGATAGGATCAGGATCTGGGTTGGAATCAGTGTTGAAAAAACAGAGTTTCAAGAGTTTTCAGATCGGTTCAGGGTTCATGGCCGAATTGTAGAAGGTGATGAAGAGTATCTGGGAGAGCATCAGACTCTGAACATAGAGCCTGGAGATGAAGTAATAATAAAAAAGCAGAAATGGAGCAATATCCAGGTTGAAGAGCTGAAAAAAGCAGAGCAAAACAGCAAGAAGCCAGTGCTGATATTTCTGGCGATTGACACAGATGAAGCAACCATTGCAATGATGAGAGAATATGGATTGCAGGAACTTGCAAGAATCAATATTGAGAAACCAGGAAAAGATTACGAAACAAAAGAGAACAAGCAAGATCAATATTCTGAGATTCTAGCTAAATTGCGGCAGTACTGTACCGGTCAGATCCCGCTTTTAATAATTGGCCCGGGATTTGCTAAAGAGCAGTTTTACGAATATCTGAGATCCAAGAGCTTCGATGTGAAAAACGTGATTGTATCCAGCACCTCCTATGCAGGCATGCACGGAATATATGAGGCTTTAAAAAGTGGAGCACTGGACAATATACTTGCAGAGCACAGAACTAAGATTGAAAGCGATCTTGTTGAGGCGCTTTTGACAGAGATACATAAGGAAGGGCTATATACTTACGGCACTGAAGAAACTAAAAAATACGCAGAGATAGGTGCAGTAAAAATATTGCTTGTTACAGACACGCTGATCAAAGATCCACAGATCATAGAACTGATGAACAGTGTTAAAGAGAGCAATGGCACTGTACATATCATTAGCACGCATCACGAACCTGGCAAGATATTAAAGTCTCTGGGCAATATTGCTGCAATACTGCGCTTTAAATGATATTATTATGTGCTACTTATCTTTTTGAGCTGATTGTTATAAAGCTCCAGTATTTCCTGTGATGTTGTTGCCTCTTCTGCACTTTTATCTGTTCTGTATCTGCCTGTAAATCTGGGGAAACGTATAGATAATCCAGCCCCTTTTTCCAGGACATCTCTGCAGCAAGTATGAGAGGGACTGATAGTAATCTCAGCACCTTTCAGCTCCAGGACCAGATACGGCTCAAACCAGTAATCTGGTATGATCTCAGACACTACCCGTGAATGTTTGTGTGCGAGCAAATAGTTTTTTAGAAGATTGGGCAATGCAAAAAGCTGGTCTTCTGTAAATCCAGATCCAAGCTTGCATACGGTCTCAAAGCAATCTTCTTTGTCGTTATAAGAGGCCATAAGCAGTGCACCATAAGTGCCATTTCTCGAGCCGCGCCCTGAAAACGCACCGATTACGGCCAGATCTACAGTATCTTCAATTTTTAGCTGATAATCTCTCTTGTACTTCACCCACAAAAACTCTCTTGCGCCAGCTCTGTAAACAGACTGTTCACTCACATTTTTAGATACCACACCCTCACAGCCATCTTCTATCGCTTTTTCGAAAAATCTGATAATCTGCTCTTTATCATCAGACACGATCTGCTGTGCAATCTTGATATTATCAGTTTCTACTATGTTTTTTATTAATAGAGCCCTTCGTTCAGTGTATGGCAACGAGGTCAAATCTTTGCCGTCAAGATACAGAATATCAAACAAAAACAGCACTACCGGGTACTCTTCCTGCGCTTTGGTAAGCTCGTATTTTCTGCCTCTTCTGTGCGACACTGCCTGAAACGGCAGTATCTGGTTTGTATTTGGATCTACCGGCACACCCTCTCCGTCAAGTATCGCAGATTCACCTTTAAACGCGATTTTAATGTATTTTAATATGTCTGGAAATTGCGGTGTGATGTTTTCAAGTCTTCTGGAGTAAATAACATTTTTATCTTTTGAAACATGTACCTGCATTCTTAGCCCGTCATATTTGTATTCATAAGCTGCTTTGCCGCCCATCTTCTCTATTATCTCATCGATTGAAGGCAATCGCTCTGCTAGCATAGACATAACAGGTACTCCAATCTCAATTTTTATGTTTTTTATACCTTCTATGCCATCTCTGATCAATATTTCTGCAATCTTTCCCAGGTCTGGATAGATACTGTACACTTTCTCGATCTCATCTCTCAATTCTTTTGATCCTGACAGATACACAGATAATGAATCTATAATCGTTTTGTCAGCAATGCCCAGTCTCAGCTTTCCTACAACCGTTCTGGTCAGATACTTTGCTTCTGCGGGCTCTGCCAGGTTTAAAAGCTCTTTAAACAGTTTCAGTTTTCTAGCCTGACTGCTCTCTCCTGATAATGAAGCTATGCTCATGAAATTATTGTATACTTTATCAATGGTCAGCCTTTCTTCTTCTTGATCATATACCATTAACGTTTTCTGAGACTTTGATGTGCAAATTTTCTCGGCGACAGAACCGAGATCACCGAGCTTTAAATAGAGAGATTCTACATCTTTGACGTTTTTTCCGTACGCTTCAGATATCGCTTTTAGCGCCAGCTTTTCAGCAAGCCCAAGCTCTATACCCTCATAATCAGGCCTGAGTTTTCCCTGCGTTAAATAAATGACTTTTTCAATATCATCCAAAGCAGTGTTTTTTAACAGCTCCACTAATAAATCAGTCATCTCCAGTCTCTTAGTTGTATCCTCTATTTTCTGGTACTCGTCCACTAAAATTTTGTAATGCATATCCTTTCAATTTATAATAATAGAATTAATAAATTTTTTTATAATCTACATAGCTATTTATCTTAAACTTTATCGATTTTGAAGTTTTGTCCGATAATTTTTTGCCGGTGTCAGAATCTGTAATGACCGTAATTTTCTGGCCATTGTAGTTAAGTACAAGCCTCCAGTTTGCTTTGCCTACAAAAACACTGTCCAATACCGCCTCGTATTCTCCCTCTTCAAGACTGATCTGCTCAGGCTTGACATAGATTTCATTGCCTTCAATATTGATTTTATTATATCCTACAAACCAGGCAACAAACCCGTTTGCAGGAGCATTATAGATGCTATCTGGATCTCCTTCCTGCATCTTTGTTCCGTTTTCTATGATCACGATATTGTCTCCTATCATGAACGCTTCTTCATGATCATGAGTAACATATACATATGTTAATTTCAGTGATTTTTGCAGCATTTTAAGGTCATCCAAAATCTCCATTTTTATCCTTGCGTCAAGAGAGCTCAACGGTTCATCCAGCAACAGTACTTTCGGCATGGGCGCTAGAGCTCTCGCAATTGCAACTTTTTGTTGTTCTCCGCCAGATAGTTCTGACGGATATCGCTCTAATAAGGTTTGGATGCTTAACAGCTCTGATAGATATTTTATGCGTTCTTCAATCTTATCTTTTTTCCATTTTTGAGCAATCAGCCCAAACTCAATATTGTTTTTTACTTTCATATGCGGAAACAATGTGTTTTGCTGAAAAATCATGCCAATTCCACGCTGTGCAGGAGTAAGGTTGTTTATGCGCACATTGTCCATGTATATATCCCCGCTATCAGGATCTATCAATCCTGCTATAATCTTCAAAATTGTAGATTTTCCACAGCCGGTTGGCCCCAGCAATACTGTAATTTTTTCACTATCTATGTTCAATGTAAAATTCTTTATAAATTCAGTTTTATCGTATTTTTTAGAGACGTTTTTTAAAATTATGTTACTCATATTCTGTATGTTCTCCATAGAATTGAATGATAAAGAAGTATATAAAGCTCAACAGTATCAGTATACTTGCAGCCGCAGAAGCCAGCACAAATTCTCTCAAATTAAGAAGATTATATATTGATATTGCGAGAGTTGTGTATCTGGGAATATAAAGAAAATTAGTGGCTGCAAACTCGCCAATGCTGATTGCAAAACTGAATGAAAATGCGGTGATCACACCTTTTTTGATCAGAGGTAACTCTACCTTAAAAAAGGCGGATAACCGGGAAGCGCCTAACAAAATCGCCGAATCACGAAGTTCTGGCTGAACATGCGCAATACTGCTTGTCAGAATTCTGAGTGTAAGCGGAATCGCGATTACTGACTGTGCAAGAATGATGAGGGGCCATACAACAGACCCCACATTTATGTATATTCTGTAAGCAAGGTATATTGCAAGAGCCAGTACTATCGGTGATATTACAAGAGGCAAGAATAGATTTATGTCATATATCCATGCTCGTTTCTTTATATTTTCTAAATTAAAGACTACAAAAAGTGATATTATCAAAACAGCTAAACTTACAACCATTGCAAAAAACGCAGTATTGATCAGTACATTGATCATGGACACCCCTAATTTAAAGGATATAAGCGGTGAAAACAGCTTTTGATAATAATAAACTGTAAATATAGAGGTATGCGGTACCAGAACAGAGTATAAAACCGGAGAGAAGAGCACAGGCACAATAAACAATATTATAAATATCAGATATGCAGATACTAAAATAATTTCGAGAGTACTGGCTCTTTGCAAAGGGATCTGTTCTCGCACTCGTTCAGCCCTGTAAAACCTTCTCTTTTTTCTGGTGATCCATCTTATGTAAAGCAATGACGGTACAGCAAGTATCAAAATCTCTACAATCGACAACAGCACTGCAGTTCTGAGATCCAGAAAATCAAAGTATAGTGCGTAAATCTGGTCTTCCATCGTGAAATATTTTGCGCCTCCAAGTATCAATGGAATTGTAAATCCCATAAAACTGTATATGAAAGCAACCAGTGTTCCAGCCAATGCTGCAGCCTTGGAGTTAGGCCAGATTATGGTTCTGAAAAGATGAAATTTAGAACTGCCCAGGGTTCTGGCAGCATTTTCCTGACTCTGTTCAAAGCTCTCTAACTCGGCGTATGTAAAAAACATGATGAGCGGAGCATTGAAAAACACGTTTGCATAGAGTATTGAAGGAAGTCCAGAGCTGAAAATCTGTAATAGAGGCACATATCTTGTTATAAATCCTGCAGAAGAATAGACATCGATAATGCCTATTGCAACCACTATTGAAGGCATTAGAAACGGAATAATCAAAAGTGGCTGTATGATCTTCTTTCCTGGAAATTTGTATCTTGCTAAAATGATGCCTCCTGGATATCCGATCAAAAATGATAACAGTGCACTTAAAACAGCTTCTAACATTGATATTTTTATAGAATATATCAGGATATAGGTGGATACTATACCAAGTATATTGACACTGAAAACAGTATAGATCAGGCTGAGCAAAGGATAGTATATCGTAAAAACGAGAAAAATAATAGGAATAAGCAGCAATGCCAGTTTTTTTACTGAATCATTATTGTTTGCCACTGTTCTAACCAGTTTGGTAAATTATTGGATATTTGCAACTGGGTCAGATAATTGTTTAATACTACCACGTTTGCAGGATTTACCGAGTAGTTGTATACTGCAGGCAAGGTCACATTTGAGTTTGCAGGGTACATCCATTCATTAAGCGGGATCTCGTTCTGAACCTGGCTTCCTAAAAACCAGTCTATAAATTTCTCTGCCAGTGCAAGATGCTTTGTATGATTTATTATGCCTATTCCATAAATATCTTCCCACCCATAAAGTTTTTGTGCAAAATGAGCAATTGTTGCATTGTACTGCAGGCTATTGTAAAAATACATTGAATATGCAGGATCTGTTGCATAACTTACCAGAAACTCTTTGTTTATACTCGAATTTGTAAAATCATTGAACGCAGTGCTCCAGTCATTAGTGATGTATACACTATTTTTCACACTGTTCCAGAACGTCGTCCAGCTCTCGTTTAATACATATTGATAATATGCGATTTCATAGAGCAAAAAGCTTTCACCAGTGCTTGAATAAACAGGGTTTTCTACTATTAAATTATGTGCATATGTTGCATTGTAAAATGATTGGAAGCTCAGATTTTCAATGTTATCTTTAGAGGTATTATAAAAAGTGGTGTTTAGAAGATAATCAAATGAAATCAGGGAATACTCGTAGGGAGAGAGATAATGCCCGGGGCTCAGGTCATTTACCAGATATCCAGGAATATTGGTTAGCATTGGTGAAACGTAGGGAGTCAAAAGTCCGTTTTTAACTGCCAAAGGTTCATTCACGTTAGTGAGCCCGATCACTATATCTGCCTGAGGATTGGATTTTTGGCTGTTTAATGTAGCAAGTAAGTTATCCTGATATTCTATATCTATGTTAACATTATACTTTTTCTCAAATGCTGTAAAAACATTTGCATAGGTAGCATTTGGATTTGAACCATACTGGAAAAGGGATGGATATGTATAGATTACCAGTGTTTCTTTTTTTGAAGTATTCGATGTATTGCTGTTGTAGATACCATAAATTGCGACAATGATCACGATTATTACAAACGCAACCACCAGTCTCTTTAACCAACTTTCCATAAAAACCATAATTATGATTTTACATATAAATCTGTTTATAACTTGGTTATATAAAATATAGTTAATATTTAAAAATATGTATTTAAAAGAGTTTTTAAAAAATAAAAATTTATAATGTATTTATAATATTCCTCCAGCATAGATTCTCGGAAGCTTGTCAAGTGCAATAATAGCGTAATGTACTGGCATTAGCGGGATTTCTTTTTCCAGATCCAATATAATATGAGATTCAGAGATATCTGTGATCTTAGAAACAATGCTATTCATGGCAAAATGAAGCTGGACTTTCTGCCCCGGTTCCAGTGAATAAGGTACTGCTGGATTTTTCTTGATTTTGAGAGAAATTGTGTTTGATTCTTGAAATGCATCGTCAAGTGCTAGAATAGAGCCTTTTGTAATGTTCTCAACATCCAGATTTTTTAATGCTACGCCCACTCTGGTGCCGATCTCGGCTCTGGGAATGTCAATATCCTGCGCCTGGATAGATCTTATCTCTGTTTTTTTCTGGCCTGGATATAATCTTAAAGGTTCATGCCTTTCTATATACCCGTCCTTTACAAATCCGAGTGCAACAGTGCCAGTTCCATGAACTGTAAAAAACTGGTCTACAACTATGTACCCTTTCTTATCTATCTGTTCGTATTTTATTGAATCTAGATATGCCAGCACTTCTGGCAATGAATCTTCTATAAATTTATACTTTTCCAATACTGTATTCCTGAATATCTTTTGTAATCTATCACGCAGTTCTGGAGTTGTTATAATAGCACCTTCAGTGATACTAAAAGCATCTAAAGCCAGTATTACCTCTCCGAGCTCTTTAGATAGCTCATTAATTTTTAACAGTGCAGCATCTGCTACTGATGCAGGGTTGGTTAGCGAAGTGATCTTTTCTGGAAACCGGAACGGATCTAGAAATACAGTTGTTTTCTCGTCATTTTTTCGATTGTAATACCTTATGTCTGTTTCTGACCCTTTTTTTGCAATTTTGTCCAGATATTCCTCAAAGTTATATGCTAAAATTATTTGGTGTGACATAAAGATTATAATACAAGCTTTGTTTTTAAAATTTTCTGTAACAGATCTATTTTTTCTTAAGATTTAAATACACTCGTTTAAAGTATATTTGAAAAGCAGTCAAAGAAAAATTTATAATTGTGTTATCACTCTTCTAAAGTGAAGGTAAAATAATGGATACGCAAGAGAATCTCGATGCCAATACACTTGAAAGGCTAAGCTTGAAAGTAAGGAGAGCTCGTGCACTGTTAATAGGAAGCATATTAATATTTGTAGTAATATTGCTGATCACGTTATTAGGTACTTACGCAAAGGTTAGCTCTGGAGCTGAATATCATACCTATCTGCAACAATATTCAACATATTTTATTCTATTATGGATATTTGGAATCGTGATATATTTTGTATCTATAAACATAGGTACTGTTCAGCAAATGCGCGCGGTTGAAGAATATGCAGGGAAGAGGTACAGGGAGATTCCGCCACTGGAAAGAAGGCAGATATTGCTAAAATTGAAAAATTATCGTAAAAATATTTAGGCTAAAAATAATCCAGAAAGTTATCTGCCCACAGATCAAAATCCTCTTTTACATGCTTGACAGTATGTATCTTAAATGCTTTATCTTTTCTTGCCTCGTGAAATAATTTTAATAGCTCTTCATTCTTGTATTTTGCAAGTTCATCAAATCTCTCTTTTATAGTCTTTTCGATAAGTGGATGCAATTTCGTCATTTTTGACCCGATAAAACAAACTTTATAAAAATGGTCACTTCCAGCTTCTATATTGTATATACGCCATTCAATCTCAAACTTTTCTCTAAACTCGTTACCTACAAGATTTGATATTGCCTCTGCCACTTCATCCCTGTTTTCTTCAGATATTTTAAACTGAATTTCCAATCCTTTTTCCATTTTCGTTCTCCATTTATACCATACTTGCTCTCATATATATATTTTAACATTTACATACGTGTCAAATCTCCGTTGATAAAAATAAGATCTTGAGCAACAAAACCATGAAATATACGCTTTGTATGTCACTTAAATTTGAGCTATTTTATACTGCGCTTAACCAATTTAACAAAAGTTAGTCAGTTAACATATCTGAGCTTATAGAGAAAGATCTAAAGATATAGTTGATACAGATATAGAGTTAGTACCTAGACTAGTTGTTAGATTTACTGAACTCGTATGTTCAGAGTGAAAATCTAGAAAAGTATCAAAAATTGGAGAAGAATAGTTTATAATACTAAAACGCTACAAATTCTGCACAATTTTTATATACTACTTTTAATATTATGTAGTTTGAGGGACATGTTTAAAAGTGTAATGCAAACTTACAAACCATCTGATACTGTTCTAAATCTCATGCATAAATTTACAGATGGCATTAACCTGT
>JAVRLB010000037.1:0-14250 GCA_031961865.1 Thermoplasmatota archaeon | reverse complement strand
CTTCATACATAGCTGGAGGGAAATGCAAACAATAAGATAAAGCTTCTTATCTGCTATGTTAAAATTTAGCATATACTATAGTTATTTTCTAATAGATTTCAGTTAACCACTCATATAATGATCACATAACGCAATTCTCCTATTTTGCAATACCGTTTATTGCTGAAATCTATACAGATATACATCTCAAACCTTTTCTGTAAAAATGTTGAATCCCATGCAGCTACGCCATAAAGGATCGATGTTTTTACAGTTTTTCCTCTTACCTAACATTACCATAAAAATTGTTGGCTCTAATGTTAGAAATTATAGAATATAAACTAAATAAGCTGTTTTACTCTAAAAAAGATTAAAAACAGGTTTTTTTGAATCTATTTTATTCCCAATCATCCTTTTGTTCTTTTTCCTCCTCATCCTCGTTCGAATCTATATCCTCATCCAGGCTGTCAGATATCATATAATCAATATCTTCATACTTCTTCAACTTATCTAAATCTTTCTTTTTCACAAAGTTGATTTTCTTTTTTTGAGGCATGGATATTTTACCTCCACTTTCCATAAATCAGAATTTCATATATAATTATTTCTATTTTTTATTTGCTATTATTAATAAAAATATATCCCATCTCGCTTCATAAATTCTCGCAGTAAAGATGTTGCATATGTACCTTTGTTCAGATAGAACTTAAAAACTGCATTATCGTCACTTGTGACATAAGATAAATCTTTAAAATTTTCAGACATAGCCCTTCTAAATCCTTTGGAAGATAATTCTGGCAATTCTTTGATCTTGAACATATCCTTTGATATATTTTCAGCCTCTATGACCTCTCTTTCAATTCTTCCCTGTTCTCCACCTGAAAACTCAGAGTTATAACCATATAATATTGCAGAAATCCAGGCTTTTTTCTCTTCAATTCTCTTTTTTATGGTATCAATATTGTCCAGAGTTACCGGAATTTCACGGTCTAAATCAGGATAGCCATCTTTTACTGGTATTATAATATCCCCGGTCATAGGCTCTAAAATAGAGTACTCTTTAATTCTCCTGGAAACTATCTTATTGAACAGATAAGACTGATATCCATGAATAAACATCATTTTCAGAGTTCTTGGTAATGCTGCTATTGCACCTCTATAATCTCCAGGTTTTTCAATAAGATGATATAGCATCACTTTTTCATAATCTAGTGTTTCAGATATCATTTTTAAAGTACCTTTTGCATCCAAAGTGTCAAAAAAATAGGATCTGGCTTCTGTATCTTTATCAAAGTCGAATTTCATGCCTACATAATGCCTCACTGCATCTTCATAATTTCTCTGAAGTATATATTTACCTACAATGTGAGTAATAGGCCTCGAGGATCCGAATCTTTGAACACCAAAAAAATTTGGAAAACCTTCTTTTAACTCTGCTATTGTACCGTCTATTAATGTGGGATCAGGATTGCATTCTGAGATCTTGATTTTAAACTTGTTTCCGTACAAATCTCCTAAATCTAAACTGGCATTGGTTCTGAAATATTCTAGTATCTCCACATCTTTTAAATTGATGTTGATATCACCCTCAAAATTTTTTATGCAAAAATATTGAGTAGATATTGCTCTTTTGTCCTTAGTACCTGCAAAAGTGATGCTGTTTCTGCCTATCCTTAGCCTTTTAGATAGCTCATTGACAAAACGGTTAGTTTCCCAGTTGGTTAATCGTATCAATAATATCATATTTTTGCCATTAGGATCTCTCGGGACTAAAATAGGTATTTCTTCAACTTCAAAATCCTCAACCTTGTTTTTCAGTTTACCGCCAATGCCTTTAGTATGAGAAAGATATGCACCAATTCCAATATATTCTTCATCTATCATATTATATCAATGCTCTTCAAAAACCCGAGAAACATCAAGATTACACCTACCATCTGCCCAGAATAATAAAGTGCATAATTGTTTATAAGTGCGGCAGAGCCTACTGCTGAAAATACCAGCGCACCCAATCCTATTAAGGAGTTATAGACTATCGCATTTTTTGTGTGCCTGAGCCTGTAAGCAGAATAAAATGCACCTACTATGAGCGCTATTGCACCGGGTATTATCAATAACATTCCAGTCCCGGTAACATATGCTGGCATGGCATTTGCAGTGCTTGACCGCAGTGCTGTGACACTTATAGTTGCAGAAAAGTTTACTATTGTAAATATAATTATTACAATAATAGAATAGATCAAACTGTACCTGCTGAACTTTTGATTGTTAAATAGATATATTGTGCCTAACCCTAATAATAACACCAGTATTGTACTAGAAAAATTGTAAAATTTGTAAAGATCTATGTTCCAAGAATAGTATTGTGCATAAAACATGCTTAAGAATGCAAAAGTCATGAAAAGAAGCCCTATACCCCAAAATAGATTTTTGAGCTTTTTGTTTTTTACATATCTCTCAAATATCCAGACCGTAAAGATAAGAGAGATTATTGTTGAAACCAACACATATACATCAATCATATAGCATTATGAATAGGATCTACTATTTATTACTTCTTATTTGCCTCACGCACTTCTGCAACCATGCCTTTCTTAAATTTCAGCGCTTCTGTTCTGTTCATAAAAGTTCTTCCTACGCCTATATAATTATCATCAGGATCAACGATCAAGATTTCATCATATGGTATGAGATTTGGATCCATGTCTACTACAAATCTGGCAAAAATATTTTTGCCTAGCATGTTGAACTCTGCAGAATCTTTGGACACTACAATCCTCATCTTTGGATACTTGAAATAGCTATGAAGTAATTTTCCAGCTTCATATTTTAAAGTGAAAAAACCGTCATTGCGCATGGACAATATATGTTTATCATCTAAAAATATGGTTCTTATCATTCCTGTATTCTTACTTTTCACAATTTTTACATGCCCGTTAAAAAGTGCATTGCTTGAATATTTGCCAAATTGATAATCTGCAATTGCTTTTATTTTTTCCAGATCCATGTCTTTTTTATGCTCATGTATAAACACATCATCGATAGGATCATCCGGGTTCTTTAAACGGGATATCAACGTATCTACATCCCATGAATCCAGTATACCCTTTAAGTTATCTATCTTTTCTGGATTATCAGGAAAAGAAGACTGTAATATAGGATAAATACCCAGTAACTGATAGGGTATAAAACCAAAAGGTGTATGCACTAAAAATGTGGCCTTAACTGTTTCTATATATCTTCTCAGTTTATCGGTATCTTCCTGATTCAGTACCACCACTGTTTTTTCGTTCTGAAACTCTGATCTAATTCTCTTATCAAGTCTATGCGTAACAGGGCGATTCAAAGATTCTACGCCTGTATAAAAATAGGCATGTTTCCTGCTCAAATTCTCAAATCTATCAAGTTTTTCCTGATACTTTTTCAGAGTTTTCAATGCTGAATAAAGTGCAGGATGAGACCTTGATCGCTCTTCCACATATTCCCATAAGCTCTGCTCAAATATTGCAGTTTTTATTCTATTAAGCTCTTCTACAGATATGAACAGATTATGTTCTGCTATTAGCTTTACACGATCATCATATGGCATTTGAGCCAGTTCTGAAACTTCGTATTTATCTAGAACAGGAGAATAATATGGCACATATTTCATATCTTTCAGCTCTCTTGTACCATCAGGAAATAGGAACCTGTTATCGCGTGCATATTTTATATATGATGAGGAATCAAAAAAATCCACTCCTAAAAGAATAGACATCGCAAAAAACATAGGGTGGCCAGCACCAAATAAATGGACTGGCTTGCTGGGATCTAAATTTAATTTTGAGGCAATTAATATATCAACAATATCAGAATATCTGTATGATTCTAACAGCGGAACTACCCCGCCTATAGGATAATAATCAAATTCCAAAGCGCTCATTTTCTGGGCTGCGTATTCTCTTAAATCCATAAACACAGATCCCTGTACCGTTCCCGCCAAATTCATATTTCCCTTAATTTTTAATGCTTGTGCCCCCCTTTTTGCAGTTTCTTCAATTGCAGACAATGCCTGCTCTCTACTAAATTCAGGTTCAGTAAAGACGTCTAGAATAGTTCCTATATCTGCCCCTATTTCTCTTTGAAAATCTAATATTTTTTCAGGGTCAAGCTCTAGATTTCCATACACATGATCCTGGAAAGTCCCTGAATCGGTCATTATTATGCCCGGGTAATCAAGCATTTTATGCAGTTTCTCTGTTAGCGCTTTCTGTTTAAGGTCATTGTTGCTATAGATTATATATGAATTTGTAATTATCGACTTTAATTTAAATTTTTCATAGATGTCTCTGGGCGATATCACTATCTTACCGGGATTTATCACCGGCATTAATGTAGGCGTTTCAACCTGTTTATGATTCACATTAAATTTGCATATCCGAGCTAATCCATCTCTCTCTAATAACTCTAGCATTAAACTGCAACTCCAAAAATATTAAAAGCGATATAGCTTAAAAATGTTTTTAAAGACTTTGCCAGACCAACCTTTTTATAGATTATCTGACAAAGTCTTTTTAAATATTAAAAGTTTAATTATTTTTTAAGGCCTTTTTTAACTCTTCGATCAGTATTGGTACTACTGTATGTACATCTCCGACTATGCCGTAATCTGCAACATTGAATATCGGGGCGTTAGGGTCTTTATTGATTGCAACGATCATCTTAGATTCTTTCATGCCTACGATATGCTGGATAGTTCCAGATATTCCACATGCAATGTATAGCTTAGGAGACACTGTTATACCACTCTGCCCAATCTGCGCGGTTTTAGGCATTAATCCTATATCTACAATTACCCTGCTGCAACCCATAGCTGCACCAAGCAAGTCTGCAAGTTGCTGAACATCTGCCAGAGATTCTTTAGTCGTTCCTACACCTCTGCCAACTGAAACTATTATATCCGATTCGTCTATCTTCTTAACTCCGGCAACAGAGGTACTGATTATCTCTTTGACCAATGCCCTCATGCTTAGCATCTCTCCAGTTACTGGCATCTGCACTATTTCTGCAGTTTTGCCAGTCATAGGCTCTATCTTCTTGAATACATTTGGTCTAACTGTCGCCATCTGCGGCCTATGATTTGGTGCAATGATCTCAGCCATAATGTTTCCGCCATAAGCAGGCCTTACCTGCACTAAGTTTTTGTCCAGTACTTTTAGATCCGTACAATCAGCAGTTAATCCTGTTCCTACTGATGCTGATATTCTTGGAGCTAGATCTCTGCCCAGTTTTGTTGCGGGTATTAAAATTACCGATGGTTTGTATGTATTTATAAAACTTGTAACGATCTTTGCATATGCTTCTGAACTGTACAACTTCAGGTTAGGATCCTCTGCTAAATATACTTTGGTAGCACCGAAAGCTGCAAGGTCTGGAACGAATTTTTTAACATCTGCACCTATCAAAACACAGCTTACCTCTTCATTCAAGATAGATGCTAATTCCAGAGATTTAGACAATAGCTCAAATGTAACGCTTTTGATTTTAGTCTGATCGTATTCTGCATATACCCAGATTCCTTTAAAATCTTCTATCACTGTACCACCTTCTTTTCTTTTATAGCCTCTGCAACTTTCTTGCAAGCCTCTTCAATATTATCTGCAAATATCACACCTTTAGTTTTCTGTGCAGGTGAATAAATCTTTGTCACTCTGGTAGGAGATCCTTTTAATCCGCATTTTTCTCTTGGAACATTTAGATCCGCCTGCTTCCACAGCGAATAAGGCTTCGATTTGGCTTTTATTATACCACTCATAGAAGGATTCGAGTATTCAAATGAGGTAGGTGGTAAAAATGCTATTAAAGCCGGTAACTTCAATTCCATGATCCTGTACCCTTCATCCGTATCACTTTTAACCACAATTTTCTCAGGTGTTATATCTTTTATCTCTTCCACATAAGTTGCCTGTGGTAGATCCAGCATTGCTGCTATCTCTGGCCCTACCTGTCCTGTTTCACCATCTTGAGCCATCTGCCCCGTAAATATAAGATCGTATTTTCCTACCTTCCTGATAGCGCTGGCCAAAGAAAATGATGTTGCGAGCGTATCTGCACCTGCAAATGCATAATCTGAAAGGTGTATTGAAGCATCTGCACCGAGCGCTAAGCATCTCATCAATGCAGTTTTAGCTTGATCTGGGCCAAGAGTGATAACTGTTACTGTTCCGCCTAGCTTATTTTTTATCATTACTGCTTCTTCCAACGCAAACTGGTCAAATGGGTTCAATATACTGGGCACACCTTCTCTGATCATGTTCCCAGTTTTAGGGTCAATTTTGACTTCAGTAGTATCTGGCACTTGTTTTACTAATACTAAAATATCCATAATAGATCACTTATATGCAATATACTCTTTTCCAAGTAATTCTCTGCTTACGATTACTCTCATTATCTCTTTGCTTCCCTCAGCCCACGCAAACGAGCGAACTGCCCTGTATGCAGCCTGATCTAAACATTCTCTCGTATATCCAAAAGCACCCTGCCACTGCATCACTTCATCTATCGCTGCTGTGGACCATTCTGATGCAAACATCTTCACCATTGCTATGGCTTTGCTGGAATCAAATCTCTTCGCTTTTCCGATGCTTTCTTGATCCAGTGTCCATAATGCTTTATATGAGCTTTCCATGAGAAAATTCAGCTTTGTATAGTGCTCGGCAAGTTTGAATTGTAAAGCTTCATATCTTGCTAATGGAAGTCCAAATGCTTTTCTCTCTTTAAGGTACTTGGCTCCCCGGTCAAGCGACTGTAATCCTGCTCCTGCGCATATAACTGCAATCAATCCTCTTGCATACTCATAGCCTTCATGTATCAAATAAAATCCTTTGTTTTCCTGGCCAATAATATATTTTTTCGGAATCTTTACATTATCAACTGAAAATCCACCCGTTGTAATTCCCTCTCTTCCGAGATCATCTACATACGTTGGCGTAATCCCCTTTTGTTTCAGCGGCAGATAAAACAATGTCATGCCTCTGGCTCCAAGCTCAGGGTTCTGCTTTGCTACAGTGATATGTCCTCCGTCTGTCTCTATTGCTTCTCTAACTCCGCTGATATACATTTTTTCTCCATTCACGATGTATTCATCACCGTTCTTGGTAATGGTAGTTCTTGTTCCTGCAACATCAGATCCTGCATCAGATTCGGTGGTTGCAATTCCCAGAAATTTTTCGCCCTTAGTTACTTTTGGTAAAATTTCAGATTTAGCTTCATGAGTTCCATACTTATCAAAAACATGGCCCCATGCAGCCTGAATCAAGTAAAATACCGGTATCGAACCTGTAATATCTGCTTTAGCTAGCTCTTCCGCAATAATTCCTGCGGTTACTGCATTAAAACCTTGGCCACCATATTCAGGAGAAACTGTGCACGCTATAAGCCCTAAATCAGCCATTCCTTTAATTATCTCATTGGGTATTCTTTTTGTATGTTCCATCTCGAGGGATATCGGTGCAATCTTTTTTTGCGCAAAATCTCTTACGCTCTCTCTAATCATTTCCTGTTCTTCTGTAAAAGTATAATCTTTCATCTATATACACCGAGAGAGGTAATAGAAAAGAAATATTTAACTATTGTCATAAATTTTGTATGAATCTTAGTGTTATTTTTTTCTCACTCTCTGTGTCCTCTTCCTTTTTCTGAATTTTCTTTGGAAAATTAGATAATAGAGAGTCAACGTAGCCTGATATAAACACGCTCTGTTCTTTGCTGCTTATATTCGAGATTTTTAGAACATAGGTAGTTTCACTGAGATCTTCAGCCTTGATCTTAAATAGAGGCATATATTTACTAAAACTGGATGTAATAGATTCAACTATTTTTTTGGAAGATTCTAACCTTAACATTTTAGATCCAAAACCGAGACCTGTATCATTACCGTAAGAATACCCAAAATCGTGGATAGTTTCTTCGCTTAATCCTAAAGATTTTAAGCTTGCATTAAGCATTCTTTCAAAATATCGTGCTGAAAACTCATCAGATTTATTTATATTTTTAAGTTGAGGAAATATTAAGTTCTCCTTGTTTACTTCACTGTGTAGTATCTGTAATCCATTAATTCCCTTTTTCTTTTCAACATATTCTACCATATTTATTAGTGCAGATCCTTTTACCATTTTTATCACCACACCCTGTCATATTTTTGTCAGACAGATATTATCTCAGAACTATATAAATGTTTTTCTTTTTACCCGTATAAAAATAAAAAAGAGTATCAAAAATAATATATGTATAAATGAGATATACAATTATGGTAAAGTCATATCTGTCCATGGATGATTTTGATCTTACTGGTAAAACTGTGTTTTTAAGATTAGACATAAACTCACCTATTGATCCTAAGACTGGAGATATTATGGACTATTCCAGGTTTAAAGCACATTTAGATACTATAAGAGCTCTAGACCATTCTAAGATAGTCATTATTGCACATCAGTCCAGACCTGGAAAGAAAGATTTTACATCACTATATCAACATTCTCTTGCCCTTGCTAAACTGCTTAAAAGAGATATAAAGTATATAGATGGCCTATTTGATTCCAGAGTAATAGAGGCAATAAAAAAACTAGTACCGGGAGACATCCTGATGCTTGAGAATACTAGGTTCTATTCTGAAGAGGTAGTTCTTGCAGATGAGCCATTAGAGGTCCAGAAAAAGTCAAATATTGTTAAAAAACTGGCACCATATATGGACTTCCTGATTAATGATGCTTTTGCTGCAGTACATCGCCCGCAACCAACTCTTGTAGCATTTGCAGAAGAGGTACCTATGCTGGCTGGAAAGTTGATGGACAAAGAGATTACAATGCTCACTAAATTTATGGAACTTCAAGAACATCCTAAAATAGCGTTATTTGCAGGGGCAAAAGCAGATGATTCTATTAAAGTTGCTAAAAATATGCTGGAACATAACATTGTAGATCAAATTTTAACAGGTGGTCTTGTAGCAAACATTTTTTTAATTGCAAAAGGCATAGATGTGGGTCCCATCAACAAAGAGGTTTTAAATAAAGAGCTCGGAAATTATGAACCCCTTGTGAGTGTGGCAAAAGAGATCCTTAAAAATTATGAAGTTGTTACACCAACAGATTTTGCAATAAGTGTGGATGGTAAAAGACTGGAAATAAATATTTCAGAGCTTGAAGATTCGAAACAGATAATGGACATTGGTATAGAAACAATAGAAAATTATAAGGATATAATTAAAAATGCAAAAAGTATTATATTAAACGGTCCATTAGGAGTCTATGAGATGCCTGAATTTTCGGACGGCACAGAAGAGGTTTTCAAGGCCATCTCTGAGCTTGACGCATTTAAAGTGGCAGGTGGCGGTCATACCATCTCTGCAATATCAAAGATGGGTCTGAGCAGAAAATTTGATCATATAAGTGTAGGTGGTGGAGCTCTAATCAGCTTTTTAGCTGGAGAGGATATGCCTGTGATAGAAGCTTTAAAAAGATCAAAATTGAAATTTGAAAAAAAGGTGATCGGTAAATGAAAATATATAGAGTATTTGGAACATATACTGCAAAAGGGAAATTAGTAAACTTTAAAAAAGATGTAGTAGCAGATTCTAAAAATACGGCGATGGATAAAGTATACGCAATTATGGGCAGTTACCATAAGGTTAAGAGAAGAGCTATGAATATAGAAGAAGTTACCAATGTACCGGAATCTAAAGATCCCAAAGTATTATATGATATTAAGCATGGTGAAAAATAAATGGAAAACATAGAAGAGAGCATAAACACATTAGAATTATTGAAAAAGCATATTGAAGACATAGAAAGAGAGATGGAGTATCTGAATCTGAACATGCAAGAACATACTAAAGCAAAAGAGACCATTCAGACGCTCTTAAAAACAGATGAAGATAATCTTTTGATTACGATAGGTGCAAACACATTTATATTTTGCAATAAGAGTGAATATAAAAACGCGATTACGAGCATTGGCTCAAACGTCTTAACAGAAAATAACTATGAGAAAACAATAGAAATACTGGACCAGAGAATAAAAGATCTAACAGTGATTAACACTCAGTTGCAAGAAGAATATATTAACAGCCGTGATCAATATCTTGCATTATCAGATAGGATTAATAAATACTATAAATCTGCACAGAAAAATGATTAAAAATGTTTGAAAAACTAAAAGAAAAATTAGGGATATTTAGTAAAAAGGCTAAAGAAGAGCTTCCAGAAGATGTCTTTACAGATGGATTTGGGAAAAAAATTGCAGGAAACAAGTTGAATTCATATCTTGATAATCTGGAACTTGGTCTGATAGATGCAGATGTTGCTTACGAAGCTGCTGAAGAGCTTAAAAAAAAGTTGATGGAAAACATAGCTAACAAGAAATTTAAGAGGGGTATAGATCTGGAAAGTACTTTTACAGAACTGTTGAAACAGACTGTATTTGACATTTTTAATGAAAACAGGTTCAATTTTAAAGAGTATGTTAAGTCTTCAACCAAACCTTTAAAGATTTTATTTGTGGGTGTGAACGGTACGGGTAAAACCACATCTATCGCAAAGCTGGCAAAATGGCTGTCATTGCAGGGATACAGTGTAGTGATAGCAGCAAGTGATACATTCAGGGCAGGAGCTATAGAACAGCTAGAGATTCATTCTGAAAAATTGAACATTAAATTGATCAAGCATCAACACGGCAGTGATTCAGCAGCTGTTGCGTTTGACGCCATTTCGCACGCGGTATCTAGATCTAGAGACGTTGTATTGATAGATACAGCTGGCAGAATGCAGACCAATAAAAATCTGATGAACGAGATGAAAAAACTTAAAAGAGTTGCTAAGCCTGATTTTACTATTTTTGTAGGTGATGCTCTGGCAGGAAATGATGCAATTAACCAGGCAAAGCTGTTTAATGAAGAAATTGGAATAGATGGAATAATATTGTCAAAGATCGATACTGATGCTAAAGGTGGCAGTGCAATCAGCATTGTGTTGACGCTCCATAAACCAATCTTGTTTTTAGGAACTGGCCAGAACTATGAAGATCTGATTGAATTTGACCCTAACTGGATTATTAATCATATTTTTAATACTTAAGAAGAAAAGTACGTGCTTGATTGAATATAGAAAATGTCAACAATACCTGATCTTGAACTTTGACCTGAACTCGATAACCTCTTTTTTTACGTTCTTTGATATGGAAGATATAAAAAGATTTGCCAGCTCATCAAGATTTTTCTCTTTTATTCCAATTCTTGTGATCTCGTTAGTGCCTAGCCTTCCTACTGAGTCAATAATGATGTTTGACTGTTCTAATTTTTTTGAAAATTCGTCTATGCTCAAATTTAATTGTTCATTCACAAAATTCTGGCTGTAACTGATCTGATGAGATTCTGTATATTCTGGCGCGAAATCAATATTAAAACCTTGTTCATCCAGTATTTTAGCCAGACGTTTACTGTTTTTAACTACCTGTGCCGCATAATCTTTTCCGAATTTTTTGAACTCTAACAGCGTCTGCGATAATGCTGCCACACGATTTAGATGATAGTTGTCCATAGTTCTCCACACTATGTTGTTCTCTACATTATGAAATATTGATTCATTGTTTGTGGCAATTATTCCTCCCTGTGGCCCGAAAAGGCTTTTGTGCGTCGATCCGATAAGTATGTCTGCATATTTCAAGACCTCTGGCTGAAATGATTTACCTGCAATTAATCCCATCACGTGCGAGCCATCATAACCAAGGGTACAATCAATTGTATCGCACATTTCTCTCACTCTTTTCAGGTCGTAGCTGAACAGAAAATAGCTAGCTCCTAATATTACAAGTTTTGGCCTGTACTTTTTTAGCTCTTTTTCGAAGCTATCATAATCTATCTTTGCAGTTTTTGGATTGTAAGGTATAAACCTGACTTTTAAGCCAAACATATCTGGCATGTAATTGGGCATATATCCATCATAACCACCATTTTCAGAGCTGATTGCGTAAATAAGATCTCCTTTCTTTGTTGTAGAAAGCAGCATGTTCATTGCCGCAATATGACCTCCAATTGACCGGATTTCTATATACTTTGATTCATAGAGCTCCTTTGCCAGCTTTGTTCCATATTCTAAAATCTGCTCAAAATAACCAGTGCCCCTATAGGCATTTTCAATGTAAACATTATGAACATAATCATTTATTTTATAAGAATATCGACCTGCAAGATCTGATCCCAATATTTCCAGTACCTTCGGACTCACCATATTTTCAGATGGCAATAAGTTTATAGAGCTTCTACGCCATTTATCATTTTTTCTAACTATGCTTAATATATCATTCATGTCTATCATCTCTTAATTTCAATAGCTCCCTGGCTCTGATCAATGGCATTAATTTCAATTGCTCAGGTTCTAAATTTTGCTCTCCTCCTTCTTCTCTGTCTACAACAGTCAATATTGTATCTACGATAGCTCCAGCATCTCTCAGAATTTTAGCTGCCCGAAGGGCAGAATTTGCAGTGGTAGTAACATCTTCAATTACTGTAATTCTATCCCCAATCTCAAAATCCCCCTCGATCAGAGAATTAGTGCCATGCCCTTTAGGTTCTTTTCTGACTATCAAAAATTTTTTCTTGGTTTCAAGCGCTACAGCCACTGCTATGGGTACCGATCCCAGCTCTATTCCCGCTATTTTATCAGAATCTACAAATTTAGCGAGCTCTTTAGCTATAATACTTAAAATGACAGGATCTGTAGTCGCTTTTTTTATGTTAATATAATAATTACTTTTTTTCCCGGATGTAAGTGTAAAATCTCCAAACTGTACTGCATTACACGCTACCAGCATCTTTTTTAGATCATTTTCCATTTTTTAGCACCTCTATCAATCTCATTTTTATTGATTCTTCTAGTCCTGTGCTCTTTAATTTAGTTATTGTAGTATCTATCGCATATTTAACTCTTTTTAGTTCTATCTTGTCGGTTATTACAGCATAAGAGGCTCTCCAATCTGAATCTCTAGGCTGCCCAACACTGCCAGGATTCAGCACTGTCTTTCCTTCTATATGCCGGAGCATAGGTAGATGTGTATGTCCCACTAAAATTAGATTTCTATTTACTTTCATCATTTCATTTTTTAGGTCTAAATCAGAGATCTCTGGCTTAATGTATTTGTAAAGTTTGTCTTCTGGGGATGCGTGCACCATATATAAGTTCTCTGTATACATATCTAACTTTAGAGATTTCAGGTATTCTAAATTTTCTGGGGTAATGAGTGGCTTGAAGTATGCTCTGGATTTAGTGCTAAGTTCTTTAAACTGATAAGAACAGAAACAATCATAATTAAATGCATTCGCATAATCGTGATTACCCATAATTACAAAATCTGCGTTTTCTCTGACTTTATCTATCACTTCATTTGGGCTTGGCCCGTAATCAGTCAGGTCTCCAAGTACTATTAATTGGTCGAACTCTTCTTCCAGAACTACATTTAAAGCTTCTAAATTCGCGTGTATATCCGATATCACTAATATTCTATTGCTCATATTTACCAAGGAACCTCCTTTTTTCCAATTTTATATCCCAATATATTTACCAGTCTGTGAATGAGCGGCGTAAAAATAAGAAGTGTTAATAACGCTATAATATTAAAGAAATAATGCATAAAGAAATAGTTGTTTCCCAGATATAGAAATAAAAGGCTTATAATCAAAAAAGGGTACTGATCCATTCCAATAAACTCTGCACCGCTCTCCATTTTTAGTCTTCTCTTTATAAATGAGCCTGTAAGATCACCTGTCATCGATCCTACTGATAATAAAGTAACTATAATTATAGCGGTTACAATATCCTGATTAAATGCTGGAAATACGGGATTTGGCAATAATATTCCCACAGTATTCTGTATCAGCCCAAACACTATGCCTGAAACAGCTCCAACAAAAAACCCGGCCCATGTCTTTCCTTTGCCAAATATTCTCTGACCATCAATAAAATGTCTATTAAAGTCTATAGGTTTAGTGCCGTGTGCCAACACTGCCATTGGATTAGCTACATATGCAGGAAGTATAAACCATATAGATCTCAATATTATGATCAAGACGTTTATCAATGCACTCATTCTAAAAAAGTATAATTAAAAATAATATATTATGCTTTTGTAAGCAATTTCAATATTATGATCTTATCTGATTCCTGTGCTTTATATTACTATAGCCGTATAACGCTCTAATTTTTATCTGTAAATTAAGGTATTGCATAATTTTACTCATTATTT
>JAVRLB010000036.1:0-14305 GCA_031961865.1 Thermoplasmatota archaeon | reverse complement strand
TCCACTCTGAACCCGCCAGATATCTCTAAAATGATGCCGCTTATAGTAAATGCATTTCCTATATGTTTCATTAGTATATTCTTTACCTGCTCCTCCAAGCTAACAGTAATTTCTGGTATGTCTTTTATGTCTTCCAAGTTTCTCATATTAAATCAATTTCATCTTTATGTATCAACTTATATTTTAATGTTTTCATAGATGTGGAGGTTTATTGCAATCTTAATTGTTATTAACTGCTAGATCAAAACTTTACGAAAGTAGCATTTTGTCAGGTTTCAAATATCTTTTTTTCCTTATCAAACTTTGAACTTGAGTTTCCTAAAAATTTAGTGACAAAATATTCATTAAAAGATGTACTATAAATAATTTAGATTTCTTTTTTCCTATCTTTTTTTAGTATTCATAATACTTCTCTGGCTATTTTATATCTAGCTCTTCCAATACCTCTTTGCATGCTTCTGATTCGCTACTTATTGTTATTATTTTACTCTCTATCTTTACGAATACTGT
Organism: Thermoplasmatota archaeon; assembly: GCA_031961865.1. Classification (GTDB taxonomy): domain Archaea; phylum Thermoplasmatota; class Thermoplasmata; order Thermoplasmatales; family ARK-15; genus JAVRLB01. Next base: position 13,795 of record JAVRLB010000036.1, on the reverse strand, counting down.
CTTCATGATACCAAATAAATCTATGATTTTGCTGGACACTTTGGAAATACCTGTTATGTAAATTGGCGAAAGTTATAGTTTAAACTCTTTCAGATAGTTTTTTATGCTTTTTTAAATTGCGCATTTCAAATATTTAAATTATAATTTTTTTGTATTTATTCGCCTCAATAAACCTATTCTCAGGTTCATTTTCCAGATCTTCTCTTTCTCAGACAAGACCAAAAACTCTTTTTTTCTCAAAAAGAATTTTGTTTTTAATATTTTTGTTTACCCTGTAAAGGATAAATTCAAAGATCTATATAAATGATGAGGTACTCAATTTTGCAAATTTTTTAATTTATCTCTCATTTTCGAGAAACCATGATTTACAAGTCTGCCTGATACAGGTTTTCGCTTATCTTAAGCTCACTTTTTACAGGTTTTTGAGTAACTACCATCCTCTTGTGATTGTTCAGCTCTTTGATAACCAGATAATATCGCTATATTTTATCTTTTTATATTTTTCAAGACTATTTAGAGCATTTAGCAAAACAGTGCGTTGATCTTCTCTGAATCCAGCTCTTTCAAAGATGTAACGATTAAGTCTGCATTTTTAAAATTAGAGGTGTAAGTATAGCTGTTGGGTACTATTATACATTTTATGCCTGCATTCTTGGCAGCAATCAATCCGCTTTCAGTATCTTCAATTACAATGCTTTCTTCTTTTTTGATAGAAAATTTCTGCAATGCTTTTATATATGGTTCAGGATCAGGCTTTACTTTCAAGACCTCTTCTACTGTTACCATCCCCTCAAAATAACTGCTAATCTTTAACGCTTCTAGATATGAATCTATCTCATCTTTTCTTGAAGAAGAGACAATTTCTAACCTGAAATCATGTTTATGCAGATCTATTATTAGTTCCAGCGCTCCTTCCATGAATCTCAGCTCCGTTTTTACAAACTTCTTTATAAGCTCTGCCCTTCTTGACCTGATCTCTGATAACGTATAATCGTCTGATTTTAAAAGCTCTTTAAGATTGTGAGAGCCATTTACATATTTTTCAATGTATTCATCCCATTCTAAAAATTGGCGGTTCAGTATCTCATTCACTGCTATAGAAAGTGCTTTGTACCTTATAGCCTCTGAATCGAATAATGTGCCATCCGCGTCAAACAACACTGTTCTAGCCATGTTTTTTTTAAATACCTGAATTATGTAATTAGATCATTGAAAGTAAGGAGCTTTGAATTTCACACCTTTCTTGATCAGATCAATAGAGCTTTCGTATCCAGCATCAGCATGCCTCAACACTCCTATTCCCGGATCTGAGTCCAGCACTCTCTTTATACGCTCTCGCGCACTGTCTGTTCCGTCTGCCACGATCACAAATCCTGCATGTATCGCGTTTCCTATTCCTGTGCCACCACCATGATGCACAGATACCCATGAAGCTCCTGACACGGCGTTCAATAACGCGTTCAAGATCGGCCAGTCTGCTATTGCATCGCTGCCATCCTTCATCTTCTCTGTCTCTCGATAGGGTGAGGCTACGCTTCCGGTATCATGATGATCTCTGCCTATTGCGATCGGCGCAGTTAATGTTCCGTCCCGCACCATATCATTGATCATCAGCCCGATCGCTTCTCTCTGCCCGTACTTCGCATAGCATATTCTAGCTGGCAGGCCCTGAAAATGCACTTTTTCCTTTGCCAGCCTGATCCATTTTACCAGATGCTCATCTTCACTGAAATTCTTGATTATCGCATCATCAATCTTGTATATGTCTGATTCCTCACCAGACAGTGCAAGCCATCTGAACGGCCCGGATCCTATCGCAAAAAGATCCCTTATATATTCTGGCACGTATCCAGGCATGTCAAACGCGTTTTTCAAGCCTCCTTCAAATGCCCTGCCTCTCAAATTGTTACCGTAATCAAATGTTTTTGAGCCATGATTCTGAAACCATAATATTGCCTTTACCTCTTTCACTATCGACTTGTAAACTGCCTTCTTGTACGATTCTGGATCTTCTTTTCTGAACTTTTCTGCAGTGGTTACATCATATCCTTCAGGTATGTACCCTACATTTAAGTCATGCGCGGCAGTCTGGTCTGATACCACGTCCGGCACAATTTTGCGTCTTACCAGCTCATCGTACACTGTAGCTGCATTTCCCAGTAACCCGATCGATATGTGCTTATGCTGTGCCACTGCTTCGTCCTTTAGCTTCAATGCCTCATCCAGGCTCTCTACATATGTGTCTAAATACTTATCTCTCAACCTTCTCCTGATCTTCTCTTTATCAACTTCTACTATTATACCCACTCCCTCATTCATCGTTATTGCCAGTGGCTGTGCTCCGCCCATCTCTCCAAGCCCGGAAGTAAGCATCCATTTCCCTTCCAGAGAGTCTGTTTTAAACTCTTTTCGCTCTAACGCAGACAATGTTTCGTATGTTCCCTGCAATACTCCCTGTGTGCCTATATATATCCATGATCCAGCAGTCATCTGCCCGAACATTGTCAGGCCTCGCTTTTCAAGATCCCAGAATATGTCATCAGTAGCCCATTTAGGCACAATCTGTGCATTTACTATTAGCACTCTCGGACTGGATTCGGTAGTCTTGAACACTCCTACAGGCTTTCCGGATTGTATTAACAGAGTCTCATCATTGTTCAATAATTTAAGGTTCTCTATAATCTTGTCAAACGCTTCCCAGTTTCTGGCAGCCTTACCCTTTCCACCATACACTATCAGATTTGCAGGGTCTTTAGCAACCATAGGATCTAGATTATTCATGAGCAGTCTCAACGCTGCTTCTTGTCCCCATCCTTTCGTATTCAACTTGGTTCCTCTAGGCGCATGTATTTCTCTCATCATGAGTATGAGTAAGCTGTTTTTGATATATAATTTTTTTTTATTTTTTTGTTTTAAACCTTAACTCTGCATTTTTATACGTGCTTTTTGCTTCATTCTTTTGTGAAGATAAGAAAATATATTCAGATTATACAATTTAGAAACAATCTTGTATGCATATGATATAAGTAAATCTATACATACTTAAAAATCGAGAATTTAAGGTTAAACTAAAAAAAATTTAAATAGGAATAATATAATAACAAAATAAGGGGGAGAAATGTCAATAAAAACAATTAAGGAGCTGCAAAAAAAGATCGATGAAGTATACTGGATAGAAAAAGATTACGAGTTAGTAAGACAGTACTCTATCTTCCTAAAAAAGATGGATCCTCCATTAAGGATTCTAGTAACCTCATTATCTTTAGGATCTTTAGAGCACAAAGAAATCTTAGAAGATATCATCCATAATTTTAAAGGTTTGAAAGTGCCTGAAAAATCAGATCTGCCAGATCCATTTAATTTCAAATTTGAAAAAATGAGTGTAAATGATATATTATCTTCATTAATGATTGAGGAAAGGAAAATGGAAGAGGGATACACATATATTTATCTGAACACTGATGATTCTTTGCTTAAAAAATACTATAAAGGCAACATTCTCACCTTTTACTGGCTGTTCAGAAGCCTGCTTTTAGATGAGCGAAACCATGAGTCTATGATCTTTGAGTTTTACAGGGCCCTTAAAGATGAAAAATTATCAAAAAAATCATAAATTTTAGAAAAAAATTTAAATAAAATGATAAGATACCGTAAATCGAAGATGATAAAATGAAAATAAGGACTATTGAAGCTTTAAATAAAGCTTTAGAGATACCTTATAGTATAGAGCGGGATTATAAGTATATAACCAATTCAGGATATCTCTTTATTAGATTGCCAAAGCTTCTTTTAGAGTTAATCAACTATCTTTCTGTAGATTCATTAGAACATATAGATCTTTTAAACGATATCATAAAAGACTTTGCAGGTTTAAAAGTGCCTTCAAATCAAAAGTATGGGATTAAGTTAGATCTCGAGGCAATGACAATCGAAGAAATATTTCAGTTCCTGCTAGATGACGAAAAGAGATTAGAGAATGCATATTTAGATATTTATGATAACACTGAAGAAGAGCTCGTAAGAGATAACTATAAAGGATCATTAGTGATATTTTACTGGCTTTTTAAGAGCTTAGCGCAACTGGAAAGAAAACACTATGATATGATTATAGAGTATCAGAACAAGATACAAGATCTCGAAAATTCTAATAAGAAATTTGGCAGTGTAGGAGATATCGAGTATAAGAAATTCTGATAGAAAGATAAATAAGAATTTTTAAATACTATTCTGCATTTAACAATAATACAGGCAATGGCGTTTGCCTTAAAATCCAGTTCTGGTGATAACGCCTACATATAGAGGATTAAATGTTATGACCAATTTTAAAGAGACTTTGCCTCAAGTAAGAGTAATCAGAAAAACCAGGAAAAAAAGAGCTGTCAGCCAAGATAGATTAACTAATGCTGATGAAAAACAGATTTTATGCACCATCAAGAAAATTTTAGAGCATAACCTTAAAAATATCAGTGTAAACATAGAAGATTTTAGAGCACATTTAGATGACCTGAATAAAGAACTTGATTATTACAAAGATCTTATTGAATCTGTCAGAAAAGATGCAATTCTAATGAGCAACATGATAAAACATCTAAGCTCTGAAAACATAAAGATGAAAAACAATGAACATTGAAAATCTTGGTAAACTGTTTAATTTAAGCGAGCGTGATATATCAGAGAATTTAGTAGCTGAACATTGCAATACCACCATTTCAGAACTGAAAGAAACCTACAATATTTTAAAATCTAGAAAAAATGAACTGGAAATTATGAAAAATCAAGCTGTCAAAAAAGAAAGTGAAATTGCAGGATTAAAATTCGAATACTTTTCTATATTGAAAGACAACCAGATTTTAGCCATAAATTTATCCGGATTGCTGGCTGAAAATGCACAGTTAAAGAAAAAACTTGGACACTCAAAAGTTGATGAAAACAGCGACTATCACGAATTAATAGACAGATATATTTTTATGACTCGTAAATAACAATATATATCTATTTTATATTATAAATATTTTTTTATTTTTTTATAATTTATCAATTTTATAAAAAAATTCATAATTTTATAACCTATGAGAAACACATAGTTTTTGGGTATATTAACAAAAATATTTATATAGTTAAATAACAATATACTATTTAAATAGTTAAAAAGGAGGTGATTAGAAAATGGTAGGTGTTAATGACCTTGCAAGGGATGTTGCAAAGAAAGCAAACATGACACAGAGAGAAGCAAAGAAAGTTATAGACACATTGATCAGCACAATAGTTGATAAAGTAAATAAAGGAGACAAGATCAATTTAGTGGGATTCGGTATATTTGAGAGAAGAATACAGAGCCAGAGAAAAGCAAGAATCCCAAAAACAAAGAAAATAATTAATGTGCCGCAGAAGAAAAAGTTTGTTTTTAGAGCATCCAGCAAAATAAAATATAAGAAATAAATTAATTTTTTATTTTTTTAATTTTTCTGTGTTGGAGGATTGGCCTTTGCAGACATAGATTTTATATCAATGGCAAATAATGCCATGCCTGTATTGAGCGAAGATCTGTAATTGTCCATCAATTGCGCGCTTACATGCTCTGCATCTGATGCATATTTTTTAATGAATAGATTGAACGCATTATCTTTTTCCATGTTATCTTCAACAATGCGAACTGTTCCTTCAAGCATCACGCTAAAGTAAGAGGTGCCAATGTCGCATGCAGTTTGTGCAGGAATGGTGTTGTTCCATCGAGCTACCAGAAAAAACGCATTTGCGTTTTTGTGGATAATATCCCATTTTCTTCCTGCTCTGGCACTGTGAAAATATATTTTGTCATTAAGGTACAAAAAATTCACAGGCACAGCATACGGCTTATCTCCATCTACCAGACCTAATGTTCCAAATTTTTCTGTTTTTAAAAACTCGGTAATAGCTTTTTTGTCTTTTACTTCATTTTTTGAATAACGCATAATCATATCATAGTAACAGTATTAATAAAGGTTTTTGCAATTTTTTCAGAAGTTTTAAAGAAAAATAATCGTAAAATTTATATAAATCATGATTGTTAGTTTTCATGCAGTAGAAATGAATGTTTACTTGAAACTGGAATTTATGCTGGATCGCAATTTTCAGGATCATTTAAATTTTTTAAAGGTCTATTATTTTTATCGTGAATTGTGTCACATGCATTCATGGCAATCCAGCATTTCTATGCATAATATCACTGTTTTACATTACAAAAAAGGAGTTGATACAAAATGCAAGATTTTCTTTTGAGCAAAGAAGAAAAAGAGATAAAATACAGGGCTAGAAACATTGTAAAATCTGTGCCTCATGATCTTATTCGAAACATAGAATCCGAAACTGTAAAATTCCCCAGAGAGTTTATAGAGCTTATAGCGAACGAGAATATTACCGGATTACGGTTTCCAAAACAGTATGGTGGTAGAGAGAGCAGCTGGACTGCCGAGATGGCAGCTATTGAAGAATTTGGGTATCTGGGATTCACATTAAGCTGCATGTATTCATTGGGCTCTATCGTGGGAGAACCGATCTACAGGTTTGGTACTTCAGAGCAGAAAGAGAAGTATCTGAGAGGCATTACGTCTGGTTCAAGATATGGTGCCGAAGCTATTACAGAGCCTTCAGGGGGCTCGGACCTGTTTGGCATGATGAAAACGAGGGCAGATAAGAAAGGCAATAAGTTCGTATTAAACGGACAGAAAAGGTTCATTGTAGGCGGTGAAGGCGCTGACTTTTTTGTAACTTATGCGATTACCAACCCTGATGCAAAGCCGATAACGAAAGGGATAAGCACATTCATAGTCGATCGCGACACACCGGGGTTGAAAGTGGAGACTGTGTATGGATTACTGGGCAACAAAGGTGGCGGTACTGCACGCATTATATACAGAGATGCAGAGATTCCCGAAGATAACCTGATAGGAGAGCTTGATGGTGGATATGAGATATTTAACAGAATGATGGTCCCTGAGCGATTAACTACGGCTGCAGGCTCGATAGGAGTGGCTACCGCGGCAATAGAAGTAGCTACGAATTATGCGATGAAGAGAGAGGCGTTCGGTTCTAAAATAATAGAGCATGAAGGCATAAATTTCAAGATTGCAGAGAGTGTGACCGCCATAGAGAATGCAACTGCGCTGGTTTATACTGCAAGCAAGGCTGCAGATATGTTAGAATCTGGAAAGATAGAAAAAGCATATTTGAGAAAGCTGGTTTCAATGTCAAAGCTAAATTCAACAGAGATGATGTGGAAAGTTGTAAACGATGCAATGCAGATAATGGGCGGAATCGGGTACACGACCGTCTATCCGATTGAACGGCTTTTGCGGGATTCGAGGTTAGGCTTGATATGGACTGGCAGCAGCGAAGTAATGAAGCTGATCATACAGCATGAATATCTGAGAGAGATCTCCAGACCTGAGTACTGGAGCACAAAGAGAGATGTGGAACTTGACGCCCTGGATTTCAAGCTTGTAGATGAAAAAGTTTATAAGTAGCTTCAATTACAAAACAGATCATGAAAGATGATCTTTACAAAGAAGGAGAAGAAAACTTTTCCTGCTTAAGTTCATACGGTTACAAAGTGGCGCATAGAATATCTATAATGAAAAGATTTTACAAGTACATAGTATCAGACCTGGCAAAAAGTGAAAAAACGAAGATTCTGGACATTGGTTCTGGAACTGGATACGTGCTTGTAAACTTAGCAAGACAGAATGAACATATACAGGGTACTGGCATAGATCCTTCCATATATATGGTAAATATCGGCAATAAGCTGGCTAGAAAAATGGGAGTAGATAATAGAGTTAAGTTTCAATTGGGCAGCAGCAGGTCTTTTCCTGATGGCAGCTTTGAGCTTGCATACAGCACGCTCTCATTTCATCACTGGGCAGACCGCGAAAAGGCTTTGTCAGACATATTAGCGCATTTGGCAGAGCATGGAGAGTTCCGGATCTATGAGTTTAATAAGGACAGACTCTATTTTCCGATCACGCTGGCAAGATCGCATACTTTGAACAGGGAAGATCTGATTAACATTGCAGATAAGGCAAATGTAACAATCAGTGAAATAAAAGAGCAAGATGTATATATCACAGCCATATTCAAAAAATAAGGATTATTAAAAGATAAGATATAGGACAGAGAGGGTTGGCAATGATAGAACTATTAACAATGGTGCCGCATGGCGAGGAAATTATCAACAGCTCAGATAGTGCGTCTATGCACTTGAAGAAATCGATGCTAAAACTCAAAAAAGAGGTATTTGACAAGAACATAGAGGTTTTTGTTGTTGTAACACCGCATAATATAAGGATATCTGATCATATTGGAATAATATTGACTGAACATACCGCAGGCAATCTTGGAAAAATTCGCAGAGATTATGATTGTGATCGAGAGCTAGCAACTTTGATATATAATGCAGCAAAGCCTGCACTGCCAGTTGTGGGCATCAACTTTGGCGCTTTAGAAGGTGAGTCTTCAAAAATCACACTGGACTGGGGCTCGTTTATCCCGCTTTATTTTTTGAACAAAGACAAGAAAGTGGTACTGATTACACCTGCACGGGATTTAAGTGTAGAGCAATTAATTGAGTTTGGTTCGATATTAGGATCTGTTACTGAACAATATGGTAAAAAAGTAGGGATAATAATCAGCGCAGATCAAGCACATACTCATTTAAAATCAGGGCCTTACGGGTTTAGTAAGTTTGCCAGAGTTTATGACGATTTTGTAAAAAATGCATTTGAACAGAACAGGATAGATTCTATAAAAGATCTTGACCCGAAAATAATCGAACATGCAAAACCTGACAGTTTCTGGCAGATTATGATCCTTACAGGAATACTGCACATTAAGAAATATAGAGTGAACTACGTGGATTATCAATGTCCTACCTATTATGGCATGATGATTGCCTCTTTTGCGCCTCTATAATACTCATCGTTTAGAATATTTAACAGCAAGTTCATACATATTTCTGGCCATTTTATCGGTCAGGAAAATATGATTAAAATCTGCAAGAGTGCTATATTCACTATATCCCCCGTCTATCTGCCCTTTCTTGCTCACCATTCTGTAACTGTACGTTTTTTCCAGATTCTCAGTACCGTAAATTTCGCCATGGTGAAAAACCTGGCCATTTATACTGGTACCTGAAGAGTGTAATATATTGTTTTTAGTTACCGAGATCTTAGTATATCCAATCTTCAGCCTGTTTTCCATGGTTATGTATGCGTCCATCAATCCGATCATATCATACTTTGTATCAACATTGATGTATCTCGTCAAGTACATTAATCCTCCACATTCAGCATATGCCGGCATTCCATCTTCCATGTCAGCTCTCAATCGTCTTTTAATAGTCTGGTTTTCTGCAAGCTCTTTTGCAAAAAGCTCTGGAAAACCTCCGCCAATATAGATCGCAGTAGGTTCGTAATCTGAGTCACTGATCGGTGAAAATCTATGAATCTTGAAATATTTAGATAACGTGATAAAGTTCTGTGCATAATAAAAATTGAAAGCCTTGTCATACGCAATGTTTATAGATATAGTCCCCTCATTTTTAACAGCTCTTAATTTAGTATTGATATCTTTCATTATCTTTATTATTTTTTTCATTTCAAAATGTGAGGCTTCTACCAATCTTGATATGCTGAATTCAGGATTTTCAAACACTGGCAACAGCCCTAATCTTCGCTCCTGTATCCGGTAATTGCCCATGCTGTTCACGTACCCTAACAGATCTTTTCCAAGCGCCTGGCTCAGCATTTTTAAATGGGTATCACTGTATACCCTGTTCACTATGGCTCCCACAATGTTCGTATCTTTTGAAAATTCTCTGAATCCCAAATATTCAGCAGCTATGCTTCTTGATGATGCAGAACCGTCAAGAACCAGGATCACGGGAATGTCAAGCAACCTGCATATGTGAGCAGTGGAGCCCCAGTCAGAGCTGCCAGATACTCCATCATATAGCCCCATCACTCCTTCTATTATTCCTATATCTGCATCTGTATTTAAAAAATCGGTCTTTAACTGAGCCCGTCTCATATAAAGATCCAGATTTATACATTTTCTTCCACATACTTTTTCTAGATATGCACTGTCTATAAAATCCGGACCTATCTTATACGGTTGTACTGTATATCCCATCTCTTTAAACTTTGAAGCAAGTATCATTGTTACAGATGTTTTACCAGCACTGCTGCGAGTGCCTGCGACGCATATAACTCTCATTATTCAGGTAAATATTGCACAGCTTATTTAATTTTTAGATCCAAAATTTCCAGCATTTTGATACTCTTTTATTTTCAAAGGATCTATTTTTCAAGGGCCTGGTAACTGCACTGCCAGTCACAAATCATTGTTTCAGTACTTCCCTGTCCATGATCTCTCTGCAAAGCTATCTCTCCAAACTTAAAAAATTTTTATTGACATTATTGAAGCTTAGCCGGTTTTAATATTTATATTAGATCTATACACTCCTATAAAAAAACAGGATATATTTTAAATACTGTATTATCGTTTTAGTGCAATAGAGGTAATAAAATGACTACTGTGGTTATTACAGGAAGTACCAGAGGATTGGGATTTTGTATGGCAATAGATTTTTTGAATGCCGGTTGCAATGTCACGATCTCGGGGCACAGTGACTCATCTTTTGAAAAATTAGGGTATTTGAAAGAAGAGTACAAAGACAGGGTACTGTTTGTAGCATGCGATGTCAGGTCAGAAAAAGAGGTTGAGAATCTATGGTCTAAATCGTATAAACAGTGGGGAAGTGTTGATATATGGATCAACAATGCTGGCATCATTAGCCCTTCTGAATTTGTATATGATACTTCATTCAATTATGTAGATGATCTAATCGATACAAATATAAAAGGCATGATCTTTGGGTCTCAGGTTGCAGCAAAGAATATGTTAGAGCAAGGACACGGGCAGATATGGAACATGGAAGGGTATGGCTCAAATAACATGATTGCCACAAAAATGGTTCTGTACGGCACCTCAAAACACGCTCTCACATATTTTACAAAAGGGCTGGCTAAAGAGCTTGCAGGATCTAAAGTGCAGGCGGGCAGATTATGGCCAAGCATGATGGCAACGGACTTTGTATTAAAGCGCGCGGACGGAGATGCTGCACCATCATTGAAAGATCCAAGATTTGTAAAGATATTCAACATATTAGGAGACAGACCAGAGACTGTATCCCGTTTTTTCGTGCCAAGAATTCTTGCAAATAAGAAAAATAATAAGAGAATTGCATGGTTAACGTACAGAAGAATATTTATAAGATTTCTCCTGTCACCGTTACGCAAAAGAAAGATCTTAGAATAGTTAATTTTTGCAATGTCAGGTTTATGATTACGGTTAAGATTCATCTTTATGCATTCTATCTGATGCATAAATAATGAGCCAGATTTTACTGAATAAGAGATTATAAAAACTGTTTATCTTATTTTTCTACCCCCCAAAAAACATTTGACGCTATGGGTACTGTACACTAAATTGTCAGTTTTTATCTTAAATTTCTAAGCTTTATAAAACTTTTATGTTTTTATATCTATATTTTATTGTCCAAGGATATTTTATGTTTGATTTTTCTAATTTTTCTATTATCTGCTCTTTATCAATATTTTTTACGCATATTATAATAGAATTCAGATCTGTAAAATAGGAGTTTACTAAATATACTGAAAAAAACTCTTTTAGTGTTTTGACAAACTCTTTAAAATGCGTTCCCCCAGAAAAAGTTAATGCATAATTAATCGCAAATATAGTATTTTCTTTGGTTAATTTTGAAACGTTTTTTACAAACTCTGGTTCTAAAAATTCTGGAGGTATATTCGAAAACAAATATGCGTCAAGAATAATCAGATCATACTTTTTATCACATTTTCTTACAAAATCAATGCCATTTTCATGATAAATATTTTCATTTGCTAACTGGGGGAGATATAGTTTAGAAATTTCAATATCTACACTGCTTATTTCTACAATATCGATATCAGCACCATCATTTACTATTTTTCTTATTTGATATACCAGTGTTCCGCCACCTAACCCTATTATCAATATAGATGGTTTCTCATAATACTCTGCTAAAGGTAAAAAAAAATCCCAGTATCCATTTGCAAAGATACCTTTTTTGTTTATGATAGAATATATAGATCTTTCAAATTCTAATGTTTTGTACTTTTTGCTCTCTTTGATTCTCCATGTTCCATGAACATCTTGTTTTTCCAGTATAATTTTTTGCACGGTGTAGTATTAAAATACTCACATATTTATTTTTTGGAAACTAAATCCATAAACATAGAGGTGATGAAAAAAATAGGAAAATATAAAAGAAAGTTCCTATTCTATCAAATAATGAAAAATATATTTGAGCCTATTACAATACGATCTGTTAAATCCATGAACAGGATCATGATGTCTCCTATGTGCCAGTATTGCGCATCAGACGGTAAACCAAATACATGGCACCTGGTGAACTATGGATCCAGAGCTGTTGGAAAAGTAGGGATAATAATGGTTGAAGCTACGGCTGTTGAACCTGAAGGTAGGATCACACCCTATGATCTCGGGCTTTACAGCGAAGATCTGGAAATGTATAAACAAATCACCAGTTTTATAAAATTAAATGGTTCTGTTCCGGCCATACAGCTAGCCCATGCCGGGCGAAAAGCAAGCACGAAAGCGCCCTGGGATAACGAAGATCCAATATCTCCAGCAGAGGGCGGATGGGTTACAGTTGCACCAAGCGCCATTGCGTTTTCAGAATCTTCGCCGATTCCGAGAGAGCTTTCTATATATGAGATTGAAAATATTGAAAAACGTTTTTCTGAAGCAGCATATAAAGCGTATAGTGCAGGCTTTGAGATTGTCGAAATCCATGCTGCACATGGCTATCTTGCACATCAGTTTTTGTCACCTGTTTCAAACCATAGAAATGACAAATATGGTGGCTCTTTCGAAAACAGAATTCGATTTTTGATTGAAACTGTAGATCGCATACGTGAAAGGTGGCCAGATAACTTGCCATTATTTGTTAGATTATCTGCCACAGACTGGATTGGACCTATTGGCTGGACTCTTTCAGAGTCTATTAAACTTGCAAAAATATTGAAACAGCACAATGTTGATGTCCTGGATGTATCTACAGGAGGCATTTTGCCGGATATAAAGATTCCTGCAAAACCATCATATCAGGTTCCTTTTTCAAGAGCAATTAGAAAAACGGGCATGAAAACTGCAGCTGTAGGTATAATATACGATCCTGTTCAGGCCGAGCAGATCTTAGAACGCGGAGATGCGGACATAATAGCAATGGGCAGGGAGCTGTTAAGAGACCCGTACTGGCCATTGCATGCTGCAAAAACACTGAAAGAGGATATTACCTGGCCGTTGCAGTATCAGAGAGCAAAACGCTGACATATATGCTTTGTTTAAAAAAGAAAGGATTATAAACACCAATTAATTTATCCTAACTCAATTTAAAGGTGTAACAATGAAAAGGAGTTCAAGAGTTTGGAAAAAGAGACATAATATGCGATGGAAATGGCGAAAGAAAAAAATGCGAAGATTGATGCGTCAAAAACGAGCAAACAAAAAGTGATTGGGAGCATGGGGTAATTAGGTATCCTAGCGGGCTCCAGTTATGGGTATGATTTGACCTATCGTGGGTCTACTGATTGAAACGCGCGCAAGATGATGATTAACTGGAGCAATGACCCAAGGAGAGACCCGCGGATCTGGGTTCAAATCCCAGTGCTCCCAC
>JAVRLB010000035.1:0-14379 GCA_031961865.1 Thermoplasmatota archaeon | reverse complement strand
TAAATCTAACAACTAGTCTCTGTACTAACTCTATATCTGTATGAATGACCTTTAGATCTTTCTCTATAAGCTCAGATATGTTAACTGACTAATTTTTGTTAAATTGCTTAAGTGCAGTATAAAACAGCTCAAATTTAAGTGAAATGCAAAGTGTATATTTCATGTTTTCGATGATAAAAATCTTATTTTCATCAACGGAGATTTGACAACATCAGGAGAACAAAAAAATTAAAAAAGAAAATATTAAAGATTGTTTGGCTCTGTCAACTCTAATATCTTGTTTACTTTCGATGCCAGGCCTTTTATCATTTCTTCATTGAACGCATCCAGCATAGCAGAAAGCATTACTACTAGTTCTAGAAGCTTATCAATCGTGCCATCATTCATCATCATTAATATCTTTTCAATAAGGCCTGTTAGTTTATCTAAATTCAGCAATCCCTGCTTTTCCAAATCTCCAACCTTACTTAGCAAAACTGTGAGTTTCGGAGCAATCTGTATAAGGTTTGTTAATACACCTTTTTTCTGCAGGTCAGCTATGAAGTCTATAAGCTCTGGTAATCCTTTTTTCTGCAAATCCTCAAACAGGTCTATCAATTTTATTAGAGAGTCATCTTTCATTAGATTTAATAATGCGTCTAACTGCCTGTCCAATACATTACCTTCAAGAATCTTGTAGACAGTACCTTTTTTTGATATGTCAATAATCTTGGTATATATCCTATCAACCGTTTTTTCATCCTTAGAAAACAGACTAAGTATATCTAATAATTTGTCTAGTGTTCCGTTTTCTTGGAGCTCTATTACCTTCCTGATCACTCTCACTAATTCATCAGATTCTACAAGACCTAACACTTCAAACATTGAATGTTTTGTTGATTTTGTGGTTTTTTTAGTATTTGTCATATTTATCACCTCATAGTTCAGACTTTACAGACATGCTCCAGTACAGTTCGTTGTAAGCAAGCTTTAACCATTTTGCATACTTGGATGGCAATGATACAATTGGAGGAGTATAATAGTTCATAAAGAGATATCCTGCTTTGTCCATATCATGCATAATAAAGCAATATACTGCACCATTGTATTTATAGAGTGTACCTGTGTTCTTGATCGTTGCAATAATGTTTTTTGCCACGATCGCGGCTTCATATTCTGCTGCAGATCCAGCTTTTGCCACATTTGGAATGTCTGTATTATCCCCCAACACATATATGTTGTCATATTCTTTAGATCTCAAGGTTATAGGATCTGTTGGGATCCACATTTGAGCAAGGCCTGAATCTCTGACTACATCCGCACTCTTGTTTGGTGGTATAGATATTAGAAGATCATATTTTACTTCTTTGCCTTCTTTTGAATACATCACCTTATTCACAGGATCTATCTTTGTGATATTGAATGGAGAGGTGATCTTTATCCCTTTCTCAGCCATCCACCTCTCTCCTATCGGGCTTACCATAGGATGCTGGTGCGTTCCAGGCAATGGAAATACATATTCAAACTCCACTTTTTTGTTCTCTTTCTTGAACTGGTCATGAAGTGCAAAAATTATCTCATACTGTGCTACAGGGCATTTGTACGGAATTGAAGAAACATGGACAACTACCTTTCCGGACTGGAAACTGTTAAGTGCGTCTCTCAACCTTACTGCTTCATCAAGGGTGTAAAAAGTGTAAGCACCTTCTCTGTATCCGGGAATCTCATCACGGTCTACATATGCACCTAAGGCTATTACAAGAATGTCATATTCCCAGATCTTTCCATCTTTTGTCTGTACTTTCTTATCTTTTGGCATGATTTTTACTACTTCACCATTATCTCCAGAATAAAACTGCACCCGTTCATCAAGCAGTTCTCTTTCTTTTCTTACAAAGTGTTCTGGTTCTTCTTCCCCCAGAGCTACAAACAGGTATCCTGGCTGATAGTAGTGATATTCACTTTTGTCAAGCACTACCACCTCTACATCGTTGTATTCTATTTTATTCAGTAACTCATTTGCAACTCTATTTGCAACTATGCTTCCAGCAGCACCGCCACCTAAAATTAAAATTCTCATAGATGATCACTAATGTCTGTATGCAAAAATTGTATATTAATTTATACATTCTATCAATATATATCTATTTTGATAATACTTTTACACAGATCATACTTTAATTTTTAATTTTTATCAATATTATTTAAAATAGTTATAATTAAAATCTATTTTTGATATTAAAAATAAATTAACAACTTTTAATTTTACTAAATATAAAAAAATGTCGAATATTAATAATGTTACTCCAGCAAAAGCTAAGATTTCTGAACTAAATATTAAAAAAATTATTATCTTTACTGATCTCTAATAGAAATATTAATTAATCTGTATATTTTTTATGGTATCTATGACAAAAAATTATCAGTTTGTAGAAGAGTTTAAAGTAAATAATAAAACATACAGATATTTTTCTCTACCAGACCTGAAAAAACATGGATTCGATATATCGAAGATGCCTGTTTCTTTAAGGATTATATTAGAATCTATGATCAGAAACCTTGATGAAAAAAGTATTAAATCCTCTGAAATAGAGAACTTGTTAAACTGGCCAAAAAATGATCACTCTAGTGAAATATCATTTAAAGTTTCAAGAGTTATAATGCAGGATTTTACAGGAGTACCAGCTGTTGCAGATCTGGCAGCAATGAAAGATGCAGTAAGAATACTGAACAAAGATCCAGAAATAATTGAGCCATTGGTGCCTGTGGATCTTGTTATTGATCATTCTATCCAGGTAGATCACTATGGAACATTAGATGCTTTAAAATTAAATGAGGATAAAGAATTCGAGAGAAATAAAGAACGATACAAGTTTCTAAAATGGGCTCAGAGCGCATTTAAAACATTGAAGATCATTCCGCCATCTAACGGTATCATTCATCAGATTAATTTAGAGTATCTGGCAAAAGTAGCAATTGTTAATAATTATAAAAATGCAGATTATGTCTACCCGGACACTCTTGTGGGAACCGACTCACACACTACGATGATAAGTGGCCTTGGCATCGTTGGCTGGGGTGTGGGAGGCATAGAGGCTGAGGCCGCTATGCTTGGGCAGCCAGTAACATTCACGGTGCCGGAAGTGATAGGTGTGAACCTGCACGGAAAGTTGCAACCTGGGATCACTGCTACAGATCTTGTGCTGAATTTAACAGCATTGTTAAGAAAGCAGAATGTAGTTGGCAAGTTCCTGGAATTTTATGGAGACGGCGTAAAAGAGTTGTCTGTACCAGATCGTGCAACTATTTCCAACATGTGCCCGGAATACGGTGCAACGCTTGCACTGTTTCCGATAGATGATAAAACGCTAGAGTATCTATTTTTATCAGGCAGAAGCAAAGAACAAATTGAGATAGTAAAAAAATATTATCAATCACAGGAATTATTTGGTGCGCAAGAAGGTATAGTGTACAATCAGGTAATTGACGTGGATTTATCTAAAATAAAAACTGTTATTTCAGGTCCTTCCCTGCCACAGCAGAAGGTTGATATAGACAAAACAAAAGATAGCTTTATGAACCTTATAAATAGTGCAGGTTCAAAAACACTAAAAATAGTGGATGTCAGTTTGCCAGGTTACAAGAATGGCGGAGACCTTGAAATTAATGAAACAAACACGAATATTAAAAAAGAAGCGGTCAGTCTTTCAGATGGCGATGTTGTAATTGCAGCTATAACAAGCTGCACAAATACCAGCAATCCTTCAGTGATGATCGCTGCAGGGTTGGTGGCAAAGAAAGCTGTGGAAAAGGGTCTTAAAGTCAGTAAAAAAGTAAAGACCAGTCTCGCACCTGGATCCAGGGTAGTTTCTGAGTACCTGGAAAAATCTGGGCTGCAAAAGTATCTTGATATGCTTGGGTTCAATGTTGTAGGATATGGATGTACCACATGTATTGGTAATTCTGGCCCACTGCTACCTGAAATAGAAGATGCAATTGTAAAAAATAAGTTAAGTGCAGTCGCTGTACTATCTGGCAATAGAAATTTCGAAGCCAGGGTTCATAAAAATGTCAGGGCTAATTATCTGATGTCACCACCATTGGTGGTTACGTTTGCTCTCTCAGGAACCATACTGAAAGATATATCTACCGAGCCGATAGCCAATGACCAGAATGGAAAGCCGGTATTTTTAAAGGATATCTGGCCTACAAACAGGGAAATAGAAGAGATACTTAATAAATATATTACCAGAGAGATGTTTATAGAAGAATATGAGAGCGTATATAAGCATAATGAAAAATGGAACAGCCTTGAATCCAAATCGGGATCTATTTATAAATGGGAAGAACAGAGCACATATATAAGAAAGCCCCCATTTTTTGATGCTTTTAAGCCCCATGATATAAAGTATGAATCTGAGATAAGAGATTGCAGACCATTGCTGGTTCTAGGAGATTCGGTTACAACTGATCACATCTCTCCTGCAGGATCAATCACGAAAGACAGTCCTGCAGGCAAGTATCTGATTGAGCATGGTGTAAATCCTCAAGATTTCAATTCTTACGGCTCCAGGCGCGGTAACCATGAAGTAATGATGCGTGGCACATTCTCAAATACCAGAATAAAAAACAAGCTGGTTTCAAAAGAAGGGGGATTTACTAAAAAGATGCCTGAAAATGTAGAAATGTATGTTTACGATGCAGCGATGGAGTATATGAAACAGAAGGTACCAGTAATAGTATTTGCAGGAGTGGAATATGGAACTGGAAGCTCGAGAGACTGGGCTGCGAAAGGTACTTACCTGTTAGGGGTAAAGGCTGTAATAGCAAAGAGCTTTGAAAGAATACACAGAAGTAACTTAGTAGGAATGGGTGTTTTACCACTGCAGTTTAACGAAGGAGAAGACATATCAACTTTAAATGCAGATGTTGAACAGCTGTTTACAATTAAGCTGCCTGAAAATCTAAAGCCAGGTTCTAATGCTACAATGTTTTATACGGACATGAAAGGCTCAAAAAAATCTGCAAATTTGAAGATAAGATTAGATTCAGAAGTGGAAGTTGATTACTACAAATCTGGTGGAATTTTGCAATATGTGCTGAACAAACTTTTGTAATCATTTTATTACCTCTTTTTTTTAAAGTTTAGTTTAGAAAAAGTAAATATATTTGAATAGATTACTAGGAGCAATGAAGTTTTCCCTATACTCAATTCTTGTTGCGTTGCTGGTACTGGTAATATTTATTTCATTATTCGTAGGTAGTGTCAGTTTTTCTATAATGCAGGTTTTAAATGCATTAATTAACCCGTCATCATCATCCATAATTTCTATAATAGTATGGCAGCTCAGAATGCCACGAATACTGCTGGCAGGGATAGTTGGTGCAGCTTTAGCTGTATCCGGTGTGACAATGCAGGCTATGTTCAGAAACCCCATGGCAGATCCATACGTGATAGGCATAGCATCTGGCGGTGCTCTGGGTGCAGCAGTAGCAATAGTTTTTAATCTGATTCTGTACCAGTATTTTATGCTGCCAGCTTTCGCTTTTGCAGGATGTATGGTTTCAATGGCTGCAGTTTACTTGATAGCTAGAAGCAGTGGAAGCCTGAGAAGCGAAAATCTGTTACTTTCCGGGATCGGGGTATCTATTTTCTTGAGTGCAATGGTATCCATCATGATGTATATATCCGGGCAAAGGCTTTCAGTTATAATATTCTGGTTAATGGGAAGCTTCAGCGGCGCTAACTGGCTAGAAATAGAAATTGCGTTGCCGATCATTACATTAGGCATATTGATTATCTATCTTTTCTCCAGGGATCTGAATCCAATGATGCTCGGCGATGAGAACGCCCAATATCTAGGGCTTAATATTAAAAAAACGAGATGGCTGTTTTTGATACTTACTTCATTAATAACAGGCACTGCAGTAGCATTTGCAGGTATTATAGGATTTGTGGGATTGATCATACCGCATATATTCAGGCTCATTGCTGGTCCGGACAATAAGAACCTGGTGATGCTGTCGATACTGGGAGGCGCAACATTCATGATATTTGCAGATACAATATCCAGATCAATGATGTACATGGAAGAGCTTCCTGTGGGGATAATAACGTCATTGATAGGAATACCATTCTTTCTGTATCTATTAAACAAGGAGGGGAAATATTGGAGATAATAGATGTTAGAGATTTAAGTTTTAGATACAATTCAAAAACAATATTAAATAATATTAATTTTGGGCTTGATAGAGATCAGATTGTTGGCATTCTTGGTCCTAACGGTGCCGGGAAGAGCACTATTATCAAGATACTGGGAGGAATATTAGAGTATGAAGGCAGCATAAAATTGGTAGACAGAGAGCTAAGAAGTTTTAAAAGAAAAGAGCTGGCTAAAATCATAGCAGTGGTTCCTCAAAATTTTGAGCCGGGCTTTGATTTTAAAGTCAGAGATCTGGTGATGATGGGCAGAACACCTTATCTGAAAATGTTCGAATCTATGTCCTCTGAAGATTTTAATATTGTTGAGGATACCATGAAACTTACAGATATCGTGCACATAAAAGATAAATCAATTCGTGAAATATCAGGCGGTGAAAGGCAGCGTGTTATTATTGCTATGGCTATAGCACAGGATCCAAAGATTCTGTTGCTGGATGAACCAAATGCGAATCTGGATCTGAAATACCAAATTTCTATATTCGAATTGTTGAAACATCTAGTAAAGACAAAGCATATAAGTATAATCGTAGCAATGCATGATGTTAATCTGGCAGTTAAATACTGCAATAAGATAATGTTATTAAATAAGGGGGAGATAGTGCAATTTGACATTCCAGAGAAAGTGATCACAGAGGATAATATCAAAAAAGTATATGAGATAGATTCTTCAATTATAAAAGATGGAAATGGAACTCTGACTTATATTATACCTATTGCCAGATAGATTTTTCAGGATTTGAAACAGTAATATCTAAGGTGTTGAAGTTTTTTAAGTATCGGATATTGAATATCCGATAATGTAAATCTTGCATTCTCTCTATATGCCTCTATTCTATCCATAATCGTTCATATTAAAGCTAAAATGCTCAAGAGAGTATTCAGAAGAAGAGTGAGAGTACTTTCACAAATATCAATACCAAGGGGACGTTTTCATGTTTTTTAAGATCTTTGCAATATTTCCTATTTATTCTCATGATATGCCTGACTAGGTGCCGGAGCAGAAGTCAAGAAAATTTACTATTCGACAATACCAAAAAAAAACGAAAGATTAAATATTTAAAACGCAATTTTATCTTATGAAATTCAGATTGATTATGGATTCATATCATGATGCTGCTACTAACATGGCTATTGATGAAGCGATCTTGAGATCTAGAAAAAACAAGGATTTTAACACGTTAAGGCTTTATCACTGGGATCCTTCAGCAGTTAGCATTGGATACTTTCAGAGTATTTTTGATGAAATCAACATAGAATATGCAGAGAAAAACAGGATCAGCGTAATACGCAGAATTACCGGCGGAGGTGCAGTATATCATGATCACAGAGGCGATTTAACGTACAGTATTATAGTTGATTCGAATTTTGCAGGGATAACAAACTTAAAAGAATCATATACAATTCTTTCTTCCGGATTACTGGAAGGATTGATAAGATTCGGTCTAAATGCAAAATTTGAAGGAATAAATGATATATCTGTGAACAATAAGAAGATCTCAGGAAATGCGCAGACACGTAGATTTGGATCGGTTCTTCAGCATGGTACTTTATTACTTTCTGTAAATCCAGAGCTTATGTTTTCAGTGCTTAAAGTAGATAATGAAAAAATGAAAGACAAACTTATAAAGAATGTTTATGAACGTGTTACGTCAATAGAAAAAGAGCTCGGTAAATTTGATATTTTAAAGTTGAAAAAAAGCATAGTGGAAGGTTATAAAAGCTCGTTTTCAGAATTTGAGTTTGTTGAAGGTGCTCTTGATCCAGATGAAGTAGAACTGATTGAGCCAATCAAGAAAGAGCGGTATATGGAGAGATCCTGGAACTTCAAAAAATAAAAGAATTTATACTTCCTCTTATTACTTAATGTCATGAGCATTTTGATAAAAAATGGATGGATTGTCACTCAGAATGCAAAAAGAGATATTGTAAAGAAGGATATATATATAGAATCCAATAGTATAGCAGAAATCTCTGAAAATATTAATACAGAGGCAGATCAAAAAATAGATGCTGAAGGTAAAATTATTGCACCGGGATTAATAAACACGCATACGCATATAGCAATGGGTTCTTTAAGAGGAGCGGCTGATGATTTAAATTTAGAATCTTTTTTAAATAAGATGTTTAAGATCGATGCCTCCAGACCTGAAGAAGATCTTTATCTGAGCTCTTTGCTGGGCATGCTGGAGCTTATAAGAACTGGCACAACTTCTTTTCTAGATCTTTATTACAGTGAGGACATAGTTGCAAAGGCCGCTATGGAAACCGGGGTCCGTGCATTTTTAGGCTGGGTTATTCTAGACCGTGAATTTACCACGCAGATTGGAGATCCTTTAAAAAATGCAGAGCAGTTTATAAGAGAGTTCAATAACAAAGATGAGTTGATAGTTCCGGAAGTAGGGTTACAGGGAATATATGTTTGCAGCAAAGAAACCATGTTAAAAGCGAAAGAACTGGCTGAAAAATATGATAAAATAATGACGATGCATATAGCGGAAACCAGAAAAGAAGTATATGAGCATCAGCACAAATTCGGGCAGAGACCGGTTGAGTATATGGAACAGATTGGATTCTTATCTGACAGGCTTGTATCTGTTCATTCACTATATTTGACATTAAATGAAATTTATATGTTTTCTAAAAATAATGTATCTGTATCGCATAACCCGGTAAGCAATATGAAGCTTGGAAATGGTGGGGCAGCTCCGATCTCGGAGATGCTGAAAAACGGTATCACAGTTACACTAGGTACTGATAGCGTTTCCAGCAACAATAATCTTGACATGTTTCAGGTCATGAAAACGGCAGGATTGTTGATCAAGAACGATCGATGGGATGCATCTATAATCTCTGCACAGCAGATTCTGGATTTTGCAACAATCAACGGTGCTAGAGCTCTTAAAAATGATAATATTGGAAGTGTAGAGACAGGTAAATTCGCAGACTTGATAATAATAGATCCGGTGCCTAACGGATTACCCATGTACAGGGAAAATATAGTATCTAATCTGGTCTATTCTCTGGAAGGGCTAAATGTAGATACTACAATAATTAATGGAAAAATAGCAATGCAAAACAAAAAGCTAAAAAAATCTGTGCTGCAAAAAATAAAAGGGTTATCTGATAAATAATCAGATACTTTATTTAGATCATAAGATTTGTAAATATCTGTATGTCCTTCTCCAGGTTTTCAAGCCTGCAATATTCGTTTGGGCTGTGTTCAACATCATCCAGCGTGCTCCATACCACTGACTGATTTCCATTGGCCCTGAAAAAAGCAGCGCATGTCCCACCACCAATTCCTACCAGTTTTCCATCTATGTTTCTCTTTTCTTTCAACACTTTCAAAAGAGTCTGAACAATCTCACTATTTTTATCGGTTGGCTGTGGAGCTACAGATTTCTGTAATATTTCAGTCTCAACTTCTATCTTGTACTTTTTCTTAAACTTGCTAATCTTTTCTTGAAAAACATTCAGCACATCATCGATATTGTATATAGGCAAAATCCTGCAGTCAAAGTAGCTGCTGTCAGTGCCAGGTATGGTATTTACATTATCTACATTCTTTTCTCTTTTTGTAGGCTCGAAGGTTGAATATTCAGGCGTAAACAGAACATCTACAGCCGTGAATTTTTTATGCAGATCTTTGTCAATTTCGGTGTTCAATAGCATTGCTATTCTGTTTGCGTTCAATCCAAGGTCTGGCCTGCTACCATGCGCCTGCTTGCCATTTACCTTGATCTTGATCCACAAAATAGATTTTTCTGCAATTTCTATTTCCGTTCCCTCCGGATTACCTGAATCAGGAACGTAAAAAAGATCATCTTTAGAAAACTTGCGGTTTTTCAGCACGAAATCTATTCCATACTTGCTACCTACTTCTTCATCTGCCACAAACATTATCCCGAAATTATATTTTGGGGTTATTTCCAGCTTTTTCAGTATCTTTAACGTAAATAGAGCTGTGAGTATACCCTGCCCGTTATCTACACTTCCTCTGCCATAAATCTTGCCGTCTTTGTATACACCCTTGAATGGATCTGTGTTCCATAGCGATAGGTCTCCCTCAGGTACTGTATCCATATGCGCTACGATCCAGGCGGTTCGATCTCTCTGTTTTCCATATATAAGAGCCAGTATGTTTGGTCTTATTACATTGTGATCGTCTTTTGCGTCTAATCGCTCTATTTTATCTACGCCTATTTTCTCTAGCAAACTCTGCAGATAAACAGCTCTTTCCAGTTCTCCAGCACCTCCAGATTCTGGAGAGATTGCTTTTTTAGATATTAGTTCGATCATTGTACTTACTATTTCAGGTTCCATACTTTTTATTGCATTATCAATATTATCCATTTTTGCTCACCCTATATTTGACACCATTTTTACATATTTTTCATAATCTTCTTTTAATGTTTCTTTCAGTACTTTCTCGCGAATTTGCATGTACTCATCATACAGCTCACCATACATATACCAGGAATAGTATTTTCCATACAACTTTATACCTCTCCTAATCTCTCCTTCCTTCTTAAAACCACAGTATTCTAAGGCTTTATGCGCTCTCTTGTTAAACTCAGCGCTTCCCGCTGTTATTTTCTCAAACCCTCGGTGATAGAATAGCATCTCCAGCAACCCTAGCGTTATTAATTTTCCAAGACCCCTGTTCCATTGCTCTCTGGATGCAATGTAAACTCCTATTTCTGCGGATCTGACGTCAAATTCATTGCTGATATTGAACCTTGCCAGACCTATAGGTTGTTTATCGTTGTTTTCAACAATGAATTTTAAAGAATTATTGTTGTTCATGAGCGAGGTATACTCATTTTCAACCTGTGCTAAGGTAATAAAATGAAGGGGGTTAGCTCTAGTATATAGAAATAGCTCATAGTCATTTTCCCATTCGTGTACATATTTAAAATCCTCTTTTTCAACAACCCTGAACCTTACAGAACCAAAATTAAACATTATATCGCCTCCTATCAAGGTACAATTCTCCTTCTATCTCTTGGAAATAGAGAAACTTCTCGAATGTTCTTTGCATTGCTGAGAATCATGGTTAGTCTCTCCAATCCTATCGCCCATCCTGCATGGGGGGGCATTCCATATTCAAAAGCTTTCAAATAAAATTCAAAGTTGTCAGGATTCAAGTTTTTAGAAATTATCGCGTTTTTTAAAGATACATACTCATGATTTCTCTGCGCTCCAGATGTGATCTCACGCTCACCATACTGCAAATCAAACGCTTTTCCGAATTTAGGGTTCTCCGGGTCTGGATACACATAAAATGCCCTCGTTTCTATAGGCCAATTTTTAATAAAATAAAAATCTGGATATTTTGCACCTATTATTGCTTGTGCCTCTGCCGAAAAATCCTCGCCAAAATCCATTTTTAAGCCACTATCGTTTACCAGAGCTCTTAAAAACTCATAATCGAATCTCTTAAAAGGTATTGTGGGAACAGTCCAGTCTAACCCTAGAATCTCAAGTTCCTTTTTTCGTCGCTCTTTGACATGCGAAATTGCATTTGTGATAACAATTTCCAAAAGTTTCATGGCATCTTCATCATCACAAAAGCTCATCTCTACATCTATCGAAATGAACTCGTTAAGATGCTTTACGGTATTGTGTTCTTCAGCTCTGAAAGCAGGTGCTATTTCAAATACTCTATCAAAGCCCGCACTCATCATAATCTGTTTATATAACTGCGGCGATTGCACTAAATATGCATCATTTTCAAAGTACTGAACATGAAAGAGCTCAGTGCCACCCTCTGTAGCTGTGGCAACTATCTTTGGCGTGTGTACTTCTATAAACTCATTTTCTAGTAGCGTGTTTCTGATGCTTTCTAACAGAGTGCTTTTAATTTTGAACATTGCCTGAACCTCAGGTTTTCTGAGATCTAAAAATCTGGCATTGAGCCTAGTGTCTAGATCTGTATTTACTTTATCTATTATGCCCAGTGGCAATGGAGATTTAGCCATGTTCAAAATCTCTATATTTTCAGGTATTATCTCAAAGCCAAGGCTTACATTTTCGTTTTTCTGAACTTTCCCTGATACTTCCAGTACAGTCTCTCTCGGCAAATTACACAGCATTTTAAATTTATCTGAACCAAACTGTTTTTTAAACAAAGTAACCTGAGCAATACCCTCTCGGTCTCGCAAGATCAAAAATGCGATGTTTCCTAGTACTCTGGTTTCTTGAAGCCAGCCATCAACAATAACTTCTGTATGGTCTTGCAGACTTTTCAAACTATTTAGATAATTTGTTCTTTTCATTGATTACTGTTAAATTAAAGAGATATATAAAAGTTAATAAGGCAGATCTAGCGTTTTCCTTTTATTGGCATTTATTTCTCCAGTTTCCAGGTCCCAGCCCATAGCATTGTAATATTCTTTTTTCATAGTCTCTATGTCCACAGTGATTCCTTTTAAAGGGCCATCTTTTTGCGGTTCTGTGCCTATTGCTCGGTCAGGTATCTTGAATTTAGCAGGGTTCAATCCTTCTCTCAAATTAAATAAATGCCTCATATCCTGTATCCTTTCTCCAGTCAATAAAAGCTCTTCTGGAGTATATTCCAGCCCGGTAGCTGATTTTATCATATCTGTATACGGTAATGTTCCATACACAAATGAGAAAGAGCAGAACCCTAATGCATTCTGTACCTGTTTCATATTGCTCATAATAGCATGCGCCTTACCTTTGTTTTTGTATACATACTTCTCCAGCTTTTCAAAATGAAGATCTATATTGAATATTGGGCTCGGAACAGATCCTTCATCAAACCCTAAACCGCCGGCAGTATGTCTTCCTGGCGTTGGATCTGTCAAGTATGTAGTGGCCAGACTGGGCATGTATTTGGGATCATGAGACGGAAGTTCCTGGCCTTCAACATGAATCGCTATCTTATCCGCTCCTTTTCCTATCTTTTCAGCTGCTTTTTTCACACCTAACCCTAACAACTTTCCAAATCCTTCTCCTTTTCCTATCATATGCACAAGCTTTACTATTGCATCTGAGTCTCCCCAGCCGATCTTGAACCCCAGATCTCGTTCATCTATCATTCCCTTTTCAAAACATTCTATCGCAAAACCTATTGCCGCAGCAGTGGATATAATGTCCAGACCATATTGATTGCATAACTCAAAGGACATGGCTACTGAATCTAAATCACTGTTCAATAGTGCCTGCCCAAATAAAGACGCTCCTTCATATTCTAATCTGTGACCTTCAATTACCCCGAATCTGGTCTCTCTTCTTATCCATGCGCCACAGGCAACTGGGCAACTAGCACAACCATAACTCTGAACATTATCCTTTACTATCATTTCCCCACTCAGCTTTTTGGCATTTTCTTCGCCAAAATCAATAATGCCAATTCCATCCCAGTTTTTGATAGGGGTATCTCCACTCAATGCTGAAAATTCGTTGCCGCCTACAGTACCATACATGTGCCACATTTTGTAAATTCCAGATCTCTCATCTTTGCTGGCATTAAGCATACTCTTTGTAATAGATTTTAGAGCATCAAAATCGAAAAAATCTGCTTTTTTATTGCCTACAGCTACTATCGCTTTAAGTTTTTTAGAGCCCATTACTGCACCAAGCCCAGACCTGCCTAATGCCCTACCTTTATCTGTTATTATGCAAGAGATCAGTGACATGTATTCTCCGGCTGGTCCTATAGATAAAACTTCAGCTCCTCTATGCCTGTTTTTTAGAATCTCTTCAGTTTCAGTAGTATTTTTACCCCATAGGTCTCTGGCATCAAGTATTGAAATTTTGCCATTTTCTATTAATATATACACTGGCTCTTTAGATATCCCATTTATGAATATGCCGTCTAAACCAGCCTGCATCAACTTAGGACCAAAATGACCGCCACAGTTTGAATCGCCCCAGGTACCTGTCAATGGAGATTTAGCTACTGCCATAAAACGTCCGGTCATTGGAATATTTGTGTTATTTAACAGCCCAGAAATTATACCTAAGGTGTTATCTGGCCCTAGAGGATCCACATTCGGTTTCTGATGAGTATGTAGATACCATACTCCTAAACCATATCCTCCTAAAAATTTTTTATAAACAGAATCATCGACATGCTCTACTTTAACATTATTTCTACTTATGTCTACTATCCCAATCTGATTATTTATTGCTTTCATAAAAATATATTA
>JAVRLB010000034.1:0-14494 GCA_031961865.1 Thermoplasmatota archaeon | reverse complement strand
TTTTTACCATCGTTTAGAACTGAATTTGGTGATGCAAGCATTCCACCACCAAAGTATCTCCCGTTTGCCACAATTGTTTCAAATATTTTTCCATCCATTTCAACTTTAAATTTTTTAAGTTTTAACACGTATGTAAATTTACTATTCAGGCAACGTCGAAATTAAAAAACATTTTAATAGGTTTTTG
Organism: Thermoplasmatota archaeon; assembly: GCA_031961865.1. Lineage (GTDB taxonomy): Archaea > Thermoplasmatota > Thermoplasmata > Thermoplasmatales > ARK-15 > JAVRLB01. Next base: position 14,307 of record JAVRLB010000034.1, on the reverse strand, counting down.
ACATAAAGGTAAAAAAAAAGGAGGAAATATTATGGATAAAGATTTAATTTCAGTATACGACATAAAAGATGAGATGGATGAGATCCTGGATCTTGCAATAAAGATAAAAAAAGATCCAAAAAAATATGCGAGGACATTAAAAGATAAAAGTCTGGGTATGATATTTGAAAAACCTTCTACTAGAACCAGAATTAGTTTCGAAGTGGCAATGACTCAGCTTGGAGGTCATGCACTTTATTTGAGCCCGAAAGACATGCAGATGGGCAGGGGAGAAACTGTTGCAGATACTGCTAAAGTTCTTTCTAGATTTTTGGATGGTATAACATATAGGGCTTTTGACCATAATATGGTTGTAGAGCTAGCTAAAAACGCAACTATACCAGTAATAAACGCACTTGACAATTTAGAGCATCCAGCTCAGATTGTTGCAGATTTATTAACGATTCTTGAGAAGAAAGGGTCGTTTAAAAACCTGAAATTTGCATATGTAGGCGATGGAAATAATGTTGCAAATTCGCTTATATTAGGATGCGCAGTTGTGCACATGGACTGTTATATTGGCTGTCCAGCTACGAACCAGCCGAATGCAGAGATATTAAAGCTTGCGAGAGAAATCGCTGCTGGTAAATCTAAAATAGAAGTTATCGAAGATCCTGTTGAAGCTGTAAAAGATGCGGATATAATATATACTGATGTATGGGTTTCAATGGGTGAAGAGGCACAGAAAGAAGAAAAAGAAAAGTTATTCAAACCATATCAGGTAAATAGCGAGCTCGTCAAACATGCAAAGAAGGACTATATTTTCATGCACTGCCTGCCAGCACATAGAGGGCTAGAAGTAACTGATGAGGTAGTAGACAGCAAGAACAGCGTGGTTTTTGACGAAGCTGAAAACAGGTTGCATGCGCAGAAAGCACTGTTAGTAAAAATGTTAAAATAATCTCTTTTACTCTTTTCTTTTAAACATTTTTTCCAGATCTGAATTTTCTATTTTTATCATTGTGGGTCTTCCATGCGGGCACGTAAAAGGAACATCGCACTGCATAAGCTTGTAAATAAGATCAGCCATTTCTTTCGTGCTTAATTTCTGGTGTGCTTTAATTGCACCTTTACAAGCCATTAAAATCATCAATTTTTGTTTTAGTTCTTCTACATTGGTTATTTTTTTATTTGGTAATACTTCTCTGATAGCCTCTTTCAACCCTTCAATGGCATCTTCTCTTGTAAGAATAGGTGGTAAAGCTCTGATCAAAATCTCATTTTTACCTATTTTATCTATGTCGAATCCTATATCTTTAAAAATCTGCAGATTGTTCATAACAATCTCTATTTCCATGTTGTTGAGAGTGATCGTTATTGGTGTTATAAGGCTCTGTATTTTTTTATCTTTAACTCCTTTTATAAATGCCTCAGTTCTGATTCTTTCATGTGCCGCATGTTGATCTATAATCAGCATATTTTCTTTAAAAGAGGCGATAATGTATGTGTTGTCAATCTGCCCGAAAGGTTCTATTTCTAGCATTTTAGGCACTGACTCTTCAAGAGTTTTTATTTTTTTTGGTTCTGTAGTCTGAAATAGTTGTTGAGCTTTAATAGGTTGGATAGGTGTTGTAAATTCAAGAGTTTCAGGCTTGTTAAATTTCATTGCTGGTATCAGATCTTTTTGTTTCAGTGCCTGTGATATTGCTTCAGTAACATATTTTTTTAACAATGTTTCATCTGAAAACTTGATCTCTGTTTTTGCGGGATGTATGTTTACATCTACCTGATCATAAGGCACTGTCAAGTTTAGAATAGTAACAGGATAAAGATCTCTAAAGAGCAAAGATCCATATCCTTTCAATATTGCATCTATAATATTATTTTCTCTTATTATTCTTCTATTCACAGATAATATGATGTTTTTATTCGTCTTCCGTGTCATAGAAGGCAGGGAGGTAACACCTTCAATCTTGATATTATTATTTTTAAATTCAACTGGTAAAAAGCTCTGGACATCTTTCAAGCTGAACAGATAGCTCAGTTTATCCATCAGTTTTTCAGAAGCGGGCACATCAATTAATATCTTCTGATTATTTGTAAATTTCAATGCTATTTCCGGGTGTGAAATAGCTATTCGAAATAAAAGATCATAAATATGATCCAGTTCCACTAAATTGGATTTTAAAAATTTCTTTCTGGCAGGAAGATTGTAAAATAGATCATTAACTGTAACAGCAGTGCCATTTGTAGTTCCCACATCTTTAACATTCAGGATCTTCCCAGCCTCAATCTCTACCATGGTTCCTGTCTCATCCTCTTCACGTTTTGTAACAATTATCATTTTAGAAACTGAAGCTATGCTGTATAATGCTTCTCCTCTAAATCCAAGAGTTGAGATATTGTTTAAATCTTCTTCATTTTTGATCTTGCTGGTTGCGTGTTTTTCAATAGCTTTTAAGCAATCATCTCTGCTCATTCCCTCACCATCATCTTTTACGATGATTGATAGTTTACCAGCTTCAACCAGATCCACTATTATCTTTTTCGCACCGGCATCTATAGAATTTTCAACCAGCTCTTTTACCACGGATGCTGGGCGCTCTACAACTTCACCAGCAGCTATTTTAGCCGATATAGTTTCTGGCAGGATATTTATCTTATTAGTCATACAGACAAAACATATGTACTATTTAAATAAAGAATTTTCTATTGATCGATATTTGCCTGACCAGGTGTCGCAAAAAAAGCCGGACGTTAAGAAAATTTACTATTCAGGCAAAGCCTATTGATCAGCAAGATCCTTTTATTATGTAATATTTCTCTGACAAATACTCGAAATCTCTTTTTTGGCAAGTCTGACAATCATCGGTTCTTAAGACCTGTATTTTGTCCAGAGCAATGTTCCAACCATCAATATAGTACAGCTCGTTTTTTATCTCGTATCCTAATAAAATCTTTATTGCAATGGAAACGGAAATAGAAGCAATCATGCTAGGTACAGTATTCAATACCCCTATTTCGCTGCATTTCTGCTCTTCTGCCGGAATATCTCTGATCAGGCATCTTAAACATGCAGTTTTACCAGGTACAACAGGCATAACCGTACCGTAATAACTGATAGCAGCAGTGTAAATCCATGGCTTATTCAGTTTCACGCATGCATCATTTATTATAAACCTGGTTAAGAAATTGTCAGTTCCATCAATTACTATATCCACTTTATTTACTATAGTTTCAGCATTTAAAGCGCTAAATTGCTGATATACTTTTTCTATTTTAACGTCAGAATTAATTGAAGTTAGAAAATTAGCTGCAATTTCAACTTTCAATTTTCCCACGTCTTCCTCTCTGAATAATAGCTGTCTGTGTAAATTATCAAGGCTTACATAATCTGGATCGACTATTATAAGAGTACCAATACCCAGTCTTGTTAAAAGTTGAGCTATTAAGCCACCGGTTCCTCCTAACCCGATTACTGCAACCTTTGCCTCTGCGAGCTTATTTTGTCCTTTAACACCAATTTTATCCAAGAGTATCTGTCTAGAATATCGGTTCATAATAACAATTATAAATTATTTGTTTAATTAATTTTGTCATCAGGTTAAGTAAAATATATATATAAATAACAAATTTACATACTGATCTGAAACAATGAAAATATTATTTATACATTCTGACCATTTAGAGTACAAAGTTCGAGAAAAAGCGATAGAAAATCCTGAGCGTGTAGTATTACAAGAGGAGAGTATTGATGAAGTATTGGTTTGTTTTATAAGTGTAGAGACCTCAGATTCTGAGTCTATGCTAAAGAATGTAGCCAATGAGATCAAAGATGTGGCTCTCAAAGTGAAAGCTACAAAACTGGTATTATATCCTTACGCTCACTTAAGTTCTGATCTGGCAGATCCAGAAACTGCCAAAAAGTTATTAAAGGAATTAGAAGAGCTATTAAATAAAGAGTACGAAGTGCACAGGGCACCATTTGGCTGGTACAAATCGTTCACGATTTCCTGTAAAGGGCATCCATTATCAGAACTGTCTAAAAGTATAAAAGAGGATCTTATACCTGAAGCGGTCAAAGCTGAGGAGAAGATAATAAGTTACTGGAAAATATTGAATGATGGCAAACTGGAAGATCTTGATGATTTTAATTTTAGCGATCATAAAGATCTAAAAACATTTGCAGATTATGAGATCAGCGGTACCAGAGCGGTAAAAGAGATACCCCCTCACGTACTGATGATGCAACAATTAGAACTTGTTGGATATGAAGAAGGCAGTGATGGTGGAAATTTCAGATACTATCCAAAAGGTAAGATGATAAAAGCACTATTAGAAGAATACGTTACTAAGAAAGTGCAAGAGTATGGTGCAATGGAAGTAGAAACCCCCATAATGTATGATTATGAACATCCTGCATTAAAGAGCTATTTACAGCGTTTTCCAGCCAGGCAGTACACCCTTCTTTCAGGCGAGAACAAATTCTTTTTGAGGTTTTCAGCCTGTTTTGGGCAGTTTTTAATTGCGAAAGATTCTGTGATGACATACAAGCAATTGCCTGTAAGGATCTACGAGCTCGCAAAATATTCATTCAGAAGGGAGAAGAGTGGAGAGCTTGTGGGGCTGAGAAGGCTTCGAGCATTTACTATGCCTGACATGCATACTCTCACGCTGGATCTCAATAATGCAAAAGAGGAATTTTTGAAGCAATACAAATTTTCTATGGAAGTTTTGAAGGATATAGGTATTGAAGATTACGAAGTGGCAGTAAGATTTACAAAAGAGTTCTGGGAAAGCAATAAGGAGTTTATCCAGGAACTTGAGAGAGTAATTAAAAAGCCGATATTGGTTCAGATGTGGAACGATCGATTCTTCTATTTTATTTTAAAATTCGAGTTTAATTTCATAGACACCATGCAAAAAGCGGCTGCATTGAGCACTGTTCAAATTGATGTAGAGAACGCAAAGAGATTTGATATAACCTATTATGCAGAAGATGGCACAAAAAAGTATCCTTATATTTTACACTGCTCGCCCAGCGGTGCGATAGAGAGATTGATCTATGCTATTTTAGAGAACCAGGAAAAAAGAAAACAGAACGGTCAAAAACCTATGTTTCCATTATGGCTTGCACCTACTCAGGTCAGGATCATTCCCGTTTCGGAATCATTTTTTGGATACTGTGAAAAACTATCCAAAAAGCTTAATAATGATAGGATCAGAGCCGATTTTGATGATAGAGAATTAACAATGCAGAAAAAGATCAGGGAAGCAGAAAAAGAGTGGGTGCCGTATATAGTGGTTATAGGTGAAAAAGAGATACAGAATGATAAATTAAATGTAAGAATCAGAGAAAGTGGAGAAATAAAGGAATACAGCTATCTGGAGTTAAAGAGAGAAATTCATAATTTGACAGGTGACTATCCTTTCAGAGTCATACCAGAAAACGAGAAATTGAGCATGAGAATCAAATTTTCGTAATTATATTTACCGAAAGATATTTGATATAAGCTTAAATCTGGCTTTTAACACCGGATAACAAGCTATTTTTTTCAATTTTTATGAACTTTCTCGCTTTATTCTGAATTTTAGAGTCTAAAATTTTCTGGAGATCACATAATTTGCAAATTCTATTAAAAACTCTTTTTCTGGCACGTTGAGATCTTTGATAGTGGTTATTGCATCTGCAATCAGCTTTTCTGACATGTCCTGAGAGTACTTTAAAGATCCAGTTTTTACCGCTATAGTACGTACATATTGTAGATCTTCCATAGATATATTTTTGGAACCCAGGATCCTTAGTATTTTATCTCTCTCTTCCTTATTGGCACGTTCCAAGATTTTTATGATCAACAATGTTTTTTTACCCTCTTCGAGGTCAGAGGTAACAGGCTTTCCCAGTGCTTTCTCATCTCCAAACAATCCAAGTATATCATCTTGCAACTGAAATGCAATACCTACATCTATAGCGTATTTGCTGATTATTTCAAAATCGCTTTTTCCAGCTAATAACCCGCCCAGTATTAATGGACCTTCGATAGTGTATTTTGCAGTTTTATATTTGTGAATAAGCAATAAGTTTTCTTCAAAATTATCGGTTTGATATGGTGATAAGATATCAAGAACCTGCCCATATCCTGTGTATTCTATAATTTCTGATAACTTTACAATAGCTTTATATTTTAATTGATCTTCAAAATCAGAACGGTTTATCAATTCTATTGCATAAGAGTCTGCCAGATCTCCTGCAATAATGGCAAGATCTGCTCCTATTTTCTGGTTATTATATTCGTTTTCGAAAATTCGATGGATTGTAGGTTTTCCTCTGCGTAACAGACTTTCATCTATTATGTCATCGTGAATAAGAAGGTAAGATTGCACGAGCTCTAACGATGCAGAGGCCTTAATTATTTCTTCTGTATTTTTACCACCATATAGCTTGTAGCCGAAGATCATCAAAACGGGCCGTATTCTTTTTCCCCCTCTTAAAGTATATTCTTCAATTTTTTCAATTACATCTCTAATATTTTTATTCTTACAATTGTCCATCTTCATTTTAAAAAAGTTAGAGAGAACTTTCTCTACCTCTTTAGGATATTCTTCAAAATATTGGTTCATCATTAAATATGTGTAAATAATAAAAGATTAAAAAGTTTTTTCTTGTAAAACTGAAAAATATATAAATAAAGAGAGCTATCCAACATTATGGATGACGATATTGAAAGAGTTAGCGTAGACACAAGATATGGGCAGATGTCAATGTTGATACGAAATGGCGGATTTCCAGTCTTATTTTTGCATGGATTAGGTGCTACAGCAAATGCTTGGAAGAAGTTAACCAATTATCTAGGCGGGTATAAGATCATCTACATCGATCTTTTAGGGCATGGGTTATCAGCAAAGCCGGCCATACAGTATAACATACCAGCTCAGTGCAACGCAATCTCTGATGTGTTGCAGAGTTTAAACATAGATCGATTTGCACTGGTGGGCAATTCTTATGGTGGCTGGATATCCTTATATTTTTCAATATTTTACAAAGTTCCAGAATATCTGGTGCTGATTGATAGCGCAGGGTTAAATCCCGGTGTAGGCACTTTGCCAGACGATGAAATTGATAGATTTGTGGAAACTATCGTGAAAAACGGAAAAGTGAACAGGAAGGAGATAATAAAGAACATAATAATAAACAATGCAGTACCAGATTTTCGGATGAATGAACAGATCTTGAAAAGATTGAGCACGAAAGTGCTCATAATATGGGGCAAAAACGATGGGGTAATAGATTTAAAATATGCGCATAGCTTAAATGAGTTTATTGAAAACAGTGAACTACATATATTAGAAGAGGCGGGTCATTCCCCGCATATTTCAACACCAGATAAGGTTGCAAACCTTATTAACAATTTTATAAGAGCATAGGAAAAAAGAGAGAAAATTAAATGTAAAATTTTAAATAACGGATTTATACTACACATCTGAGCAAGGTGTAAAGCAATGAAATGTGCATTTGAAGATGAATCTGGAATTTGCCATGGCAAATATGCTGGATTTAAATGCATAAAAGATAGGTGTAGTGATTACGGAAAATATTTATTGCCAGAAGAATTCTGCGCCTATTTCAGAGATGGATACTGCAAAAAGCTTGGAACTTTTGACTGTGATGGAAAGAATAAGAATTGTAAATACTTTAAATACAGTGTGGATGAAGAGGATACAATACTGTTAAAATAGGTGATCTGCGTGTTAATTGGATTTTATGGAAAATCAGATAGCGGTAAAACCAGGGTGATCTCAAAGATTGCGCGTGAATTAAATGCTGAAAATTACAAAGTTGCAGTGGTAAAGCACACGAATCATGAGGGATTTGATCTGGATTCAAAAGGAAAAGATACTGACATATTTTTTAGTGGCGATAGCAAGATTGTGATAGGCAGTGCAATAAATCAAACACTAATTTTTATTAAAGGTTCAGAAGAACTGGAAAGGTTGTACAGTTTTTTGAATTATTTTTATAATTTTGATTTTGTATTGGTAGAAGGGTTCAAAAACATTGACTGGCTAGAAAAAATAAAGGTTGGAGATATAGAAGAGGAAAAAAACACAGTTTTGAAATTTGATAATAATATAGATCAGATACTGGAATACCTCAAGGTAAACAGGCAGATAGAAAAGATATACGAAGCATTGCCAAAATTTGATTGCGGAGAATGTGGGCATAAAGATTGCCGAGAAATGGCAAGGGCAATTTATGAAAAAAAGGATAGTTTCAAAAATTGCGAGTATTGGAACCCGGACAAAAAAATATCGTTAAAGGTAAATGATAAGAATGTTTATTTGGGCAAATTTGCGCAGAGTATATTGTTCAATACGATTGAAGGATTGGTAAAATCTCTAAAGAACAGTGATAATGCGGAGAGTATCAAGATAGAAATTAAAAAGCTATAGTATAATTGAAATCTTAGCGCCGCATTTCTTGCACGTTCCATGCTCAGACAGATTTAGGATCTTGATGTCAAACCCAAATCTCTCTATCAGCTTAGCACCACAATTGTAGCAGTAAGTGGACTCAAAATCTGTGGATGGATAATTTCCGATGTATACATACCTGAGCTTGCGCTCTTTTGCTAATTTATATATTTCTTGCATGGTCTTTATTGGAGTAGCAGGGAGGTAGTTCAGTTTATAATCTGGGTGGAACCTCGAAAAATGAAGTGGTACATCTAATCCCAGGGTTTCAATAACCCAGTCCAAGTATTTTTCAATATCTTCTTTTTTGTCATTAAGTGTTGGTACCACCAGATAAGTAAGCTCAATATGTATATGCAAGCTTTTTGCCAAAATTACGGTATTCAGCACTGGCTCAAGAGTCCCCCCAAGATACTTTTTATAGAATTCATCAGTGAATCCTTTTACATCAATGTTCATAGCATCCATATAAGGTGCTATCTCTCTCAAAGGATCTTCATTAATGTATCCATTTGTAACATAAACATTATACATTCCCTCTTTTTTTGAGATCTTACTGGTGTCCAGCGTGTACTCAAACCAAATAGAAGGTTCATTATAGGTCCATGCAATGCCTCTAGAACCATACCTTTTTGCCATGCTCACAATCTCTTCAGGTGTATAATATTCTAGCTGTGATCTCGGTATCAAGCCCCTGCTCAGCTCATAATTCTGGCAGTACATACACCTGAGATTACAACCTATTGTACTCACGGAGAAGATCCAAGAACCTGGATGAAAATGAAATAATGGTTTTTTCTCGATAGGGTCATTGCTTATTGCAGACACAAATCCGTATACTTCTGAATATAGCTTATTATCCACGTTTTTCCTGACCCCGCATATTCCAATATTTCCGATTTTTAAATAACAACGATGTGGGCAGAGATTGCATCTTACCCCATCACTTTCTCGGTTCCAGTACATTGCCTCATGTAAAATGCTCATATCCTCTTTCTTTGATTTCATGTTCTTTACCATCTTTTAACAACAGGTTTCTTCCTTTTTTCACTCTCCCAATTTCTGTGAGTTTAAAGTTATTTTTTTCAGAAGCTTTTTTCAAAGTAATCCATTTTTCTGGAGGTATAGTAAACAATAGCTCATAATCCCCGCCGTAATTTAAGGTTAGTTCTTCTATTGAAATACCCAGTTCCTCATTCACTTTTTTTGCAAGCGGAGAAACCGGAATCTTTGAAAAATCTATGAGAAACCCAAGTCCTGTAATTTTTTTCAGCTGAGAAATAGAGGAATAAATACCGTCTGAAAGATCCATTGCAGCTGTTGCACCGTGTCTTGAAATAATGAGTCCCTCTTCTATTCTAGGTTCAACTTCTAGAAGTTTCTCTGCACCTTCTTTTGAATTTTTTAATTTCCATAGATAGTATCCAGCACTATTTTTGCCAAGATAATTGGTCACACATAATATATCTCCTACTTTCATTCCATCACGTTTCAGTATCCTTTTTTTGTTTACTTCACCAATACCTATTCCAGACATGACCAGCTCAGTTCCCTCTTTGCAATCCCCTCCGATCATCATTGTGTTATATTTATCGAGGCATTTTGCGATCCCTATTTCTATTTTTTTCAGGTCTTTTGTGTCCATATTTTTTGGCAAGGTTAAGGCACTCATAAAGTATCTTGGAATACCGCCCATAGCAGCTATATCACTAAGAGTTATCGCAGCTAGAAAATAACCCACTTTTACAGGATCTACATGATCTGGAATGTGCATAGATTTGGATATAGAGTCCACCGTGATAAGTATATATTTATTTTTTTCTAGAAAATAAGAGCAATCATCATCTACCCATTTATAATCATATATTTTTCTGATATTGTTTATTATATTTCTTTCACCTAATTCAGAAAGCATCATCATCATAATAGATTATTTTTTGTTATTTAGAGTTTGCCAAATTTCAGAAAGTTTAATTAATTAGATTTCTTTATTAAAATCATATGCTTAATGAGATCAGGCTAAATAATGATTTAATCATAAACAAGAATTACTCACTATTTTTCATTAATGAAAAGATTTTAGTCCTAAGTGACCTTCACATAGGATTTGAAGAGGTAATGGCTCAGAAAGGGTTATTGTTGCCAAAGATACAGACATCTGAAATTATGAACTTGTTGAATACAGTAATAGATAAATATAATCCAGAGCAGGTTTTGATAGATGGTGATTTCAAACATGAGTTTTCAAAAAATGTTGAGCAAGAATGGAGAGACATAAAAAAGATCATTGAGTTTATTTTGTCCAGAACAAAGCTAACTATTATTCGTGGTAACCATGACAATTTTTTAAAGAATATACTTGCTAAATATGATGTACCTTTCGTAGATTCTATGAAGATTAATAACTATCTTTTGGTACACGGTGACAAGAAGATAGATAGAAAAAACAGTTTTTTGATACTTGGGCATGAGCATCCCTCTATAAAAATAAGGGATTCGATAGGTGCAATAGTAACAATTCCTGCATTTTTATATGCGCCAGAAGATAAGATGTTGGTATTACCATCGCCAAGTATATATTCATCTGGATCTGACATACTGTCTTCCAATACAATCTCTCCAATGTTGCGCGATATCCAATTTTCAAAATTCCTGGTTTATGGAATATCTAAAGATATGGGCTTGCTATACTTGGGCGATATTCAGGGGCTTAAAGATATCTATACTTTTTTAATGTAACCAAAAGTTGGCTGATAGGTTATTCCATCATTTTCTAGCGATTCCAAGATCTCGTCAAGTTTTTCAGAACTGATCTTTTCCTTTTCAGTATATTCTCTCAGATCTTCGTATTTTACACCTTTTCCATCATAATCATATTTTTCTATGTAGCTTAATATCTTGTTTTCATATTCTTTATCTTTAGATTCTTCAGGCTCTTCAATTGTAGGGATCTCAAATTCTTCATCCTGATAGTCAGGTGATACTGATTTCAGTGAGTATTCCAGTATATTTATATATGGCTCAACATCAATATCTCCATATTCTTTCAGTGCTAGAAGCGTATTTTCAGACACAGACTTTGGAAATCCCAGGTCCATAAGCATTTGTACTGTAGGATCCTTCATTTTTTTTGCTTCATCCATTGCGTTAATTCTCATGTTTAATCTCTTAGCTACACTGTATATCCAATATTTCCTGACATTTTCATCTGATTTTGTGATATTTTCTGGAATTACGCTCACCCAGAATTTATCTGGTTCCGGGTTGTATACAGAAATTTTTCCACTAAGAGATACTATTAAAGGAGGCACTAAGTTTTCGATGCTTTTCCTTACACTATCCTGATATTTTGAGGCTTTAATAAAAAAATTGGAAGTACCATCTGAAATCTTGGCTTTTGTAAATCCATCTTCGCTTTCAGCAGGCACTACATCTACAAGTACACCTACTAAAAATACTCTCCTTACTTTAGCACCTAAAGGAGTTAAAACATAGGTTATTGCTTTGTCACCATCTTGTACAATTTTCTTTTTAGAGAGGTTTAATTCTCCTGAAAAAATTCGCCATGCAGTTTCTCTTCTCATTATTTACCACCTTAAATTCTCTAACAATTTTTCTGCTTCTTCATCTATTTTCGTGTAGTCTACTGTATTGAAATCTTTCACAAACATTGTTAAACCGTTTTCAGAGGACATTATATTCCCTGACAAATAAATTGGCCTGAAAAGAAATCTATCTTCTACATCATGCAATATCACGGAGGCACCTATGTTTTCAGACTCTCTCTTCTTCAGCTCTTCAAAATTAGAAGATAAAAGTTTTTCAGATACATCCTTATTGAATATTGCCATTAAGGCGCCAGTCCCATCATCAACAACAGCCTTGATTCTCAAGTCCAGATAAACGCCAACTTTCCCATGCTCTGGACATAGACCATTCACCAGCACTTTTTTACATTTCTCACATCTGGCAATTACTCCCGCTTCCTTGATCTCTAAGATAATTCCCTCTATTTTTAAGTCTTGGCCTCCTCTTTCTTCAATATTTTCAATTGATACAACCGATCTCTTAACATTTATCTCAACATCTTCATACTGAACAATCGAGTTTTTATCTATAACGAGGTTAGGCATTTTTCTAAATTCTTTTACATATGCACCTTTGATCCTGACAGTTGCATTATTTTTGATTTCAGTATCCCACGCCGAAAATCCGATACTTCCAGTTTCATCTGCAATGATACCAGAATAAAGCATCCTATTTTTATTATCTACAATCACATTTTTTGCAGATGAACTTAGTATTTTTCCAACAATTTCAACTCTTCCTGGCTGAGGTTTCAGGTCTATGATTTTAAATTTGCTGACTTTAGACTGTACGTTTTTGATTAAATCCTTTGGCATCATCGAGACTGTGGTATAGTTGCCAATTACAATCTTTACATTATCTCGCCACTCTTTAGTATAGCCATTTACGATCTTTATTACATCTCCTTTAGATACTTCAATATTTAATTTCCAGGCAGTGAAAGGTATGGATCCAGTTTCATCTGCAATGATACCATAATACATATTCCCTTTATTCTCAAGTTCTTTTTTATTAATAGACAAAACTTTTGCAACTAAACTTACGCTATGTTCGCCACTTTCAATATCCTTTATTTTTGTAAGAGCATCAGATTGTTTATCAGGATTAAATTTTTCAATAATTTTTTTCATGATATCTTTTATGTTAATTCCTGAAAACTGAAGCCAGGAATTGAGCTCTTTCTCAATTTTATCCCTGGAAGCTTTCTCCCCAATAGTTGAGACTAACTCATCTACAATTTTATTATATTCTTCTTTGTCCATAACAATCACTGATATGCGGCTGAGTCTCCTGGCTTTATAGGTACCTCTTCCGTGCTCTTTATAATTTCATTTAATAACTTTTCTGCACTATTACTATCCATCCCAACTTTGTTTACTAAGAAATCTAACAGATCCTGTTTTGTGGCACCTTTTTCCATCCTTTCCTTTATCATCAAAATTACTCTTTCTGAAAGTTCTTTATTGAACTGTTCCTCAAGCTTGAATTCTTTTATCATCAAGAATAGTGCGGTGATCAATCCCGTCAAAACATCATCAAACTCTTTTTTTGCAATTGCAATAAGGTCCAGTTCTGACCTCAACACGATTTCTTCATTTATCCCCCTGATCACATATTTCACAAGATCTATACGGTCATTCAAAAACAAAAGCTTTCTTGAAATATCCAGCCTCTGTACAGGGTCTAATAAAGCTGTGTTTAATCCAGTAAACACGCTCATTCTCACGAAATGGGTGTCAATTGATATGTAAAGAGAAAACGGTACTTTTGGATGATCGGCTATCAGTGTCCCATTCTCTTCCCTAACATTCCAGATCAGATCGATAGGATCTTCAGATTTATCAGATCCTGATGTTAACCATTGAGTAATTTCTTCTTTCCAATCAGTCATTTTTTTCACCAATTAAAAATAATCAAATACTCCTATATTATCCTTTCTAATCTCTGTTGAGTATATTTCCGGATAATGCCAAAAGCTCTTTTCTTCACTATCTTTTTCAGAAGCTTTTTTGTAAAAATTAAAAATTCAGAGTTTTTGAATATTGAGAAAAAGATGCTTAAAAAAAAACAAAATTTATATACTATTAAATTAATATGCTATTTGTCAGACATAATATAAAAAATATACATAAATTAAAGAACAAATGTCTGACAAGAGGTAATAAAAATGGCATGGGATATGTTGATTAAAGATGCGTTGTCGTTTGAACCAGATATCAAAACATCGGCGATAAAATCTGTAACCTGTGGTGTTGGTGGAGCAGGAAA
>JAVRLB010000033.1:0-14626 GCA_031961865.1 Thermoplasmatota archaeon | reverse complement strand
CTGCAATTCATATAAAACTGTTAATTCACTTCTTTCTGCTTGACCGATCTCGTAATCGGTCAGATTTTCTCCATAATTAACTGAAAACCCTTTGAAAATAGATTCGTCAACAGTTCCATACTGTTCAGAGCCCTCATCAAATCGCTCTATACTATCTACTTTTACACCACTTTCTGCTTTTATTGCCCTCAATGATTCTATAAAGTTGTTAAGTTGATCTAAATCTCTGTATTCACAATATATCTCAACTGTTCCTTCATCAACGATGTTTCTTACTCTTCCTTTAATCTTTGCTTTCAGCGCAATCTGTTTTACAATCGCCCTAAATCCGACTTCTTGTACATTTCCCTCCAGTATTAATCTTGATCTCATCGGAGAAAATTAATACTTCATACATATATAAATTTTTACACATTAGGAGTGTCAACTCTTAGTTTAAAATTTTACTTACTCGTTGGATGTCAGAAACACAGATTAGGTACAGTCCACATTTTCATTTTTAAGGTGAAGGTAAAAATACAGATATATCTTTGTCTATCAACGAAAAGTTTAGAGACTATTTCATTAAAAAATTTTTTAAGTGACTTACTATTATATACTATATAGAATTCTTTTTCGTCTGACATAAACCGAATTAAATCTTTCATATTTATGCTTATCTGATATTATTAAACACACAAACTGTCTGTTTTATTAAATTTACTCCATAGCAATCACTATCATCTTAATGATTTAATTTATTTTCAAAGTTTGATGCTTCTTTAATAGCCTTATTTAACTGTAAAGGATCAAATAAATAGCATTTACTGCAACCTTGCATACTTGAGCTTCTCTTTTGTTATGCGGAGCTCAATCATCTTTAGTTCAGTGTTCATGTCTCTGATCCGGTTTTCCATAGCTTTATACTCTTTTTTCAGCTCTATCATGCTTTTTATATATGCTATTTTGTCGCGTGTGTACTCGTATCTCTCGTTTAGATATTCTTCTATTCCTATATCTGACACTTTCAATTTCTCTGCAAGCTCTTTTATCATTGTTACAGTGAACTGATGATCTATCAATTCTTCAAAATATCTAGCCAGTTTTAGAAACTGGTCAATGCTCATGTTCTTGCTTTTGATCACTTTTATCTCTGTTGCAAGCTCTTCCCAGTTTTTAGTGTCTAGCCCTGCAGTTAACATTGCATCCAGAAAATCGCGAATATGTGATTCGTCAATGTTATAATCAGAAAGCCTGGTTTTTAGATATTCTGCCAGGCTCAGCTCATTTTTCAGTTCCTGCAGCTTGGAACTCAGCTCTTCTATGTTCATATTAAGAGATTTCAATGCTTCTTCTTTTTCGAGTTTCTGATCATTCAGCTTTTTTAATTGAGAATTCAATATCTTTCCTTTCTCCACCATTTTCTCAATGGCCTCTGGAATGTCCACAAAGTCTATGCTTTCATACTTTGAGAACCTTATCATTTTTTCAGCAGTGTTGAGCAATTTTTCTCTATCGCTTTCATCAAAACCATAAATTTGTTTTACTAACATCAAAATCTTATTTTTGTCCATGCCAGCGAATATAGAATAATAAAAATATCCTTCTATTAAGTTTTGAATTGAGAGCTCTTTATCTCTCATAAGCTCTGCCAACTCTTTTATCTCGCCAGGTATTTCTTTGTCAAGCTCTATGTTAAGGTATCCGCCTTTCCATTCTTCTATTACAGTATTAATTTCGTCTATGGGAATTTTCAGTTCTATTGATATATCGTTTACACTCTTGCCGTTCACAAAATTAACAATAATTTTGTTTTTTGTTTTAAGCGATATTTCGCTCATTATATTTTTTTAAAGCCTTTTTAAATACTTAAACCTTTTTAGCAAATTTTGGCTGTGTAGTATCCCGAAAAAACTATATTTTTAGGTTTTATTTTATAATCCCATCAAATAGCGTTGCTGTTCCATTAAATAATTCAAATTTTTTCACTAATGATCTAATATGTGGGTTGAATTTCGGTATCTGAAACCTTGCAATTTCTTGATATTATGGTAACTGTTTATTTTGAGCTTTTTACTGGCATGTTCCTGCCCACCATCTAATTTTTTTGCACTTCACATATTACAGTTTAAACAGCGCAAGCAAAGAGATCCAAATATATGAAAACTTTGATTATTCTACTATTATTTTCTTTTTAGCAGCATTCTAAAAATCCATCCCAAACAATTAGTATATTGCTTTGGTAATTGCTCTGTACTTGCCTCAAAAAAAATTAGCATCTTCAAAACCTCTGCTTTTCATAAGATTGTAAATTCATGTAATTATATAATAAAAATTTATATATTATGTAATATATCCTTTACTTTGTAATCATAATATATTTATTATGATAATTGAGTTAATAATAACACTTAACAAGTAGGCATTGTTAAAACTGAAAAATATCAATTAGTAGTTATATAACCTTTGTTTTGCTCATAATTCTCGATCTGCCGGTTATATTTTTTTGTTAAATAGGTCATAAATATATTTATCAACCTGTTCACAACTGCTGCTGCAAAAGGATTATCCATACCTTCTGTGACCATGGTTCGATCTCTATTAGCTTCTGTAAATGCTTGAAATAACGCTTTAGATATAAACTCGCCACGAAGAGGATCTTCAAGCATCTTGTCTAAAGCAGTAAAATCACGGTTTCTGAGCGCACCCATGGGTATGAACGGAAGTGGAAATGTTATTACTCTGTAGCTTTTAAGCCTCTCTATAAGCTCTAAATTTAGCATTATGTCATGTTCTGTTTCACCTGGGAGATTAACTATCATGGTTCCTACAACAACCCAGCCATTGTCATTTAAAGTGCCGATCGCTCTTTCTACTATCTCTGGATACTCCTCAGCCTTAAAGGGCAGAACCTTGCCAGGCATCCATGCTTCGATCAGCTTTGGAGAGCCTGTTTCTATGCCCATCTCTATAAAATTTCGATGATGGTCTTCGTTCATGTAGTGGCTCACTTCCTCTACTAATCCAGGATTTTTTGCGACTATAGCAGCAGTAGTAAAATCGGTTGAAAGCGAATAATCTCCGTATGACTTGACAAGCCGATACGCTTTTTTGACCAGATCAATCACCTTTTCCGGATCTGGCTCTATGCCCTTTGCACCATATCTGAAAAACTCTTCACTGTGCAATCCAATACCGTTTACCTCTCCCTTTTCCATGTTCAACCGTATTTCTTTTTCAATATTCTCAAATGGAATAGATCTGATCATGCCGCTGATTGTAGGCGTGCAGAATTTGCATCCTCTGCCACAGCCTCTTGTAACTTCTACCAGCCCTCCATTTGCAGGAGTGAGAATTGTAGGGATATTAGATACTGGAACAGGTCTGGTTGCAAGATATCTTGCAGGTACAGACTCTCCGCTGAGCATCTTTTTGAACAGTGCAGGTCCTTCTATCTCGAACTCTCCATCATAGGCAAGCGTTAAATTCAGCTTTTTATCATAATCTGTATCGATCAGCTGCCATGTTGCAGGTCCTCCTACCACGATCTTTAAATTCTTTTTAAATTTCTGCACTACAGGATCTTCAAATATGTCCAGAAAAGAGCGAGAGATGTAGGGAACTCCAGAATAGGGCAGTCCTGCAAGCTTGATTATCCAGTATGTTATGCCAGAGCCATAGCTTAGACCCAGGCCGTCCATTGTATATATGCCCAGGATTTTAGTATCATTGCCAATATAATATTTTAGAGATTTAGGATCTACAATGATAGAATCTATGCCCTCATTTTTCAACGCTGCCTGAACTTTTGCGAGCCCGTAAGGTACCCGGATTGGCAAATTATTTCGGTCTTTTTTAACCCTGAAATAGAGATCAGAGATCCATCGTTTCATGTAGGTATCAGGCAGGGCGCTGATAAAACCCGCAATTGATGAACCAAACGCATCACTGGCTATTGCATTTTCACTGGTCAATATTACAGGTGCAGTCATAAAATGTGATAATTATTTTTCGATATTTAAAAATAACGGGCAATATTTGTCATGCTGTAAGGAATAGTACAATAATAATTCGATAATATATATAAATCATAGAATTTTCAATTTTCATATAAATTAACTAAAATAGTTAATTTAATAAATTCAATTAATTTATTATAAATAACAAATAAATCATATTGCTTAATATATGGGTTATGTATATTATGTTATTACAAATATATTATAAATATTATATTGTAATTATTTAAAATTTATTTTTAAAGCATTTTTTTAACATTAAAGATAAATACACTAATTTTAAGTTTATCAAGCCTCTAAATTCAAATTTTAAATTCAGTACCTTTATCTCAATCATAACTAGATTTTTTTAATTTACCTCTCCTGTATCATACTATAATTCTTTTGTATATTATTAAAAACTATTTGCTGCACAGACTTTTGATCCATTTTCTATAGAGAAGAAAAATGTTGTATAACAGAGATTATACGACATTTTTATTTTTGCAGCAGCAGTGTGTTAAGTGTTTTTGTTAATATGATAATATCTATAAATATAAATAATTAATTTAATTATCATTTTGTTGATTTATTAAATTTGAAATGATTTTAGAATATATTTTTTAATGAGATATAAATTTGGAACTGATATTAAGATATCATCCAGTTCTTTTATCTAGATTTTGTTTATGCCTATTAATGTTTTTTAATAATGGAGATTCACCTTCAATATTTTTCTCACTAACTTCATATTGTTCATATTTATATTTGCTTTTATTCCTTTCTGCAACAAAAAATATCATATGTATCTTTTACTTTTTCTCCATTACCAGATCTCTTATTTTTCCCGATAATACTCTTTCAGGTTCATAACATTTAACTAAAATGATGGAATATCTGGGATAATTTGAAAAAAGATAGCCAGTCATTCTTAAAAGGATAGATTCAGTAAAATTTGTTTTAAATTCTACTTTTGCATAGTTTGCAGGAGATCCATATGCTAAAATTCTTCAATGACAAATGGTATTAAAATTTAAGTTTTTGAATAAGATATATACTTTTTTAGTGTTGTAGCCAAAATCATTTAAATATTTTTATAAACTTGATTACTATAAAAATTATTTACATTCCCAACAAATCTAGATCTTGAGAAAATCCTGTATAATTTATAAAAGTTATCTGGTTCACTATTTTTAATATTATTGAAACCTGATGAGTAGTAAATCTAGGTATTCTCTAAAAACTTCTTCAAATTTTTTTCAGATTTTTAATTTATTGAAACGTACTCATTTTAGATTACTTTTTCGCATTTCGATTTGAATATTTATGGTTTTGCTTGTGAACAAGGAGCTATGTAAATTTTATCTTTTTATTTGTGAAAATAGTACTTTGTCGACTAACTATTTTCTAAATTTTAGATTGCTTAAAAAAAGTTTTTAATATACTGTTTATATTTATAAAGTAATGTTTGTTAATTTATATACTTAACTTAATAATGAATAACATAAATTATATAATAAAATAATAAATAAATTGTATTGGATATATTAAAACGAAAAACTTTTGTATTTCGCATTAATAGAATATATGAAATGTTTGGAGAACTTTGTGTAAAATGTAAAGGCAGTCGTAATCTGTGCGGATTGAATTATTGTCCTTTACTAGATAATGTATCTAATCTGTTACCAAAGTTAAAATTAAATAAAACTGAGTTTTTCGGGCAGGCACCACCGTCTGTTTTTGTTGGAAGATATAACTATCCAAATGTGTATGTAGGACCAATGGTCTCAGAAATAAACCGAGATATAGGCAATCCTGAAAATTGGTATGGTAAAGATATGTTAGAAATTGCCTTAAAAGCATCTACTCTTATAAGACCCTCAACAGTTTTAAATGTGCATCAAGTTTCAGGGCAGAATATAGAAGCTTCTAAAGAAATAGCGATGAGCTCTAAACCTGTTGATGCAGAAATAACCTTATCTAAACCATATTATAATGCAGAAAGTAGAATAGACATATTTCTACATCCTATGGGCCCAAAAGTAGAGTTAAAAAAAATTAGATTGACTGAAAATCCATCTATTCCAAGAAAAGTAGACTATATTGTCTCTGATAAAGATTTGCTGGCTAATAAGGCAGTTATATATTTGTATAATGATAATCTTCCATTTTCACAGATACAGAGGATCTTGTCTGTTGGTTTATTGGGTAGAAAAGACGATAGAAAAATGGTGCCTACTAGATGGTCTATTACTGCTACTGATGATATTATTGGGAAAGAATTGATAAAAGATATTAAAAATTACCCTTTAATTGAAGAGTTTCAGGTTTTTCGTAACCAATATATTGGCAACTCGTTTTTTATATTAATCATTCCCAGAATATGGAGCTTTGAGATGATAGAATTGTGGCAGCGAGGATCATTTTATACAAACGTGAATGTTGGTAATGGAGATTTTGAAGACTATTCTGGTAGAAAAGATTATGCAGATAATGTGGGCGGAGCATATTATTCAGCTAGACTTGCAGTTTTAGAATATTTAAAAAATATAAAGAGACAAGGATCTGTGCTCGTGTACCGGGAAATAGGACCTGAATATTCAATTCCGCTAGGTGTCTGGGTCATAAGAGAATCTGTGAGAAATGCTATGAAAAACAAAAGCATGAACTTTGAAGATTTAAATCAAGCTCTTTATTTTATTATGCAAAACATAATCGGAAAAGATTTAGTTACAAAAAGCAAATTAATTAAGATTGTAAAAACCCAGAAAACACTAGATATACTATAAAAAAATTAAAAGTTTTTATTTAGTATTTTCTACTATTCTAAAAAAATGACATTACGAGATCAGTAATTTTTGTTAACATCTGACTTTTGTTGCATCACCTGCAGGCATATCAATTAAACAAAAATATTAAATAGCGTAAATAAATGAAGTGCATAAAATGGCACAACATGTAATAACTGTTTCAAATTTAGTAAAGAAGTATGGTGATTTTATTGCTGTTAATGGCATTGATTTTCAGATAGAGAAGGGAGAGGTATTTAGCCTTTTAGGCCCAAATGGAGCTGGCAAAACCACAACTGTAGAGATACTTGAAGGTGTGAGAAAAAGAACCTCCGGCAGTGTGATGGTGCTTGGAGAAGATCCTGAAAAAAGCAAGAGTTTAATATTCAAAGTTGGGATCCTGCCTCAAGATTTCTCATTTATTTATAACAGTACACCATTAGAAGCGCTCAATTTTTACAAGAAAACTATGCACGCAGCTACGGACATAAAAGAGATTCTGGATATTGTGGATCTGAGTGAAAAGGTCAATACACCGTATCAATCGCTTTCTGGAGGTCAGAGGCAAAAACTTGGCCTTGCACTATCGCTGGTCAACGATCCTGAAATTTTGTATCTTGATGAGCCCACGTCGGGACTGGATCCCAGGGCACGAAGAAACATATGGAAAGTGATTGAAAATTTAAAAAAGAAAGGCAAGAGCATACTTCTTACCACTCATTATCTAGAGGAAGCAGAGTTGCTTGCAGAGCGTGTTGCGATAATGAATCATGGAAAGATCATTGATTCCGGGACTCCAAAAGAGATTGTTGAAAGACATCATGAAAATGATCGGCTGATAATACGTGGTGGCGTCGAGATCGAGAATATGATCAAAGATGCAGGATTCAATGCAGTCAGAGATGGAGCGTATATAGAGGTAAGTTTAAATAACATCAAAGATTCCACAACGCTCATCAATTTTCTGTATGATAAAAAAGCCAAATTTGAGGATTTTACGTTGAAGAGAGAGTCTTTGGAAGACGTGTTCATAAAGATGGTAGGAGAGATTGAAGAAGATGAAAATTAGTAATATTTCAGCCTATTTTGTTCTTCATGCTAAATCATATTTCAGATCCAGATCTGCCATATTTTTCCAGATTGCCTTTCCCGTAATTTTAATGCTGCTCTTCGGTGCAATTTTTTCTGGATCATCATATACACCCAGCACTCTGATCGTGCAAAATGATAGTCCATCCTCTGTTTCTTGGGGCATAATTTCAGCAATAAATGAATCTGGACTATTCCATGTGAAAGTTATAGGAGAGAATGTGAATCTGCATGATTATATTATTAATAATTCCATAGGTGCAGCATTGTTTATCCCTGCCAATTTCACGTCTGCAATTTATTCAGGAAAGCAGGGGTATCTGGTTCTTCAGGGAGAGGCCAGCCCTACGGTTGCAAGCACGAATTTTCAGATGTTAAATGGAATAGTTACGCAGGTAAACTATAAATTCACAAACACTTCGCAAAGGCTGGTACTGAGCTCGCAGGTTGCATCTATTTCGTCAGACAAGACAGTAAACTATTATGTACCAGGGCTTATAGGATTTACAGTGTTGACAACGATGTTCAACATGGTTTATCAGGTTCCAAACTACAGAAAAGAGAAGATATTCAGGCAGCTTTCTTTCAGTGGCCTTACTAAATCAGAATGGATGGTTGCAAACATACTTCATTCATTCGTAATGTTGATTATATCAGACATAATTCTTGTATTGATAGCGATCGAGGTATTTGGTGCATCATTGATATTTACGCCAACAACTATTTTACTGTCAGGTGTGATTGTTTTTGCGGGATTAATATTCTTTATGGGACTAGGAATACTTGCAGGGCTAGTCTCTGATAACGAGGAAACTGTTTCAGTGGTTGGTAACCTGATCCTGTTTCCGATGATGTTTCTCTCTGGAGTATTTTTCCCTCTCGCATTTGCTCCTCAATATTTGCAGATTATATCCAAGTTTCTGCCATTGACTTACTTCATTACTGCATTGAATTCTACACTTATCTATGGCAATTATTACACAATATATTTACAAATTATATTGTTAGCATTATCATCACTGATTATCTTTTTTGTTGCAGCTAGGCTATTTAGCTGGAAACAAAAATAATCGGCATTTATAAAAACTGAGAGTAACAAAATACTAAATATCCAGAGTAATACGCTATTTTTTATTGCCATTGTAGACTTTATCTAATGATAACAATCAAAAATTTTTCAATATCTAATCTCATATTCAGAAGCATTAAATAATACAAAAATATTTGCCATTTTATGATAGCAAAAGCAGAATGGCAAACATTAAATGAAGTAATGATTCATAGGCCTTCGGTAGAAATAGAATATGCAATGCTGACACCAAAGGCTTTTCTTTTTGAGCGTGTTTACAGAGTGCAGAGGGCAATAGAAGAGCACAGAAAACTGGAAGAGATACTGAAACAAAACAATGTGCAAGTTTACACATTAGAACAGGAAATCATAAAAAATGCAGAGCATTCAGGATCGTTCAGGGATCATATTATTGATTATCTCATTTCCAAGGTTCGCTTTTATGGAACTATGGAAGACAAGAAAGATGCTGAAATAGAGCTAGAGAAGAATATAAAAAATCTGGACAGCAAAACGCTATTTGACCTGATGGTTCTTGAGCCATCAATAGTTTTTAAGAGCAAAAACGGAGCTTTAGAATATCCATCTGTTTACTCTAACCTGCCGCTTGCAAACCTTTATTTTATGCGAGATCAGCAGGCAGTTGCAGGAAATGGAGTAATAATAGGGAACATGATGATGGAGCAGAGAAAAAGGGAAATAGATCTTACCATGTTTGTGATCAAAAACATTTTTGGTGAAACTAATGCTTTTAACATTCCAAAAGGTTCTCATTTTGAGGGAGGTGATTTCATGCCTGCCGGTAAATTTGCGATTATAGGAACTGGATCAAGAACAGACAAAAAAGGAGCGTTGCAAGCGATGAGCTCAGGAAAGATCGAAACTGATGAAATACTAGTAGTTGAAAATCCGGTTTATGATTTTTCAAAAAACAACAAGATGGTAAACATGCATCTAGATACCTATTTCAACATAGCTGGAGACGGGCTTGCAATTACGTCCACATATCTTGCAAAGAAGGCAAAAGCGCAAATATTTGCAAAGCAATCCACAGGTAACTATGAAAAATCAGGAGAAACCTCACTTTTTGAATATTTGAAATCCAAAGGTTTTAATTTTATAGATCTCTCTATTCCAGAACAGTTAGCGTATTCATCAAATTTTCTGACTATAAAAGATAAAAAAATTATTACAGTTAATGTAAAGAAAGTAATTGAACAATTGCTAACAATCAGGGCATTTGATGTCTTCACAGAGGACGTTGTAAAAAAAGAGCTAGAAAAGATAGGAGATTCGATATTTCCAAACAGACCAGATGTGAAAAGAGAGGGTATAGATTTCATAAATGCAGATTTGATAGAATTAACGGGTGGCTATGGTGGAGCACACTGTATGACTGCAACGTTGAACAGGTCTTGAGCAGTTACAATTTAAAGAAAATTGAAGAATGTTTAAATACACATAGACAATCATATTTTCAATGATTTCTATAATACTGGCTGCAGGGCAGGGCACAAGGTTAAGACCGTTAACATACGCAATACCCAAAATTTTATTGCCGGTTAATGGCAAGGTTGTATTAGAGTACTTGCTCGATAACATGAAAAACTTAGATTTAGAACATACATATGTAGTGGTATCAGAGCATGCCGATCTCGTCTCCACATACATAAAAAAAGCAGCCTTGGAGAACGTGTCTGTGATCAGGGGGTTAGGCTGGGAAACTGGAGGCGATCTCTCGATAGCGCTTGAAGAAATTAACAAGAGTGATGATTACATTGTTTTAAATGGAGATATAGTAACAGATCTCGATCTTGCCAATTTATATAAATTTCACAGGGATAAGAGACCGTATGTAAGCATGTCTTTAATAAAGTTAGACGATCCAGAGCTAGTGAAAAGGTTTGGGCAGATTGAGATGGATGGAGCTATTGTGACAAATTTTTTAGAGAAAACTGCATACAGAAAAGGTGGATATGTGAATGTAGGATTTTATATTTTTGACCATGATTTTATAGATGTGAGATCTAGATACATGAGCACTCGAAAGTTCAAGATTGAGCACGATCTGTTTCCCACCCTGGTGAGGGAAAAAAAGCTGTACGGAAAAGAGATAAATACTAGTTACTGGTGGGATGTTGGTACTCTAGAATCGTACATAGAGGCAGAAAAGAACATGATCCAATACTTTATGAAACAGAAAAAGTGAAAATATTAATATATCATAGTTTATAATAGTGGCATCATGAGATTCATAGAGGAGCTCAAGACCCTGAAAGAGCAGGTTAAGTTTGATTCAAAGTTCGATATTGACAGAAATTATGAAAATATAGTAATTGCAGGCATGGGAGGATCAGGTATTGTAGGAAGCATATTTAAAGAACTTTACACGCTCAAGCCGGTTATTCATGTTGATGACTATTACATACCAGATTTTGTGAATGAAAAAACGTTGTTCATTGCCATAAGCTATTCAGGCAATACTGAAGAAACACTTAGTGCCACAGATCTGGCGATAGAGAAAAAAGCGACAGTATTCACGATCACGTCTTCCGGAAAGCTTAGAGAAAAAGGGGTTCAAAATGTAACTGTGCCGACCGGATTGCAGCCTCGTTCTTCGATCGGCTATATGCTCATGCCTCTTTTAAACACGTTTATGCCACAGAGCAGCAAGAGAATAGATAATGCGCATCGCATACTGGATGAAATGGACAGAAACAATGAACATATAAAAGCGCAGGCTTACGAGATTTTTAAAGATAACCGCATTCCCGTGATTTATGGACACTATCCGTTCAAGACTATTGCCTATCGCTGGAAAACCCAGTTTAACGAAAACTCAAAGATCCTGGCCTACTCAAACTTCTTTCCAGAGCTGAACCATAATGATACCATGCCGCTGAGAGATACTTACAGAAAGGATAATTTCATATTTTTCACATTTGCACCTTCAAACGATAAGATAAAAAACAGGATCAGCATAACGGCAGAGATTACAAAAACATTTTTTGTAATGATTGAACCAATTGGAAGCTCTGTCTTTGAAAAGCTGTTTTATTTGATCCACTATGGAGATTACTTAAGTTATCATCTTTCAAACTATCGGGGGATGATGCCTGAAGACGTAGGAATCATAGAAGAGCTGAAGCTGAGAATGAAAACCGCAAAAAGATCAGGATAATTTTTAATATCACAATAAAAATATTAAAAAATGTTTAAATAATAGGATAATATTATAATAAAAATATGGATAACGAATATAGTTATCAACTAAATTTTAAAAACCTTTTTGCAAACACACTAAGAAACTATGGGGGCAGAGAGATAAATTACAGAAGCAAAGAAAAATACACGTTCAGGGAATTTTATGATAGAGTGTCAGGATTGGCAGCAGGACTTGAAAGCATAGGAGTGAAGAAAGGAGATATTGTGGCTGTAATAGACTGGGACACTAACAGGTATATGGAAAGTTATTTTGCAATACCCATGCTTGGGGCAATAATGCACACTGTGAACATCCGGTATCCACCAGAGCTAATCTATTACACGATGCATCATGCAGAGGATAAATATGTGATTTTGAGAGATGAGTTCTTGCCGGTGCTAGAAAAGAGCCAGAGCCTGTTTGATTTTGTGAGTGGATGGATCGTATATAATGAGGATCATAAACCTATATCCACGACTCTCAAACCATTTTATAACTATGATGATCTGATACTAAAAACAAAATATGAATTTCCAGACCTTGATGAAAATACAACTTCCACAATATTCTATACCTCAGGCACTACGGGCATGCCCAAAGGCGTGACGTTTACGCAGAGAAACCTGGTCATGCACACATTAGCGCTGCAGGAAGGATTGACCATTCCACCATTGAATTTAACAAACCAGGACGTGTTCATGACCTTAGTGCCAATGTTTCATGTACATTCATGGGGTATACCCTATTTAGCGTATCTATCAGGATACAAGTATGTGCTACCTGGAAGATACGAGGTGTCGACAATGCTCAACCTGATCAAGTCTGAGAAAGTTACATTTTCTGCAATGGTTCCATCTATCCTGTATATGATTCTTACAGCTCCGAACATTGAGGATTATAGAGAATATCTGAAAAATTGGAAAGTGATTATTGGTGGTGCAGCACTGCCGAAGGGTCTGGCACTGAAGGCAAAATCATTGGGGATCACAACCATTGGCGCTTACGGGCTTTCAGAAACCGCACCATTGCTAACCGTTGCATTGCTCAATGACAAGGTTACCAATTTGCCAGAAGACCAGAAATTTGAATATATGATTTCTACAGGAATACCTGTGCCAATGGTAGATTTAAGGGTAGTGGACCAGAACTTTAGTGATGTGCCATGGGACCGAAAAAGCGTGGGAGAGATAGTAGTTCACGCGCCTTGGCTTACAAAAGGCTACTATAAAGACCCTGAAAAATCAAAGCTGTTATGGAAAGGTGGCTGGCTCAATACCGGAGACCTGGCGGTCGTAGACGATAAAGGGTACATAACTATTGTGGATCGTGAAAAAGATGCTGTGAAAAGTGGTGGAGAATTCATACCTTCGCTTGTGCTCGAGAACGTGATTAGTGAATGCAAGGGTATTGGAGAAGTGGCAGTTATAGGCGCTCCCAGTGAAAAGTGGGGGGAAAGACCTGTAGCGTTTATCACAGTCTTGAGCGATATTAAAGAGAAGGATGTATACGAGCATCTGGACAAGTACGTGGAGGTTGGAAGAATACAGAAATGGTGGGTGCCTGACAAGATAACTATCATTGACACCATGCCTAAAAGCAGCACTGGCAAAATTGACAAGAAAGAGCTGCGAAACAAGGTAAAATAGATACTATTTTTTATACGGAACTACGAGTACCGGAACATTACTGTTCTGGATCAGGTAGTTGCTTACACTACCCATAAATAATGCCCCTATCTTACCAAGCCCCCTGCTTCCAGTCACTATAAGATCTGCGTGCTCGTAGTTTGCAATCTTGATAATCTCGTAACCGGGATTGGATGCGCTGGTAAAAACATGCCTTAATTCTACATTGACCTTCGAGTCATCATATATACCTTTCAATGTGTTTTTCAAATCTGTCAGCAGCTCTGGTAACTCATCAAATTCTTTGGGGCCACTAAATGTGTTCAGCACGATCGGACACTTTACAGTCTTCGGGCAAACAATGATCGCTAAAATATCATTAATATTCAGTTTTTTTATAAATTCCGCAGCAGCGACTGCTCCGTTTGACTCGTCGAAACACAAAATAATTTTGTTCATCAATAACTGAAATAGCAATAAAATATTTAAAAATTGCTAAAATTTATATAATATTAATCAAATTAGTTATAAAATATATATTAATAGAATTTTTTTAAATAGATAAAACATAATGATAAAAATAATCATAATAAAAAGACGAATATAAAAAATAGCATCTTTTAACAACAGTTTATCGTGTAAAAATTAAATACAGATTTATTGTATTCAGATCTACACTAAATTTATTATCCTTCCTTTATACTTAATCTATTTTTGCACTAAAAAAATGTTCAGGCAAGCATATGAGCTCGGAAAAATAAAACAATATTCACAAATCAGGAAGTGTTAATACTATCTTTTAATGACGTTTAGTAGTAAATTTACATACCTGTCAAATCTCAGTTGATAAAAATAACATTTTGATCATCGAA
>JAVRLB010000032.1:0-15065 GCA_031961865.1 Thermoplasmatota archaeon | reverse complement strand
AATCTTTATTATAAACTAGTTTTATACTTAATTTTACTGAATTTGATATTAACATAGAAAAAAATAGAAATGTTTATCTATATGTTAAATATTAATAACTATTTATGGTACATGTTATAGTTGTCCACAGTTGGGAGGATTCCCAAAAGGATAAAGTAATGGATTTTGCAAAGCAAGTCACAGATATGGCCAAAAATAAAAAACTACCGAAAGAGTTAAAACTGTTGAGCATCGACCTAGCAGAAAATAAGAATATGGCTGTTTGCAATTGGGATGTAGATTCCGTAGATCATCTTATGCAGGTAGCCGGCCAATTAAAACCAAGCTGGAAAATAGATGCTTTTACAGCAAAGAGCGTTTACAAAAAAGGTCTTTTATAAATTTTTTATTTCTTTTTTATTTATGCCACATTATTACTGTTTTTCAAAAGCAAATTATTTGTAATCACTTATTAAGAATTTTTATTTTAATATATTATTAATTCAAGATAAATTTATATATGAGTTTGTAAGTATTAGTCAATACCATGGTCCGAATAGAACAGAAAATGGAAAATGTACCCAGATGCCTTACAGGTATCGAAGGTTTAGATAATATATTAAATGGTGGTATACCACGAGGAAATACTGTCTTAGTTACTGGCTCTTGCGGTACTGGAAAAACTACTTTAAGCCTGGAATTCCTGGTTCATGGCTGTGAGAATGATGAAACCTCACTATATTTATCTGTTACTGAAGCCTCTGAAAAGCTTTTTAAAAATATGATACCTTATACGTTTTTGACAGATAAGATCTTAAAAAGCAAAAAGATGATAGCCATAGATCTCCCAGACATTTATGAAAAATTAGGTTTAAATAAGCTAGAATTCTCTATGGATGAAATTGATATATTAATAAACTCTATTATCTCTCTGGTAAGAGATCTCAATGTTAAGCGATTAGTTATAGATTCTATTACTTCAATCTGTTACCGATTGAATACAGAAGAAAAGATCAGAGAATTTATATTAAGATTAGGTAAAGGATTATCAGAATTAGGATGCACAACATTGCTTGTATCTGAACTCTTACCTTCTGCAAAAGGGTATTCACAATATGGTGTTGAAGAGGCAATTGCAGACGGGATAGTTCTTTTAGGAAATCTAGAAAGAAGAGGAGATCTCTTAAGAACTGTTCAAATTATAAAGATGAGAGGAACGACTCATTCTAGAGCTAAATATGTCTTAGATTTAACCTCGATGGGTATATTATTAGCACCCTTATTAAAAGGAGGAAGTGTAGAAGTGAGGTGACTAATTTATGAGTTTATCACCAGATTTTTCTAAGAAATTATTAGATTTGCAGGAATCTGCATCGATATCTATACAGATTTCTATAAATACGTACTTTGATGTAATAAAAACTGTTGTTGATGATTTTTCTAACAAGAAAGGTACAAATATATTCTATATTTCAGCTACAATACCATCTAAAAATATATACAGTGTTTTGGAAATGTACGGAACCAATTCTGCAAATCTATATTTTGTAGATTGCATTTCGCACATAATGATGAGCAATACAGAATATAGTGATAAGATTTTGTATGTAGAAAGCCCGACAATGTTAGAGACAATAATGATAAAAATTGATTTTTTGCACAGAAAATTCAAAGATAAACCTAGCTTGGTAATAATAGATTCTGTAAATTCTCTAGCCATACACAACGATTTAAAAATCTTATCTGAATTCTTGCATATTTTTGTAACTAATTTAAGAGCTAAAAACTCTTATTTATTCATACTTTCTATGAAAGAACAAAGCAATGCAGAAATTAACAATACACTGAATTTAGTGAGTGATGAAATAATTAATAGCGAATAAGTATTAGGGGGCTCAAAATTATGAAAGTTACTACTACAGGAATAAAAACTCTGGATGAATGGTTGATGGATGGCATACCTTTAGGGTATACTACATTGATCACTGGGAACCCCGGCGCTGGTATAGAATTATTTGCAAAGCAATTTGCAGGATCACACGAAGAAGATGAGAATGTAGTATATTTTACCACTGCAGAGAGGGATGAGGACATTGTCTCTATATTTAATAACTTTAAATGGAAGTCAGATATAAAAATTGTAAATATTGGATCTATTTACTATAGAACAGTTTTGGAAAAAGAGTTAGAAATCAGTAAATATAGGGAAGAGGGAATTCCTGCAGGAGAACTATTAACACCTACACGTTATACCCCAAGCAAAAAAGTGGATTTCATGACTATGATTACATATGAAATCTCTAAATTAAAACCACCGTTCAGGTTGATCATCGATTCATTAGATTTCTTTCTTACCCTAGGAGAGCAGTCTCGTATGATAGCCTCATTACGAACTATAAAATCTCATACCCAGCATAATGATGGTACTGCATTAATTACTATGCTCAGTAGTCTTGGTTCTCAGTCAGTAGAAATGGCTATTGAAGAGATCGTTGACATTATATTCAGTATGGAGATGATCAGATCCGAAACTGGAATAGAACGTTTATTTACCATTAAAAAATTCAGGAACCATCCTGAAAAAGCAGGAATTTTCAGATATGAAGTTACAGATACTGGCATAAACATAAAACCATTTAAATAGGATCTCTCTTTTATCTATATTAAGAGAGCGTGAGACTATTAAAGAAAAAGATTGGATAAGACTTGAAAACGCATTTACATCTATATTCAGTGAATATGATAAAATGAACCATTTTATGTCTTTAGGTAATGATATAGCACTCAGGTTAGAGGCTATTAAGAATATTCCTGAGAATTCTATAGTACTGGATGCAGGGTGTGGACCTGGAATAATGTCCAAAATCGCATTGCTTGAAATAAATCCAGAGAAAATAATAATGCTGGATCCAAATAAATTTTTATTAGACAATATTTCTATAGATTCTAACAAGATTGAAAAAGTACAGGGAACCTTTGAAAAGTTACCATTTGCAGATTCTTATTTTGATGCTGTTATGTGTGGGTTTTCATTTCGAGATGCCATTGATTTTAAAAAAGCTTCTTCTGAACTAGCCAGAGTACTGAAAAAAGATGGATTATTGGTTTTAGTAGATCTTGGCAAACCAGATAACGTTCTGAGATATTTTTTCTATGTTTATTTAGCAATAATGCCTACCAGTTTAATATTATTTTTAAATCGAAAAAAACTAAAAGACTATTTCACATTATATAAGACGTTTAGGAATTATATAACATATTCAGAGATTCAGAGATTATTTGAAAGTAATAACATGAAACTTCTTAAGTTCCGGAAGATTTTAATGGGTGGTCTAATTTATATGGTCTGGAGAAAGGAGTAGAATTATGTTTAAAGATTTGAGAGAGTATATAGATACTTTAAAAAACCATAACATGCTTACAGAAATTAATACTGAGATAAGTGCAGATCTACAAATTTCTAAGATCTTGAGAGAGTACCTCCCTTTAAAAAAATCGATTGTTTTCAACAATGTACATGGCTATAAAATGAAGGTATTTGGAAATGCATTTGCATCGATGGAACATATGCATATTGCCCTGAATCTTACAGATTTTTCCGAGCCAGCAAACAGGATATTGGAACTTACAAGACAGTTGCCTGGGGGATATTATGAAGCATTAAAACAGTTATCTAAGTTGAAAGACCTATTTTCAGTAAAGCCCAAATCAGTTAAAAACGGGCCTGTAAAAGAAAACGTTTCAGATAAATTTGATTTTAACTCTTTTCCTATTCTGAAAACTTGGCCTGGAGATGCAGAAAGATTCATTACTTTCCCTTTAGTAGTAACAAAATCAAAGGATGATAGATATAATTTGGGGGTTTATAGAATGCAGATATATGACCCTAAAACTGCAGGTATGCACTGGCAAATACATAAACATGGTGCAGAAAACTTTGAAGAATCCACAGGAAAGATAGATGTAGCAGTTGTAATCGGTGCAGATCCAGCTACGATATATTCCGCTGTAGCTCCAGTTCCAAAGCAAATTGATGATTATTTATTCTCCGGTCTGTTAAGAGGATCACCGTTAGAGCTTGTAAATTGTGAAACTATAGATTTAGAAGTTCCTGCAAATGCTGAAATAGTACTGGAAGGGTATGTGAAAAAAGATGAGTTAAGAGTTGAAGGACCGTTTGGAGACCATACAGGGTACTATACTCCGCCAGAAAAATATCCTGTATTTCATCTAAAAAACGTAATGATGCGATCAGATCCTATATACCATACAACTGTTGTTGGCAGGCCCGTGATGGAGGATGCGTATATTGGAAAAACGGTAGAACGCATGTTTTTGCCGCTGATACAGATGTTTTTACCAGAAGTTATAGACATAAACTTACCTTTTGAAGGAGTATTCCATAATATATTATTGGTTTCTATAAAAAAGAGGTTTCCTGGCCAGGCAAGAAAAGTTATTTTTGGATTATGGGGTCTGGATATGCTAGCACTAACCAAATATATAATCGTGGTAGATAGCGATATAAATGTCCAGAATCTCGGAGAAGTATTATGGGCTTTAGGTACTAGATCAGATCCAAAAAGAGATAGCATAGTCACAGAAGGACCTTTAGATGCATTAGATCATGCTTCATACAGAGAAGGATTTGGTGGCAAGATGGGAATAGACGCCACTAAAAAACTGAAAAATGAAGGATATGACCGAGAATGGGCAGATAAAATAGAAGATTCAAAAGAGATAGAAAAATGGTTTGAGCAAAGGAAGAAAGATTATGGGCTCTAACTTTGATCCTGGCGCTGCTAAAAGTACCACTAAAAAGATCGTTTTATTTTTCAGGTTTATAAGGGTTGAACATACTTTATTTTCATTACCTTTTGCTTACATAGGCTCTTTTTTAGCGTTACGTAATATACCTACTCTCTTGCAGTTTTTATTGATTGCCATAGCAGTGTTTGGGGCAAGAACTGGAGGGATGGCAATAAACAATTTAGCAGATAGAAAAATAGACAGATTAAATCCAAGGACAAAAGACAGACCTACTGCTACCGGGATCATTTCTGCTAAGGAAACCATATATTTTGTAATTTTTGGCTATTTATTATTTGAAATTTCCACATATTTTTTAAATTCACTGAGTTTCAAGCTATCTCCATTTGTTGTGTTGATTGGAGTCATATATCCGTACACAAAGAGGTTTACGAGCAACGCGCATTTGTTTATGGGGTTGAATAATGGCATAGCTCCGGTTGGCGGGTGGATTGCAGTTTCTAACTCTTTTGATCCGAGAAGCCTGTTCCTATTTTTTGCTGTAATGCTCTGGGTTGCAGGGTTTGACATTATTTATTCTTTAATGGACGAAGATTTTGATCGTTCAAATCATTTACATTCTTTTCCAGTCTTATTTGGCAAAAAAAGATCTTTATACATATCTTTGATTTTTCACATTTTAACAATTTTCTTGTTAATAACATTTTATTTTACCTATCCACTTTCCATATATTATATTGTTTTTATAATTATAATAGCAATACTATTATTTTATCAACACTACCTTGTTAATTTAAAACTTGAAAATATAGAAAAAGCCTTTAATATTAATCTGTACATTGCAATACTGTTATTTTTTTCCATAATTCTCGGGGTTTTTTTATAGACAATCATATAAAATAATATTTATGTTTTAAATAAAGGTTATATATAGGTTAAAATTATCAGTATTTAAAGTGGTGAAATTATGGGCAATGAAAGTAAGATAAATATTGAAAATATCGTAGCTTCAACTACCCTTGCAGAAAAACTGGATCTTAGCAAGATCGCTTTGGCTCTTGATGGTTCAGAATATGAACCTGAGCAGTTTCCAGGATTAATATATAGATTAACTGAACCTAAAACTGCTGTATTAATATTTAGAAGTGGCAAAGTAAACTGCACTGGCGCCAAAGATTTAGATAGCGTAAAATTAACAATCCAGACTATTGTTAAAAAGCTAAAAAGTGCAGATATAGATGTGTATGATGAACCTGAGATAATTGTCCAGAACATAGTGGCCGTATATGACCTGAATGCAGAACTCAACTTAACGGACATTGCGATGTCGCTGGGCCTGGAAAATGTAGAATATGAACCCGAGCAGTTTCCAGGACTGGTATATAGAGTAGAGGACCCAAAAGTTGTGCTATTACTGTTCGGATCAGGAAAAGTTGTATGCACCGGTGCTAAAAAGGAAGAAGAGATATTAGAAGCTGTAGCGAAACTTAAGAAAGAATTAACAAAAGTAGGGTTTTTATAATTTTATTTATTTTTTTATTTTAGTGATGCAATGAATTATTATTTAATTTTTTTAATTATTCTAATAATCTGGTTTGGATTTTTATATGCTATAAATTCCTATTTAAAAAATAATAAAAATTTTTCATTGTATGGCCCAGCACTTTTGTTTAAAACTGAAAGAGGAAAAAAATTTATCGAGAGAATATCAAGAAATAGGATATGGAAAAGGTATGGAGATTTCGGGATAATACTTAGTTTTGTCATTATGTTTGGTACCTTGGCATTACTGATCTGGGAGGCTACACTGGTACCTTTAATTCCAAAATCAAGCGCGCCATCACCCGTTGAGGCACTGGGCTTACCAGGCATAAACCCATTAATTCCTATATGGTACGGGCTTTTAGCCATAATTATAGCAGTAGTGATTCATGAATTTTCGCATGGAATACTTACTAAAACTCAAAAAATGAAAATCAATTCGTTAGGTATATTATTTTTTATAATTCCAGTTGGTGCTTTTGTAGAGCCTGATGAAGAAGAACTTTCAAAAGCACCGAGATTAAAAAGGATGCGAGTATATGCTGCTGGTGCAACCACAAACATCGTAGTGGCCACAATAGCAGCTTTGCTGTTTCTATCATTATTCAGTGGCGTGACGCCCATAGCTCATGGCGCAGTAATTACTTCCGTTTATTCAGATCCTTTTAACAATTTAAATACAGGAATGGAAATAACTAATTTTAATGGCACTTCTATAAACTCCACTACTCAGTTCAATTCAGTAATGATTAGTCCCGGTGCAAAAGTAAATGCCACCGTATTCTATAATAATAACTTCCACAATCTTAAACTGTATGCAGGAGTAATGATCGTTAATGTTGTAGCTGGCACACCTGCTGCAGATTCAGGATTAAAAGCGGGAGAGATCATTAAAAATATAAATAATGTCACTATTTACAATTCTCAAATACTTGCCAATTTTCTGGATAATAGCCTGTCAGGAGAAATGATTAATATATCCTTATTGCAGTATTCAAGCACCGGCATTATGCAGATTAGCAAATCTGTTACATTGATGGATAAATATGCATATTACTCTCAGAACGATCCTGCAGCAAATAACATCTCATATAAAGGCCATGGCTTTTTGGGCATATCTTCTTCATATCTGGGAGTAGCGATGATGAATGTGAGTTTGATCCCTGCTATCATGTCTAATCCTGTCGGCCCAGTTACCATACAAAATCTATTTCATGGCTTTTTATTGTTTATATCACTTCCTTTTCTAGGGCTTGCACCTCTGTCTGGCTCTCTTGCAAGTCTATACACCACACCTTTTTATGCTCCTCTTTTCTGGATCATTGTTAACATACTTTATTGGATTTTCTGGCTTGATTTAATGCTGGGCATGACCAATTTGTTACCAGCAATACCTCTTGATGGTGGGTACCTGTTTAGAGATGCATTTTCTGGGTTTTTGCATAGATTAAATTTAAAAATAAAAAATTTTGATAGAGCTGCCAATATCATAACTGGAACATTATCTGTATTAATTTTATTCTTGATTTTATGGGAGTTTATAGGCCCCAGAATTTTATAAGGATATAAATGTTCTTTTAAACATAAAAAATCATATTTAAATTAAAACCAAAAATTTTAATAGTGCACTCTCTATCATTTATCGTGAGTGAAACAATGAGCAGATGCATTATTTGTGGTAAAAAGCTAGCATCAGAAATTAGTATCTATTGTCCGGACTGTGAGTATGAACTGAAGAGAGTGAGGTTGAAAGGGGAAGAGTCTCTTTCCGATTACATTGCGAGAGTTGAAGAGAATAGTAGCAAGCTGATTAAGCCAGATAAAAAGATAAAAAATTTGATGGAGTGGGATAAAAAATGAATAAAAAAATAAAGGATATTATGACCAAAACTGTAGTAACTGCTACTGCAGAAGATACTTTGTCTACGCTTTTGAACAAAATGAAAGATTACAATGTCAGAGAAGTGCCAGTAATAGATGAAAAAGGCATATTAGTAGGATACTTGGATTACAAAACCATTGCCAAAAGAAAAAATATTTCTCTGTATTCCAAAGTAATGAATATGATGATACACCCAAGTTTTTTAAAAGATAGCGATGACATGGATGTAGCAATAGAAATCATGGTAAACAGTGGTTTAAGAGCTTTGCCAGTAGTTAATGACAACAAAAAGCTGTTAGGTATAGTATCAGTCTCAGACATATTATCTCAATTAAAAGATTCTGATGAATTTTCAGATTTGAGCATTGAAGATATCATGATAGAAAATCCGGCAGTGTTAAATAAAGAACAGAGCATATTTGAAGCCTTGAGTTTTATGGATAAATGGGACGAGTTAAGTGCACCTGTTGTTGACAATGACAATAAGCTTGTGGGCATGGTTCACATGCCTGATATCACAAAGATAATCTGGAGAGACAAAGAGAGACTTCAGTATGGAACTTACAAAGGCCAGAAAGAAAAGATAGACCTAAAGATCAATGATATTATGTCCGATGCTGTGAAAGTGTTTAAAAATTCAACTGTGAAAGATGTTTTAAATGTATTAGCAGAATCAAAGACTGACATGTGTATAATAGTTGACAGAGAGAACAAGCCGGTAGGGATAATAACACAAAAAGACTTTCTTGATCAGGCATACAATGGAAAAAATGAAAAAGGGGTATTTGTACAGATTACCGGTCTTGAAAGTTCAGATCCAGAGCCATATAATATTGTATATGAGATGATCGAAAAATTCTTGAACCGAATAAACAAATACAGCAAGTTTAAGCCACAGTTAATGACCTTTCATGTAGAGATTCACAATCCAGAAGGAGAAGAGGTAAAATACAGTGTTCGCGCAAAATTACAAACTGACAAAAAAACATTTTTTTACACTGACTATGACTGGAACATGTATAAACTGTTTAAAAATGTATTAGATAGCCTCGAGAGGATTATAAGAAAAGAGAAAGAGCGTACAGAGGAAAAACGTGTGAAAATCAGAGGCGAGTGAACAAATGTATGAAGAACTTTTAAAAAAACTGGAAAAAAAAGTTAAGTATGCAGATATAAGGAAGCAGCGCTACAAAATATCTGATTTGGTAATGAAGAATGGGGTAGTAAGTGGAGTAAGTTACATAGAAGAAGAGGGTATCGCTATTCGAGTTTTAAATCATGGAATTGGATATGTGACCACCAACAAACTTGATGAGAATTATCTTGCAGAGCTTGCTGATAAAGCGGTCAAGTTTGCTTCTTCTATAAATCGTGATAACTTAAAATTTTCTGAAGAGCCTATATACAAAGAGAAGTGGAGCGTGGAAGAAAACATAAAAATAGAGGATCTTTCGAATGAAGACAAGCTTCAATATTTAAAAGATGTAGAGGCAGAGATGATATCTTCACAGGTACCTATGAGAATACAAGCGATAAGAGACAAGATTGTAGAGACAGAGTATATTAATACAGAAGGTACTACAATTAGCTCCATATTACCTTCAGTTAGCTATTCTTGTATGATGGGAATTATGGAAAACGGAAACTTTGAGCAGTCTTCAATAGAGCATGGACGAACCGGAGGATATGAAGCATGGAAAGAATGGAATATTATAGATCGTGTTAAAGATGAGATTAATATTTTAAAGAAAGTGGCAAAAAGCAAGAAGATTCCAGATGGAAAAGTAGATCTGGTAGCCGGACCTGAAGTTGCTGGAATTGTTGCACATGAATCAGGAGGGCATCCTTCAGAATCAGATCGTATCTTTGGCAGGGAAGCGGCACAGGCAGGAGAGTCTTTTATCAGGCCTGATATGATTGGAGAGAGAGTAGGTTCAGAGATTGTTAATGTGGTAGATGATCCAACATACGAACACAGTTTTGGATATTATAAATATGATGATGAGGGTGTTAAAGCTAGAAAAAGGTATCTTTACAAAAATGGCAAAATAAATGAATTTTTAACAAATAGAGAATATGCAGCCAGGCTGGGGACAAAGAGCAATGCTGCAGCCAGATCTTCGTGGTGGGACCAAGAGCCAATCGTTAGAATGAGTACTACATATATAGAGCCTGGAGAATACAGTGTTGAAGAGCTTATTGAGGATATCAAGTATGGAGTCTACATGAACTCATTTACAGAATGGAACATTGATGATATCAGATTTAATGAAAAATATATAGGCCGTGAGGCGTACTTGATAGAGAATGGAGAGATAAAAGAGACAATCAAGAGACCTGTTCTTGAGATAACTACTACTGGGTTCTATGGTGCCATAGATGCTATTAGCAAAGATTTTAAGCTTTTTGCAGGCACATGCGGGAAAGGAGATCCAATGCAGGGTGTTGATGTCTTGATGGGTGGGCCCCATCTGAGATTAAGAAATGTTTATTTGAGGTGAAATTGATGTTAGATCTTGCTGAGAATATTGTGAAAAAATTACAAATGCAAGGTATTGATGAAGCTTCGGTCATTATTGAAGAGAGAGACCAGAAACAGATCAGGTTTTCTAATAATGAAGTTGATATTTACAAAAACTGGATAGATTCAGAGATAAGTTTGTTTTTGGCAAAAGGGAAAAAAACTCTGAGTACCACAATCAAAGATTTCAATAAGATTGATGACCAGTTATCAATGTTTGTAAAACTAATAAATCAGGTCCCGGACAATGATGATTTTTATGGTATAAACAGTAAAAAGCAAACTTACCGTGCGCATGTTCCGGATCTAAAACTGAAAGAATTTGACGATCTTGCATATTACGCTAAAAACGCGATTAATGGAGCTCTAGAAAAAAATGCAAAACGAGTTGCCGGAACAATATATCATACCTTTGAAAAGATATATCTTGCTACCAATTACAATAGCGTATATGATGAGCTGGTCAATTTTGAGATTTCAGTGAGAGCATTCAACGAGTTCAATGCACCTGGCGCAAGTGTATTTATGACTGCAGATCACAGGCAGTTGAGAGAGATTGACCCTTATGGTATTGGCCAAGAGGCTGGAGAATTTGCACAAATGGTGCAAAATCCGGTAGAGGGAAAAGAGGGAAAGTTAGATATACTGTTTCATCCGCTCTGTTTTGGATCTTTAGTTACAGATGCAATGAACATGGCTTCGGCATTTCAGGTAGACTCAGGCATGAGCTTTTTTGCAGACAAAATTGGAAAGAAAGTAGCCTCTGAAAAGCTTACATTATATGATGATCCCACGTTTGAACAGGGTGTGGGGTTCAGACTATTTGACGATGAAGGTACTGCTACAAAGAAAAATACCATAATAAAAGATGGAGTTTACAAAACGCATCTTCACAGTTATTCTACCGCCAAGAAATTTGGCACAGAAACTACTGGAAATGCGGGAATAGTGTTTCCCGTGGCTTGGCAACCGGTAATGCAGGAAGGAAAAGAGAGCGAAACTGATATTCTGGCAAACATGAAGAGAGGCTTATACATTCTAAATACCTGGTACACAAGGTATCAAGATTACAGAAATGGCGATTTTTCGACTATTCCGAGAGACGGTATATTTTACGTTGAGGATGGTGAGATAGTAGAATCATGGAAAGGGATCAGAATCAGTGACAATATACTGAAAATTCTGAACAATATTGAATCTATTAGTGTTGACAGAGAACAGGTAAAATGGTGGGATACTGTAATGCCATCTATACTGCCATACGTGCTGGTTAAAGATGTAAATATTACAAAAGCAAGGTAAAAATAGTTTTTTATAGACCTAAGTCCCTTAATTTTTCAGGCAGGTAAGTATCTGTAACATAGTTTAACCCATATTTAGCCAAAGCCTGTTGTTCTGCTTTTTTGCCTATTTTGAGCATCAGTTCAATTTCATCTTTCCAGAAAGGAGTGTTAAATCTTGGGTCTGTCTTTTCAGCATTGAGCGCATCTATGTCTTTGTCATTGAGATTGTCAGTAGGAAGCTTATAGTTCAATATATCATTAGCCGTTATACCTATGAATTCAGCGCTGGGCGTAGCCAGATACTCAGATATATGCGCAGTTTTGATTGCTCCGTATGCAACTGAAGCATAGATTCTGAAAGACCAGGGATCTCCATCAGTGAATATCACAATCGGCAACTTAAGTTCAGTGTTCATTCTTTTAATAAGTCTTCTAGTGCTTCTTGCAGGCTGCCCTTTTAAATGCACCAGTATTGCTCTAAAATCCTCATCAAATCTATTTTCTACTAGTCTGTCGAACATACCACCTGTTTCAATTGCTATTACAAAATCTGCATCCACGTCCTTAAACTTTATTTTATCAGATTCTACGTTGTAAGGTATTGTATATCCTGCATCGCCCACATCATCACGGCAGTTTATTTTTCTGGGAACTCCTTTTCTGTTTATCTCTTCCAATGTGAGGTTTCCTATAACCGTGGCTCCGTCTTCTTCAGGCCTCAGCTTAAAATCCTCCCTCATGTATTTAGTTACAATTTCAATGTCTTCAGCAAGTCTGTTAGACTCATCCTGCGTATGAAATTTTGCAAGATTCCAGCCTTCAGAAATATAGTACATCTCTCTCAGTGTTGACGACTTGCTTTGCTCGATCATCTCTTTTATAAATTCTAGAAGGTACATTGTTCTTAAAAGTGTATATGCACCATCCAGCTTTTTTGCAGACCTGGTAATTTTAGAATCACCGAGAACCCATACCCCAGATCTAAGATCAAAATTTATGTTGTATTTGTTCCTGGCTTCAAGACTCATCTTTGGAATCTTACCGGCATTCATATCTTCATATATATCCGATACCAATCGCTCCAATGCTTTTAAAGCATCATCATAGTTCGTCATTTTCATCTTCCTCCATTTCATTGTCATCGGCGATAATCGCCTTTAAATCCTCTATATTCCAGTCTCCTGGCAATGGTTCAGCACCTACTACATATACAGGATTTATGCCCTCGACATAATATGTGCTTTCTTTGTAAGTGCCGGATATAACATTGCTAAGCGTAAACTTTAAAACTTTCTGCTCTAGGCTCTTTATTGATATTTCCCACTCTATAGAATCATTTTCAGAATCTATCTTACAGTCACTATCCACACTGCCTTCAAGCACCTTGCCTTCAGGCAAATCTGCATATAACTTGAATTTTTTTTCTTCAGCAGTGAAATTTGATACGCGAACAGTAACCTTTACTGTGTCTTTTGACTCTTCAACATCCTCGTCAATCCAAACTACATTCATTATCTGGGTAATTATTGGTTCTAGCTTTGGAACTGGCTTGTTTAATATATTTGCACTTTTAAGTGCAATCTGTGGCAATATCTCTTGAACTAAAAAGAACTTTTCTGACAGCTTTGCTTTGATCTCTTTCTTTGTTAAAAACGTA
The DNA here is from genome assembly GCA_031961865.1 of Thermoplasmatota archaeon. Lineage (GTDB taxonomy): Archaea > Thermoplasmatota > Thermoplasmata > Thermoplasmatales > ARK-15 > JAVRLB01. The sequence continues at coordinate 1,431 of JAVRLB010000032.1, read as the reverse complement.
CGAATCTGCCGGGCAAGATCTCTTAATGCTAGCTTTATTTCATCTATAATCTCAGGCACTTCTGCTATTGCCTCTTTTGATTCAGATGTAAACGGGACTTTGGTAGATGCAACATGTACCAATACTATTGCCGGCCCTGATGGTATACCTGCACCACTTTTTTGTTCAAACCCGTATTTTCTCCAATCCATATCAGAAACTGCCTTAGTGATTGCACACGCTCCTGCCTGATATAATAAAGGTACCTTATTTGCAAATCGCATTATTGAGATCTGTTCATCTTTTGGCAGGTCTCCACCATATACCATTCCCGCTTCCACAATAAAAACGTTGCCATGATATATTGCTGGTTTTCTGGAAACAGGTATGGCGTAAAAACTTGGTTTATATGATCCTAATACATTTTTTAATCCTTTCTTGATCAGGTTTTCTCCGATTGGAGAAAGCGATTCTGAAGAGGGTGGCAAAAGCTTTGTTTGCTTGAAAGATTCTAGTATATTTTTAGCGTCTACAAGTTTTAAATCTGAAGGGTCCATGCCAGGGTCTAATTTTGTCATGGTACATATTTCAACTGCTATTTTGTTGCTTACCTTGCTAAACTCGCCACTAAGAAAACTAGTAAGTGTTTTGTGTTTTGTGTTTTTTGCAAGCTCTAAAATGTCCCCGACCTCTAATCCCATTGGGTGCGGTTTTGTTTCTTTCGGAGGAACTGGAATCTTGTCTGTTACACGATCGAATATTATAACTGAACCATCAGGATCGGTAAATTTGATCTTTGCATAAGGGTTTACTATTGCACTGTTTTTCAAATATTCAATTATTGACTGTTTTCCTTTTACATATTTTCCTTTCATATAAAATTCTATTTTTAGCCCATGCTCTTTAGAAACTATGATAACATCTTCAGAGACTATCGCTGCCCGGTTCTCTTTGGTGTCAATAAACATTTTTATCTGATAAGCCACATCAGATTCTTTTGTTTTAGATGTAACTGTTATTGGCTTTCCAGATGTAATCTGAGAATATAATACCACTGCAGAAATACCGATTCCCTGTTGCCCTCTAGCTTGCTGCATCGAGAAAAACTTGGAACCGTACAGAAACTGGCCAAATATTTTTGGTATTTCTTTTCTGATTATTCCTGGTCCATTATCTTCAACAGAAAGATAATATTCATCTTTGCCTAAATTCTTTAAAACCACTTCAATTTCTGGCAATATTTCTGCCTCTTCACAAGCATCTAGAGAGTTATCAACGCTTTCTTTTACTGCCATGATCAACGATTTTTGAAGTGAGTCAAACCCTAATATTTGCTTGTTCTTTTCGAAAAATTGTGCTATTGAGATCGCTCTCTGCTTTTTTGCCAGCTCTTCTGCAATTACCATCAATTTATTGAAATGGCTATTAATATAAAGTTTTTTTGAATATCAA
>JAVRLB010000031.1:0-15329 GCA_031961865.1 Thermoplasmatota archaeon | reverse complement strand
GTCTTTGAAATCAATAGATATTTTACAATATCCTTCTTCCATTTTTTCTACTTTAGCTCCTATATACCTGAGAAAGTTATCGTTCACAATCAGTTCTTTAAGTGCTTCGATCTTTTCGTTCATACTCATTAAAATCAAGAAGAGGTATTTATATGTTTTTAGGTTCCAAACATTATCCTTTAAACGCTTCTTGAAGTTTTAAAAATCCTTATATAAGAGCATGAGAATACATAATCTCATATGCTCTTGAATGATTTAAACATCAGATTTGAAGAATATCCAGCGCAGAGGAAGATCCTTAAACTGATACTGGAAAGCGGCATCTCTGTCAGAGACCAAAAATTTTACTGCAATGACATCGAGATTCCGTACTCTTCTATTGCAAAAGTATCAGGAACGGATCAGAGAGTCGTTAAAAAACTGGCAGAAAATATTGAAAATGATAAGTCATTGAGCAATATATTCAAAAAACTGAGAAGTACCGTAAACTTGAAAGAGGTGGCTCCAGAGCTGGGGTTTGGTACACTGGTCATAGTTCCTTTCAATGCCCGTGAGCCAGGCATTCTCGCCTCAGTTAGCAATATTATCTCAGATTATAAAATAAGCATAAGGCAGGCAATAGTTGATGATACTGAGCTCTTTGAAGAACCCATGTTATACATAATAACAGAATCTCCAATACCATCAAAAATGATACCGGAATTAAAAAAAATAAAGAGTATAAAAAGCATTACTATTTTTTGAATAATGTTTCATAACTTCCAAGGTCAAGAAGCCCGTGCCCAGAGAAACTTACCAGAATCCTCTTTTTCCGGTTTTCTTTTTTAGCTTTTTCTGCAATTTCTTTTATGATCGGCAGTGCGTGTGCAGTTTCTGGTGCAGGAACATATCCTTCTATCTTTGTAAAAAGATGGGCGTAACTAAATGAAGTGTCCTGATCATAGTCTCGGGTTTCAACAACTCCATTGTTTATAAGCAAACTAAGGCTAGGAGCTACAGCATGGTACCTCAAGCCTCCAGCATATATGGGTGGAGGTACAAAATCAGAGCCTATACTGTACATTTTAAGCAGCGGCAAGATCATACCTGTGTCTGGATAATCATATTTGTATATGCCCTTTGTCATTTTTGGCACTTCTAATGATCCCGCAGCTATAAATTTTGCATTTTTATAGCTTTTATAAAACGGAAACGCGAGCCCGGAATAGTTAGAGCCTCCGCCAACCACACCTACTATATAATCAGGTTCTATACCTTCAGATTCAAGCTGGATCTTTGCCTCTAGTCCAGCAATGGTCTTGTATAATATATCTGCATTGACTACACTTCCTACTGCATATCTGCCATTATGCTTTAATGCATACTCTACTGCTTCACTGATTGCCATGCCAAGACTTCCAGCTCTATTTTCCTTGTTTTTTAATAGTATCTGTCCAATTTCTGTCAGTTCCGAAGGGCTTGAATTTACTTTTGATCCATACATCTGCATGAGCGTTCTCCTGTATATTTTCTGCTCGTATGAGGCTCTAACCATAAAAATCTCGGCTTTGAGATCGCTTAGGGCGGAAGCCAAAGCCACTGCAGCACCCCACTGACCGGCACCGGTTTCAGTGGTTACGAGTTTAGAATCCTCTTCTTTCGCAAAATAAACCTGCGGGATGGCACTGTTAATTTTATGGGATCCACTGTATGTATATGACTCCATTTTCAAATAAATTTCAACAGGTGCATCTAAATATTTCTCAAATTTTCTAGCCCGTATTATCGGTGTAGGCCTGCCAATCTGATAGTATAAGTCTCGAATCTCTTCTGGAATTCTTACTTTAGTCTCACTGGAGAATTCGTGAGCTAGTACTTTAGCAGGCAATACACTTTTTAAAGTCTCAAAGCTTTTACCAGACCTGTCAATTGGTGCTGGTAGCTCTGTCGGTAACTCTGGCACTATGTTATACCAGTACTCTGGCATCAAATCCTGGCTTAAATCTATTCTGTTTTTCATAGTATATGTTATTACATTAATGTATTTAAAGTTTATTCAATGTATTTATTATTACACTAAACTATGATTTTATGAAATTTTTAGAATATTAATATGATGAAAAAATGAATGTGAATATTCATGCAATTAGACGGATAAACATCAATAGGATTAAATAATAAATATGTCTCATCCATACTATAAATGTATAAATATGGATTTAAAAACCTGGACCGGCGACTGTGGTACCTTGCGATCACTAGATTTATCAGATCCTCTGGAAGAGTGTCCTCGTTTATATTCTTGCCATTAATCTTTGTATTTATCTATAATATTTCTTTTTTGGAAACCGGAATATTCCTGGGATTTGCAATATTGATAATGAGCATTGTACAGTTTTATTCAGGAAGATGGACTGACAAAATAGGGCGCAGATTTTTTTTAATAATGGTTCCTTTTCCAACAGCAGTATTATATTTTTTAATGTTTTATATTGTTTATTTCAGAATAAATTTCATTTTTATAATATTGGCATGGTACGGTACAATTATATCGAACGCTCTGCAATACCCCGCCATAGAAGCTTCAGTTGCAGATATAACGACAGAGTATGAGAGGCTGTCCGGTTATACTTTGATCCGTATACTGACAAATGTGGGTGCGGCAATAGGGCCATTGATCGGAGCAATACTGGCTTATTTTAACTATTCATATATTTTCTTGATAGCCTCATTATCAACAGTTGTAGAAGGCATAATACTCTATATATATTTCAAAGAAACTTATTTTCCTAAAAAATATGAAAAACCAGCGTTTTCATATGAAATTTTTAAGGCTGACAAGTTTTTCGTAGTTTTTATAATAATCGGCGTTATTCTTGGGTTTGCACTAAGACAAAACGGGCCGGCACTTACGCTATACGCATTTGATCTCAATAAGCTGCCGATAATTGATATTGGATATATTTATTCATTAAATGGCTTGGTTGTAATTGCGTTGCAGATGCCTTTTTTGAAGCTCATGTCTAAGAGCGGATCTCCTGTATTTTGGAGAGGCATTTCCTCATTGTTTTATGCTATCGGCTTTGCGTTTCTGGCTTTTTCTACTAATCTCATCTCTATTCTTTTTGTTATGGGCATATTCACTATTGGTGAAGATTTTATGGCACCTACTACACAAACAATTATTACAACAATAGCACCTAAAAATTTAAAAGGTACTTATATCGGTACTTATAATTTAATAACGAGCATGGGCAGATTTTTAGGCTCTTTTCTGGGCTTGTATTTATTATACTTTTTAAAAAACGTTTCTTATATTTTCTGGATTTATATTGCTATAATTACATTTATTGCCGGTATTTCATACTTTTTAACTATTAACATGTTTAAAATTAGAACAAATAAAAAAGAAACTATATTATCGGAATAGTGCTATGATTTTATTGTTAAGTAGATAATTTAGATTGAGTTATTGAAATCATAACTTTGTTTCTGTGTAAATGTATATATAATTGAATAATCATATGAATGACTATGAGTGATCTGGTTAAATTAGGATCTTCAGATCTGATGGTATCTCCGATCGGTATAGGCACCTGGCAGGCGGGTATGAGGGATTGGGGTACAAATTATACAAAGAATGATATAATTGCTGCTATTGAAAAAAGCGTTGAAAACGGTGTGAATTTTATAGACACAGCCGAATTATACGGAGATGGAATATCAGAGAACATAGTGGGAGAAGCACTAAAAAAATTAGATGAACCAGTTATTATAGCTACAAAGGTGAAGGGTGAGAACCTGAAATATGATAAAGTTCTCAAAGCTGCAGAATTAAGTTTGAAAAGGTTAGGCATAAAGACTATTGATCTATATCAGATTCATTATCCTAATTTTTTTGTAAATATAAAAGAAACAATGAAAGCTATGGAGCTTCTGGTTAAGCAAGGGAAAATAAGGTACATAGGTGTAAGCAATTTTCCTGTAAAATGGCTAAAAAAGGCAGAATATGCCATGTCAACTGAAAAGATTGTGTCTGATCAGATCAGATTTAATATTATTCAAAACATCGCGGAAAAAGAGATCATACCATACTGCAACAAAAAAAATATCTCAGTGATAGCCTGGAGCCCTATTGCAAAAGGAATTTTAACGGATAAATATTACAAGAAAACTTTTGAACTATATAAATCTAGAAAGAGGGAGCATCTATTAACAGATAGAAATTTATCCGAGCTCGGACCTCTTTTTAGAGGGTTAAGCGAAATAGGATCTAAATATAACAGAACAATTTCTCAGGTCTCGTTAAACTGGATTATTTCTAAAGGTATCATTGCAATACCAGGCGCAAAAAATGAGGAACAGGCGATCTTGAATGCGGGTGCGATGAACTGGCGGCTTGATGAAGAGGATATTAAAAAAATAGACTCGCTTTCTGCAAACTTAAAAATAAAAGAGGGAATGTATTCTAAAGTTATAAATTGGTTCTATAAATGAAATACAAAAATTATAAAAGTTATCTAGCTTTCAACAGTATATCCCAGTTCTTCCAATAATTTTTTAACTTTTTCAGAATGATCTCCCTGCAATTCTATTTTTCCATCTTTATACGTACCACCGGTAGCAATATTTCTCTTTAAAATTTTAGTTAATTCCTTGATATCTGCTTCAGAGTGCTCTAAGCCACTTATGATGGTCATATATTTTCCATATCTTCTTCTGTCAATGCTGACCTTTAAAACAGTGTTAATATCCAACATATCTTTTAAGATATCTGAATGTTGTACTTTACTCATCTTATTATTATTAATAACTCTTAGTATATATATTTTTCTAAATTTTCAAATTGCCTGAATATGGAATCAAGAGAATATAACGCCTAAATATTACCGGAATTTAATTTTCTCGAATTTATGCTTATCTGACATTAGCCAGATTACCTAGATCAGGTATGGTCTCTCCTGCACATCATTGCTTTCTTCTAAAAACCCCAAATAATGCAATTATTATACCTAACACAATGAATATGCTAAAGAATAAATCATAACTTCCAGCGAAAATGATATTGTGAACATTACTAAACCACGCAAATCTCAAATAACTTTCAGTTATCATATCAAGATAAACTCTAAGTGGGAACTCTAATTTAATCAGTGTAGCAACAGCAATTATATCATTTCCTATGTTTAATTTGCTTGTGACATTTCCAAATACTGTCAACCAGGATCCGTTACCATTGTTTAAGGTAATAAAGGTAAGATTGAATGAAGGAATATATTTTATTGCTTTGATAGTTCCTGAAATACTCATAATCGTACCCTCTGAATATGCATACGTGCCCGTACTTTTACTATACTCTTCAGACAATTGCTGTGCACTGGTCGTAGTAATAGGTACATAAAGAACTAGTAACAAAATGCTGATTATCGAAATTATTGCACCGATCAATATTATTCTTCTGTCCATGTTATTACACATCCAATCTAAATTTTTCTAAGCCTGTTTATCAGAGTATTTATATCTAATTTTGTAGACACGAGTGGTATATTTTCAAGTTCTGCCAGCTTAATCGCCAGAGGATCAACATTATCTGGCATGGCAAAGACAATCAATGCTGGTTTTAGAGGGTGAGCCCTGATTGCTATTAATGGCGATCGTCCATATTTTACCCCTTCAAAAATTAATGCACGCTCATTACTCCATCCATATATTTTCAAATAATCATATGCATTGAAACTTAAAATGGCCTTAATACTATCAATAATTGTATACCCAAAAACTATTCGTGAAAGATCTATTTTTTCTGTATAGTTTTTTCCCTCTATTTTTTCAACAATTTCAGAGGCTTTAATACTTCTATTAAACTCTCTTATGTCCAGAATAGCATCTGATCCATATGATTCTGTATATCTCTTAATAATTTCTCCACCTTTGTTTTTATCAACGAGTATGATGGAATCGACTATCCTTTTAACTACCGATACACCGGGCGATTTTCTACGACCAGTTTCATAGTCGCTTATTACCGATGAGGATACTTTCATTGCTTTAGCCAGTTCTTGTTGGGAAACTTTAAATTGTTCACGCCATTTTTTGATAGTTAATCCTGGCTTATCTGACAAAACTATCTCTCCGGCAATTTTTTCCTCGAGCTCTATTTTCATATCATATAATATTATTGCGTGCTGATATTTAACAATATCGACAAATAACGAGATTTTAAAGTAAAAAAATATTATTTGGATGAAAATTATTGTGTTCGTATAAGTAATAATTTCAGAAATAGTGATATAAAAAGAACCTGTCAGCTTTTCGTTGATAGACAGAGATATAACTGTATTTTTACCTTCAAAATGAAAATGACTACGGTACCGTAATCTTATATTCGAACCCCCAGGAGAGCAAGTAAAATTTTCAAATAATAACTGACGCTCCCTGTAAAAAGCAATTTTTTAATACTGATTTGAAATATCTCACTGCATGGATGATTTAGAGTATCTATATTCCCTATCCAGGTACGGGGTAAAACTAGGATTAAGTACTATGCAGAGCTTTGTCTCTGAACTTCAAGATCCACAGTTATCTTTTAAATCTTTTCATGTCACAGGTACCAATGGAAAGGGATCTACCTGCACTATGCTTTACTCTATTCTTAAAAACAGGTATCGGGCAGGGCTCTATACTTCTCCGCATATAGTTGATTTTAATGAACGAATTATAGCAATGGATCACCTTATAGAGAATTCATATATGAGTAACTGGATTCGAGAAAAAAAACCTCTCATCGAGAAATTTGCAAAAGAAGGGTCTCAGCCAACATTTTTTGAGGTAACGACAGCTATGGCATTTGATTATTTTAAGAGTAAGAACATTGAATATGCAGTAATAGAAGTTGGGATGGGGGGCAGACTTGATGCAACAAATATAATAGTTCCAGAAAGTGCAGGAATTACTTCTATATCATTTGATCATACCGATAAATTAGGAAATACACTGACGGACATTGCACGTGAAAAGGGAGGTATTATTAAACCAAAAAAGCCGGTAGTATTCGGGCAAATAGCCCCAGAACCTTTAGAAACGCTTAAGAAAATAGCCAGAGAAAAAGATGCACCATATTTTACTATTGCAGAGTTATATAAGCCTAAACAGGTAGAAATATCTGAATTAGGAACCAGTTTTTTCGTAGATGGGATCAAAGATAACTATAAAATATCTATTTCAGTTCCCGGAGAGTATCAGATAAAAAATGCACTGGTATCACTTGGTATGTTAGAGCTGTCTAATGTGGACATATCTAAAAATGATATAGAGGCTGGTTTTAGAAACTTTAAGATTAATGGTAGATTTGAAATAAAGAGCAGATCACCCTTAATTATATTTGATGTTGCACATAATCCAGGAGCAGCAGAAGTGCTGGTTGATACGATTAAAACTTTCTACAAGAAAGAACCCCTATTACTTGTTACCCAGCTAAAAGACAAAAACTCTCTGGAATTTTTCAGGGTTTTAAGCAAGGTATCTCAGAGTATAATAGTAACTGAAGTTAAAGATATACGAAAAAAAGAGGTAGAATTATTGAAAGAAGAAGCAAAGAGGTTTTTTAAGAATGTGTATGCGTTTAAGAAACCGGTAGAAGCGTACAAGTTTGCGGTTGAGAACTCAGATTTTATAGTAGTGACAGGATCTTTTTATTTATTGGGAGAGCTAGAAGAATGGATGAAAAAAGAGCAATATTAGTTAGTATGAACTATGATGCAGAATTTTTATCTCTTGCAGAATCTTTGAATCTTAATATTCTGGAAACTGTGTATTTTAAAGAGAACACAGCTAAATACTTTATCAGCATCGGAAAACTTGAATATATAAAAAAAATAAAGAAATTGTACAATGCGGAAATAGTAATTATTAATGGAGATTTGAAGTCTACTCAGTGGTATAACCTTGAAAAAGAGCTGGATATAGAAGTTGAAGATCGGATCAGGCTCATTATCGAGATATTTAGAGACAGAGCACAAAGCACTGAAGCAAGGTTAGAAACGGAACTGGCACAGCTGAAGTATGAAGTTCCGCTACTGAAAGAATGGGTGCATAAATCTAAAAAAGGAGAGCATCCAGGATTTATGGCAGCTGGAGAATATGATGCTTCACAGTATCTAGATCACATAAAGAAGAAGATGAAGAAGATAAATGACACACTTGAAAAGATAAAAAAACAGAGAGATATACAGAGAAAAAACAGAAATGAAAAAGGCTATTTTTTAGTTAGCCTGGCTGGATATACAAACAGCGGTAAAAGCACATTGATGAAAGCTTTATCAGGAGAAGAGGTATTGATAGATGGGCGTATGTTTTCAACGTTAGTTCCAAAAATAGCAAAAGTAAAATTAAAACAAAAAGTGCTAATTACAGACACGGTTGGTTTTATTAAAGACACGCCACCCTGGTTAATAGAGTCTTTTAGCGCTACGCTAGAAGAGATCTACAGGTCTGACCTTGTGCTTCTGGTTATTGATGGAACTGATCCTTTAGATGTTTTTAATAAAAAATTTGATCTGTCCTATCAGATTCTGAAAGAGCACTCTAAATCCAAGATAATTACGATAATAAATAAAATAGATTTAAACCCTGCAGATATAGAAAGCAAAATTGAATATATTCAAAATTTTGGTACAGAGATAATACTGATTTCTGCAAAGAAAAATGAGCATATAGAAGAGGTACTAGAGGCTATTGAACAATCCATTGAATTTGATAAAGAATATGATTTAGCAATTAGAAATAATGTAGATTTCAACCCTTTATTATCTTTCATATTTGAATACGGAAAGTTGATCAAAATTGAAAAAAAAGATAAATATTATATTAAATTTAAAATGAACTCTAAATACAATAAAAAACTGGAAGATCTAAATTATATATTTGATACAGATTAATATGTTATTTTTCAAAGCAATATAAATATTTTGGTAATAATCCCAGTTAAAAAAGATATATGTAGTCCTAATATAATATCGTTTTTACCAGTGTGAGGTTTAGGATGTTAACGATATTTGAGAAATATATCAATACTTCCTCAAAATTTGAAATAAAGAAAGAAGTATTGGAAAGTTCGTATATACCTGATAGATTGCCACATAGAGAGCGAGAAATAGATATGTTGGCAAGAGAATATTATACTGTTTTAAATGGAGAAAAACCAAAAAATATCTTGATATTTGGCAAGACCGGCACCGGCAAAACAGCCGTGGCTAAATACATTGGTAGAGAACTCAAAAAAGCAGAGAAATTTTATGGTAAGAAAAAACTGGAATATATCTATATCAACTGTGAAATGGTTGATAGCACATATTCTATTTTACAAACTATAGGGAACTATATAGCTGGAGAAGAGCAGATCCCGTTTACAGGCTGGCCTCTGGACAAAGTATACAATGTTGTTAAATCCAACGTTGATGCATGGAACGGGGTATTAATAATAATTCTAGATGAAATAGATAGATTAATAGCCAATGCTGGAGATGATATATTATACAGGCTATTGTTTTTAGACTCAGAATTGAAAAACAGCAAAATATCATTGCTTGGGATCTCTAACGAACTTAAATTTACAGAGTATCTTGATGCGAGGGTTAAAAGCAGGTTAAATGAGGAAAAGATAGTTTTTGGTCCTTATAATGCAATACAGATTGAAGACATCTTGCTGGAACGGGTGGAGAGTTCAAACTTAACTGAATACATGGATAGTTCTGCTATTAAGCTTGCAGCTAGTATTGCGGCACAGGAACATGGCGATGCACGCAGAGCCATAGACCTTCTAAGATACGCAGTTGATATAGCAAGCCAGGAAGGTGAGTATAGAATTGAAGAGAAACATATTATTGCCGCCAAGTCCAAGCTGGAGATAGATACAATAATAGAAACAATCAATACATTACCGCCACAGTCTAAATTAGTACTTTTGTGTGCGATCCTTCATGATGAAGCAGGTAAATCCCAGCTAACTACTTCTGAGTTATTTGATGGATATAAAATCATTACACAGAAAGTAGGATTTCCCACTCTTACGATGAGAAGAATAACAGACCTGGTATCCGAACTGGATATGCTTGGATTAATACGCACAAAAGTAAAATCTTTCGGGAGATATGGCAGAACCAAGATTATAGAGCTATCCATTCCATCCTCAGACATAAAAAAATTGTTACTGAAAGATGAATATTTTTCAGCATTAAACAATTTTGGATTTGCTAAGCAAACGTTACTTCTTTAGCTCTTTCTTTTTCTTTATATATCCTGCAGTAATATCGTATATACCGGGAATTGAGAACAGTATTATTAAAGATATGGCCAGGTAATAATAGCTGTCTGATGGAATATACTCTGTATTACCTGTAACGATCAGTTTTATATCTCCGAACCAGGGTAACCAACCCTGTGCTATGCCTTCTATCATATGCATGTTTACAAGTGAGCTTGAAATGCCAACGTTTTCATCAGCAGCTTCGCATACTATGTATCCTTGAAAATTTAAAAGCGGAAGATTAGCAAGATTATTATCCCCCATGGTAACAAACCCTGATTGCCCAATAAATGGGCCAAGATTCACGAGCAGATTTCGATGCGAAAATCCCATATCCTCTATTATTACATAATCTCCAAGTATCTTCATAAAACTACTTGCTTTATTTTCTCCAGTAATTTCCGGAACTGCATTATTCCAAGTTACATAAAATATAGCTCTGTGTATTACTGACATTCCGCTCTGAGCAGTGTATATTATCACATTTCCATAATCTCCATAGCTCTTATACCCGGTTTCTCTGCCCTGTACATAGGTAATGATGTTCGATACACTGGTCACCTTTTTTACAAGTACAATATCCCCTGTATTAATTACACCATACTGCCACTGGTCTCCGTGTTGCATGCTTGAAGATTCTACAATTACAATAGGCGGCCAGATGCCAGAATATGCAAATAAAGCTATAAAAATCAGTGCAATAGCAATTATGGCTATTAGCAGAGCTTTTATAGAATCTAAAGAATCTTTCTTTACCATTGCGTTCTATAATTTATGATCGTATAAAATATTTTTCATAATTTGAAATTGCCTGAATAAAATTATCAATAAAAGAAACAATGATCAGTAGAGGAAGTGCAAGGTATGTGTCAATGAGATAGAAAGAACAAGAAGACAAAAGGATATCAGCGATGGACTAGAATCAGTAACATGAACCTAAATCAGCGGAATTCAGGTAGCATACCATCTTATTTTGATAAATGATAATTCTGTAAGTTCAGCTAAGTTTTAATATTTATTGAACATTACTCTTACTATAATAGGTGATTTCTTTGGAAGATGAAAAATTAAGTTTAGATACTTTACCACTTTCAAACTTTCATATTAAAATGCTTCTGCTTTCTGCAGCAGGAGTATTTTTGGATGGCTACGATCTGTTTATAATCTCTGTAGCACTACTTTTCATAAAGCCATTATGGTTAAACAGCAGTTTGGGCAGTCCCAACACTATTGCAATATATACGGGACTACTGGCATCTTCCGCATTGATCGGCATGTTTATCGGAGCCGTTACTTTAGGCCATTTTACAGACAAATATGGGAGAAAAGCAATGTATGTAATAGATCTCATATTTTTTGTAATTTTTGGTTTTTTGTCAGCTATTTCACAAAACATTTTTGAATTGATACTATTCAGGATCCTATTAGGTATAGGCATTGGGGCAGACTATCCAATTAGTTCTACATATATTTCTGAATTTGCACCGGCAAAGTATAGGGGTAGAATAGTTTCCTTAACGTTCATGTTTTGGGGCATAGGCTCTTTATCTGCTGCTGCCGTTGGGTTAAGCCTTGTATCATTAGGCCCTGATGCCTGGAGATGGATGTTGTTTTCTGGAGTTTTGCCTGCAGTTGTGGTAATATTATTAAGAACCAGAATGCCGGAGTCTCCTAGATGGTTAATTAGCAAAGGAGAGCATAAAAAGGCTAATGATGTGATCAATGATCTTGAAGCTAAGGCGGGTGTAGCTAAAAGCACTGGAAGAGACACTTTTAAATTCTCTGATACTGATAAAGTGAAGGCATCAATGCTATTATCCCCTTTTTATATTCGCAGAACTATCTTTTCATGGTTGCCATGGTTCTTTATGGACATTGCAGTTTATGGCATAGGCATTTTTTTGCCAACGATATTAGAAGGATTAGGATTTAAAACGCATTTTGCATCTATTGAAGGCACTGCATTACTGGATATATTTGGAATTGTGGGTTTTATTATTGCAATGTTATTGATAGATAGAATAGGGAGATTAAAGTTACAGGCATTTGGATTTTTGGGGATGGCATTGTCCCTGATAATTTTAGCATTTGCATTTCCAACCACTGTCTTTGTCATGTTTGTTTTATTTGCAATATTTCAGTTATCTATGAATGCAGGTCCTAACACAACAACGTGGGTTATTGCAACAGAGCTTTTCCCTACCAGATTGAGAGCTACTGGGCAAGGAACATCAACTGCGTTTAGTAGAATGGGCGCGATCACGGGTGTATTTTTATTACCAATAATACTGGCGATATTTGGAGTAGTTCCTATGCTGTTATTTGTAAGCATTGCCGCAATATTAGGTCTTATTCTTACAGTTTCTCTGGGAGAGGAAACAAAAAATCTTTCACTAGAAGATGCATCAATGCTATTTCGAGAGTTTTCGAAACTGATTGATGAATTATTAACGAACATGAAGGCCGCAGCTAAAGAATTATATGAAATGGTCAATTCATACGATAACCTTAATACAAGGCAGAAGAAGATAAGAACCATAGAGCATGAGAATGATGAAGTTGTGCACAATATATTTAACAAGTTAAATAGATCTTTATCTGCGCCTATTGATGTAATAGATATTGCTGCACTATCTAATGCTATAGATGATATTATAGATTTAATAGAAGCCACGAGCAGCAGAATTATTATATATAATATAGAAGAAAACACACCTGAAATGATTGCTTTGACAGAGATCATAGTTAAAGCTACAGATCAGCTCGAGATGGCTCTAAAAGAGATTAGGAAAATTAGGATTGGAGATTATCAAGATATCATTATAAAATGCAAGGAAATACATACGCTGGAAAACTATGCAGATGATATACTGGATGAAGCGCTGGAAGGATTATTCAAACAATCTGATCCAATAAATATACTTAAATTAAAAGAAATATATGAATATTTAGAAGCAGTTACAGATAAGTGTGAAGATGTTGCGGATGTTATCATGGATCTTACTGTAAAATACTCTTAAAGCGAGAGCACACCTGGCTGTTTTGGAAACGGATGTGTGTCCTCTATTCTTTTTAAGCCACAAATGTATCTGGTCAACCGCTCAATTCCAATTCCGAAACCGGCAGAAGGTTCAAGTCCTTGCTTTGCAAAGTCAAGATACCACTCGAAGGTTTTTTCATCTTGCCCTTTTTTAGATATTCTCTCTTTTATTTTTTTGTAATCGTATTCTCTCTCACCACCTGATAAAGCTTCTCCAAAACCTTCTGGATAAATAAGATCCATGTCAACCAGTATCTCTGGATTCAAAGTGTCTTCACGATCATAAAATTCTCGAAATTGCAAAGGTATATCAATGATCCAGAAAGGTTCTTCCATTTCACTGGACAACTTTGCTTCGAAATCTGAGCCATAAATGTTCAATGCATCCATAAATTTTATCTGTTTAAAAGGCCGATGTGGAACTTTCAAAGTTCTGTTAAACCTGCTGAGCTCTTCTGAATTTAATAAACTGATCTTCTCGGATAGATAAACAAAAAAATCTTCAACGATACTGATCATTTCTGCTCTAGTCCCATGCTTTTTTTCCAAATCAAACTGTGTGAACTCAGATAGATGTCTTCCAGTTTTGTTTTTATCAACCGTTTCTAATCTAACATTTGGTGAAAAAGCGAATATTTTGTTCAGGTACTGAACCGCGATCTGTTTGTGAAAGATCATACTTTTTGTCAAAATATAGGGTACTCCATAGTAGTTAATGTATGGATCTTCTGCAGGGTGATTCAGCGGATCGGTCAAAGGCGATATTATAACAGGCGGAATCTCTAAATATCCTTGCTGTTTAAAAAACTCAGACAGAATGGTTCTGATATTGCTCTGCACGGATATTGCGTCTTTCAGCTCTTTTTTCTCTAAATGTTTCTTTATCACATCTACATCTATTTGCTGTTTCATATTTCACTCTAATTATAAATCTAATAAAAACATTATTATTAAAAAATAGACATTTTGTATATATTTTGTTAATTTTTAAATTTTATTTTAAACATTTAGTCTAAAAAAATATATATTAGTTATACTTAACTACCTTTATGGATGAAAAAGATAGAAGAATCATAACATACTTGATGGAACATGGCAGAGATAAAATATCTGAGATGTCTAAGAATCTGGATATTCCAAGAATAACTATTTATGAAAGAATGCAAGCAATGATTAAAAATGGAACTATAGATAAATTTACAGTTAAACCAAATTATAAAGAACTGGGGCTTCCAATTATAGCATTTATTTTTGTGGCATTTGACCCAAAAGAAAAGATCACGCAGAGAGAGCTTGCTTTAAAGATTTCATCGTATAAGGAAGTAGAAGAAGTTTACATAATTGCTGGAGAATGGGATCTTTTAATGAAAGTTAGGCTGTCTACAATTGAAGATGTTGGTAACTTTGTTCTTGATAAGTTAAGAGAGATGAAAGGTATAGGTAAGACTGAAACAATCACAGTTTTCTCTGCTGTAAAACAATAAAAAAATTAAGAATTTGCAGGAAATATTTCAGAGTAGGTGATCATTGGCAGATTAGCATAAACTGATGGATAAAGTGTCTTAGCAAGTATTTCCAAACCTAAGAATATCTGAGGTCCTGCTTCGAGTAAATAAACATCATTCATTATTATGAATGAGTTATTTTTTACCGCGTTTACATCATTCCATAGCGAATCGTTTTTTATCTCAGAAACTATAAAACTGTTTGAAGAGGCAAGCAATATTATATCCGGGTTTGATGCTATTGCGCTTTCTTCTGTCATCTCGAACCATTGCTGACTCACATTTCCTGCAACGTTAACCGCGCCTACAAGATTGATCATAGCATTAATAAAGGTACCCTGTCCTGACGTATAAATCGGATTAAACCATGCTAAAAATAACACTTTTAGCGGATTTGTAATGTTATATGAATCATTTTGTATATCATTTGTAATATTGCTAAACATACTGTCGAGATAATCTGCGCGAGGAGTGGTATTAGTTGCCAGAGCAACAATAGATA
>JAVRLB010000030.1:0-15371 GCA_031961865.1 Thermoplasmatota archaeon | reverse complement strand
GAAGCGATGAAGCAGTCAAAAGATGTGGAGCAGATGATC
Organism: Thermoplasmatota archaeon; assembly: GCA_031961865.1. Taxonomy (GTDB): domain Archaea; phylum Thermoplasmatota; class Thermoplasmata; order Thermoplasmatales; family ARK-15; genus JAVRLB01. The sequence goes on along the minus strand of JAVRLB010000030.1, from coordinate 15,332 downwards.
GCAAGTCAGATCGTATCAACGAAGATCTGACAAAGCCAGATTTCTTTTTTATAAAAATACAGAAAGGTTAATTATATTAAAATAATTAATTAAGATCTGGTGAAATCATAATGAACATAGATGCGATTTTAATGGCGATAATATTGGTATTCAGTTCCCTTTTTTTAGTTCTCTCTGTAGCTTCATTTATTAGAGTCAGATCAAAAATATTTGTTTTTGCAATTATTTTATTTGCCATGTTTTTATTAAAGCCCATCATCTATTTTATATCTATTTTTTGGTCTATAAATCTACCTCTTTATTTGTTTGCGCTTATTGATGTTCTTATACTTTTTATTTTGTATATGCTAATTGTTAAAAGGTGAAGATGGGGTGGAATTTGAACTTGAATATCAGAAGAAAATATACGAATGCATAGTTAATAATCCAGGAATACATTTTAGAGAATTGTCTAGGATTACGAACATACAGATAGGTGTGCTTGAATATCATTTAGACAAACTTGAAAGATCAGATTTGATAACATCTAAGATCGATGGAAAATATCGGAGATATTATGCAATTAATATCCACTCTCCAGAAGAGAGATACCTGTTAGGGATATTAAGGCAGGATATAGCAAGAAAAATAGTTATAATTATACTTGAAAAAAAATTAGTTTCTGCTAGAGATATAAATAAAGAACTTAAGCTTACTAATGCTTCTCTTGCATATTACCTGAAAAAACTATTGAACTATAATATTATAGATTATAAAATAGAAAATGATGAAAAACTATATTTTTCCAAGTCCCCTGAAAAAATAGCAAATGTGCTTATTAAGTACAGGAGGAGCTTTATAGATAAACTGATAGACTCTTTTGTAGAATTGTGGCTGTCAGATAAATAGTGTTTATTCTTTTTTTCTTATCCTTATAAAACCAATAGATATTATAACTATTGCAATAAACATCCCTGTAACTAAAGAATAAATATTATCCAGAATAAATTGTCTAGCTTGACTTAGACCAGCATGAATTGTACTAAAAATGGAGCCAGGTAAATTCAGTTCTGGATCATGTACAATAATAGGACTGCTTGGATAAAAGAAAAATATGTTTAATATATTATTATCGAAACTGCAATATGTGCTAAAATTTTGAACGCCATTACCAGATAGATAATTGCTCCAACCATATGTATTTATAATATCTTTTTTATTAACTAACCCCACTGACATATAATTCTCAGGCCCTGAAAGTATGGATAAAGTGTTCATCCCAGTAATATTGCTCCAGATTTTATTTCTGTTTTGCATATACCCAAATTTGATAGTATTTTCAAAACCTGAATACTGCTGTTTTAATACAATGAAATTTGATGCTACCTGCCCTGATTGATTTATCAATATGTTAATATTTAATGTATTGTTGTTTATTGGTATCGTATAGACACCTGTATAGTTTAATACCATTTTATTATACATTTTGCTAGCCATTAAAAACTGAAAAGTAATATTTAAACTGCTGAAATCATTTATTTCCAATAATCTGTTCATTATGATTTCTATATATCTACCATATTGTTGATTCGTGCCGTTTATTTGAGAAATTTTCCATACACCAGATAATGGATAGTCCATAGTCATTTTATTATTATTCTGCATCAGTAAAATATCAGAATAAGTGATTGAATAATTACTGGACCCTGAAACAACAGATATTTGTGGTATATCTTTAGAAATTAATATTTGAAAGTTTGTTGCATTTATCTCAATATTTTGTGAATTAGTGCTGGTAACAGCACCAGCTACTGATACTGGCATAAAAAATAAAGATATAATCAGTATTATTAAAAGCTTATTCAGAATAACACCACCTCTATTAAATTAAAAAAAGATGGATAACAATCATCGTAAAATCTTACTAAACTGAGACTATGACTTTTTATAATCATTAAATAGATATCAACTTTTCAATATATACTGTTTATGGTACAATTTTTAACATCTATCCAACTTTTATAACAGTTAGAATAAGATTATTCTTTGTATGGAATTGCACATAAAAATATCCACTCAGTATCGCCATTGTTTTTATACCAGTGAACTACGTCAGGTTCTATGTACGCAAAATCTCCTTCTTTAAGATCTTTTTGAACATTACCTGCAGCAACTGTACCTTTTCCCTTTAATATATATATTTCATGCTCCCAAGGATGTTGATGTGGAGGTATATATCCATCTTTTTTAAGTACAAATCTTCTTAGTGCAAAATTATTAGCACCATCTTTCTTAGTTATTAACCACTGGATATATGCGTTTTTAGCTCCTTCCATATCTACTTCATTTGATTCTATGTCAACTATATTTTTAGAATACATCTATACTCACAACCATATCTTTTTATTCTATTTAAAATACGATTTACTATTTTATATTATCTCTTTTAGAGTCTGTTACCTTTTCGTAGCTAGACAAAAAATATACACACACTTTTACATTTGACTTAAAAATGAAAATGACTACGGTACCGTAATCTGTTCCTGAGATCCAGAGAGTAAGTAAAATTTTAGATGAAAAAGTCATACCACGCAAAAATTATAATATACTATTAAATTCACATATGTGTGAAGTTATCTATAATCACGACAGTTAAAAACGAAGAAAAAAATATTCAGAGTTTTATAGAATCTGTTCTTCTCCAAGAACCTCCTTGGGAACTTATTATAGTGGATTCTATGAGCGTAGATAAGACCGCAGAAATAATTAAAGGATATGCTAATAGATATGATAATATAATGCTAATCCAGAAAAAATGCAGCAGAGGAGAGGGTCGGAATATAGGAGTAGCAAATTCAAGTTCAGATTATGTTATATTTACAGATGGAGATGTGATTTTAGATCCTTTGTGGCTAAAATATATGCGAGAAGATTTTGAGAAAGGATACGAAATAGTGGCTGGGAAGACAATTTTGACTGGAAACAAAAAGTTTGCAGAGTTAGATAGAGTTAAACTATATTATAAAAATGTAGATCTTACTTTCCCAAGCTGTAACTTAGGTTATAAAAAAGCCTTATTTTTAAAGATTGGTGGTTTTGATCCAGTATTTATTACGGCCGAAGATATTGACCTGAATTTTAGGGCAGTAGATGAAAATAAAAAATTATACTACGATGAAAGGGCAATTGTATATAACAAGACCAGAGATAATTATATCTCATTTTATAAGCAGGCATTTTGGAACGGTTATGGTAGAAAACAGCTTACTTTAAAACATGGTAATTTATGGGGGAACTATAACTTTAAAAGTATCTTCAACAATAAAACTTTTAAATTAGTACCATTATCTCGGTTAGGTATAGCTATGCTTGGATATTTATATTGCAAAGTAAAAAAAGGTGGATTTAAGTGATCTCAATAGTAATCCCTACCAGAAACGAAGAGAAAAGTATAGGGTCAGTAATCAGCGACATTCATAAAGAAATGAATGAAGATTATGAAATAATAGTGGTAGATAGGTCCTCAGATAAAACCCCTGAAATTGCCAGTTCCTTGGGTGCTAGGATAATCAGAGAAGATAGAAAGGGATATGGACGAGCATATAAAACCGGTTTTTCTATGGTAAATGGAGATATAATAGTAACATTAGATGGAGATAATACATATCCTGTTATCGAGATACCTGCAATGATAGAGTATCTACGTTCTCATGATGTAGACTTTATTTCTTGTGATAGAATTACAAAATTGAGTGGTTTAGAAGAGATGGATAAGGCACATAGACTTGGTAATGCTATTTTGAATTTTGCGTTTTTAATACTTTATTTCTATAAAATAAAAGATTCACAGTCAGGAATGTGGATATTTAAAAGATCATTGCTTAAAAAAATGAACTTAAATGCAGATGGAATGGCATTTTCTGAAGAGATTAAAGTAGAGGCTATAAAAAATGGTAAATTTATTGAAATTCCAATAAAATACGGTGTTAGAACGGGCGAAAAAAAATTAAATACCTTTCGAGATGGTATATTAAATCTACTGTTTTTAATAAAAAAAAGATTTTCAGGATAGATTAATCTCCTTCAATTCTCGGAGCCAGCAAAAATAATCCATTTCCTTTATTGTCCTTGAATGTAAACTCTATTTTTACAGGGTAATCTTTTCCTAAATTTATCGTTACATCCTCAGAAAAATCTACAGCCCTTATAAATTTCAAAAGGTAGTCTATAGGATAAAGACTTTTAACCTCTTCCTGACATTGTAAATCTTTCAAAAGATCTTTCGGTATAACCATCTTTGAGGTATCTTCTTCTGATGAAGTAAAAATCTCAAATTCATTCGGTGTCAGGTGGAGTGTAATATTATCTGAAACCGCTTCACCCGCCCTCAGTCCTTCAGCAAACTGGGAGGAAGATACTGTCACTTTTGCTGGTAAACCTAAAGAAGGGATCTTTGGAGATGTGATATTTGAAGGATCAATTGTGGTCATACTTCTTGTTAAGTTTCTGACTGAAAATGTAATTTTACGATCATCTAATTTCAAAGATACAATGTCATCAGGTGCTGCCAGTTTCAAGAAATCTTTAATCTTATCCAGATCTATGCCTATACTCATATCTTCATCAAAGTCATACTCTATGAATGCCTCTTTTCCTAGGTTTACAACTATCATAGCTACATGAGCGCTATCTACACATTTAACATCCAAACCTTTTTCTGTAAACTCAAATTTAGCTTCAGTGACCAAGGTCAAAAGCATGTTTACGACGTCTCTTAAATCTTTAATCTTCATTTTAAGTTCCATAATGAACTCCCACAAAACTGTATTTACTTACAAATTAATAAAATTTTGCATGTATTAGTTTTTATTCTCTATATTATTCAATATTTTATCTGTGATTGTATTGAACTCTTTTATATACTCTGTTTCAACAGGTTCTAATACAAACGGAATTCCTTTATCTCCAGACTCTACAATCTTCTTGTTTAATTGTAATCTGCCTAAAAATGGCACGCTAAAATCCTTGGCTGCTTTTTCTCCACCGCCAGTTCCGAACACGTCTCCACTCATATTTTCTATCAATCCTACAACCTTTACATTTACCTGCCTTGCAAAATTGATTGCTTTTTTGGCATCCATCAATGCTACTTCCTGAGGTGTTATCACAATTATGACGCCATCTACCTCTTTTATCAACTGCACCACGCTCAATGGCTCATCGCCAGTTCCTGGAGGTAAATCAACAACAAGGTAATCCAACTCACCCCAGTTTACGTCTTCTAAAAATTGTTGTATTGCCTTATGCTTTAATGAACCTCTCCATATCACTGGAGTATCTGAATCTGGTAGTATCAATTCGATAGAAACCATTTTTAGAGTTGAAGAAACTGAAATTGGATCAATGCCTTCATCTGAACCGTAAAGTTTTGTTGTTGAAGGTATGCCTAACATTTTTGGAACGTTTGGGCCATGCATATCTGCATCCAAGATTCCAACTTTATAGCCCCTATTAGACAGTGCTACTGCAAGATTTACTGCAACTGTAGTTTTACCGACCCCTCCTTTACCGCTCATTACCATAAGCTTGTGTTTAATGCCTTTCATTTTTTGTTGCATCTTATCAGTTTGCTGTAAAATAGGCTTTATTTTTGAAAGATCTGCTACCATATATATTCACCTAACAGAGAATTGCTTTATGTTATATTAACTTTTTTAAATATCAGAAAATAATGATATTTTAAATCTTTTTCTTTAATTAGCTTAAACTTATTGCCTTCAAACATATTAATCATCTTCTCTTTAGAAATCCTTATACTTTTTGGAGGACCGAAGGGAGTATCTAACTTAAAATCCAGTATTGCAACTCGATTGTTACATATCTTATATAGCTTTTCAAATACCTCATCCTGACATTCTAGGTCATGAAATACATTTGCAAGAAAAACAAGATCATAATTTCCAAGATCGAATGTGCAGATGTCTGCTTTATATGTTTTAACGCCAAGGCTATTGAGATCTTCAAAAAAATCAGTGTATAGATCTATAGCTGTTACGTTCTTCGATCTTTTTATAAACATTTTTGTGTAAAAACCGTCTCCACATCCGGCATCTAAAATGCTCATATCCTCCCTGACCTCTAAAAAATCCAGTATTTCTTTCTCTTCGAGCAAAGACTCTCTTTTATGAAACATAAGTATAAAAATAACGACAAAGTATATAATATTTGATGTGTTAATAGCGTCAGGGTGATTCATTAAAATGAAAACCTCTAAAATCTCTGGATTCTATAATTTATCGATTGAAGAGCGGCTAAAGATAGTGAGAGATTTTGCAAATCTGACAGATGAAGAATTAAAAATATTCAGCTCTAGCATGGATCTACAAGTTGCAAACAGGATGATCGAAAATGTGGTTGGATTGGTTGAGATACCGGTAGGCATTGCCACAAATTTTTTGATTAATGAAAAAGAGTATTTGATTCCAATGGCGATAGAAGAGCCAAGTGTGGTTGCAGCTGCCAGCAACGCAGCAAAGCTTGCCAGGGTAAAAGGTGGTTTTAAGGCAACTGCTACTGAACCACTAATGATCGGCCAGATTCAGCTTGTAAAGCTTAAAGATCCATATTCTGCAAAATTTGAGATTATAAAGCACAAAGAAGAGATTATCAAGATAGCGAATGAACAGGATCCCATGCTTCTAAGTTTAGGTGGTGGTGCAAAAAATATAGAAGTTAGAATATTGGATTCTGCAGTTGGAACAATGGTTATAGTTCATCTGATCGTGGATGTAAAGGATGCAATGGGTGCCAATGCGGTTAACACAATGGCAGAGGCAGTAGCACCATATTTAGAGTCAATAACTGGAGGTAAAGTGTACCTGAGGATACTCAGCAATCTGGCTGTTTACAGATTAGCCAGGGCAAAAGCTTTATTTGCAAGACAAGAGCTAGGAAATGATGCAATAGATGGCATAATAAGCGCTTACCACTTTGCAGAGATAGATCCGTTCAGAGCTGCTACACATAATAAGGGTATTATGAACGGGATAGATGCTGTAATAGTAGCAACCTCAAATGATTGGAGGGCTGTTGAGGCTGGAGCTCATGCATATGCAGCGCTTAAAGGATATAACTCACTGACAAAATGGGAGATATCGGATGAAGGGGATCTGATTGGAACTATTGAGCTTCCTATAGCCATAGGCGTTATCGGAGGCGCTACTTCTTCTAATCCAAAGGCAAAGATTGCAAGGAAGATACTAAACGTAAACACAGCGCAGGAATTTTCAGAGGTATTGGCCAGCGTGGGGCTGGCTCAAAACTTTGCAGCGATAAGAGCGCTAGCAACAGAAGGAATACAGAGAGGACATATGGGTCTGCATGCCCGCAACATTGCAATTATGGCAGGTGCCAAGGGAGAAGAGATCGAAAAGGTAACGCAGGCAATGATCCAGAAAAACAAGATAAGGGTAGACATAGCCAAAGAAATACTGGAACAGATCAGAGGATGATGAAAAAATGGACCATGAATATATGGCTCAGCCTGAAAGTTACATTGTTTCAGATATAGAGACAATAAAATCCATGACCAAGATTGCAGGATATATTTTAATAATATTTGGGATAATAGGCATAATACTGGGCATTTTCTTACTGGTAAGCAGTATATTTACAGCTTTTCGGTCATTTTTTGCTGGTTTCTCAGCATTTTTTTCTGGATTGTTGGAGCTTGTATTGTCTGTAATTTTGCTATACGTTGGATACAACTGCTTACACATTATTCCGCCTTTGATTACAATGGGAGATTACATACACGCAAAAGACAAGACTATGATATACATGATCCTGGCATTCATATTCGCAATAATATCATTCAGGAACTTGATCGGGATTATGTATCTTATTGCAGCCATATTATTGCTTGTAGCGTATATAAAATATGACTATGTAATCAGAAATAATGCAAGAGTCAAACCTCAGTAATCTGATTTTTTTAAGATCTCTAACTTTTTTATATTGAATATGCCAGAGCTTCCATACCATTCTTTGGTGTATTCTTTCACCACCAACCTTTTTTTAAAGAACGGAGCGTTAAGAACAATGCTTTCATATTCTCCCCCCTCTCCAGATATATTAATCTTGTACTTTTTGTTCAATTCAAGTAGTTTGTATAGTAACTGCATGTCAAACTTAGAACCTAAAAACTCCATATTCAATCCTTCTGCAGAAACCGAGGAGATATATGCCTCAAATCCTGATTTTATTAGCTCTTCTATTAGCAGGCGCTCATCTTTATACCATAAAGGAGTATAAGAGATCTTGTTTATATTTGTGCAAATTCGTTCAAGTTTAGTTTTTTGAAACTCTGATTTTATTGCTCCACTGACCACAATTTTTGCATCATAACTTGCAAGAACCTTTTCCAGATCATTTGTATCATCGGTCAGGTAAAAAAGGTCCAGAGGTATACCGATAGCCTCCGCAATAGTTTTAGTATGCTCTATGTTAGGTACATGATACATCACTGATTCTTTGTTTATTGGACTTATAGCTACAAGCTTTTCAATATTCATGCCCTGTTGCAGTGCTATATATAACGCAAAAGTGCTATCTTTTCCACCAGAATATAGAGAGATCGCTTTCATTTACTATTCCAATATATGATAAACGTTTATCAAATTTTCTTATTATGATCGTGCTGAATTTCTTTTTTCAAAATTTAATTTAACCAATAATATGCAGATTTGCAGGAATTACTTGATTGAAGAAGCTTTAAAATAAATTTAAAGATTGTGAAAATTATAATGACCAACCTTGATATTGAATAACATTTCCGCCTAAGAAAATATTTATTAGTAAAGTTAATTTATATGTTCTGATGAATAGTGATATTGAAAAAAAATGGCAGGATCTCTGGAACTCTGAAAAGATATTTGAACCTAAATTAGATTACAGCAAAAAAAAGTTTTTTATTACCGTCCCTTACCCATATGCAAATGGTCCGTTACATATAGGTCACGGAAGAGCATATACTATCGGAGATGTAATTGCAAGGTTTAAACGGGCTCAAGGTTACAATGTTTTGTTTCCGATGGCGTTTCATGTTTCTGGCACTCCAATTCTTGCCATATCTGATATGATAAAAAACAAAGATCCTGAGATAATAAATTTATATGCATCATATTTAAGACTATATGAAAAAGATGATGAAAAGATTAAAGATATTTTAAATGATTTTGTTTCACCATACAATGTTGCGATTTATTTTGCTGAAAAAATCCAGGAAGATTTTAAAAGTTTAGGATTATCTATTGACTGGACTAGAAAATTTCATACTGCAGAAAAACAATATAATAAATTTGTAGAATGGCAGTTTAAAAAGCTGTATAGTTTAAATTTAATAAAGAAAGGAGACTATCCAATTACATTTAGCATAAAAGACCAGAATCCCGTTGGAGAAGATGATATAAAAGATGGAGATACAGACAAAGTATCAATACTTGAATTTACAAGCATTAAATTCAGCTTTGAAGACGGATACCTTCTGGCCAGTACCCTGAGACCTGAAACTCTGTTTGGAATAACAAATCTATGGATTAATCCAGATTCAGAGTATTTGAAAGTACAAATCTCGGATAAGCTGTACTTTGTTTCAAGAGAAGCTTTTGAAAAACTAGAGTATCAGATTGAAAATGTGAAGAGCATAGAACAATTAAAAGGTACATATTTTATTGGTAAAACTGCAAGATTAGATGTTCTTGATAGAACAGTTCCTATATTGCCGGCAGAGTTTGTAGATCCAGATAATGCAACTGGCATTGTATACTCTGTTCCTGCACACGCACCATATGACTTTATTGCCTTAAGAGATTTAAAGCAAAATGAGAATTATGCGTTATTGAATATAACACCGATAAAAATAATTGATCTTCCAAATTATAAGATGTTTCCCGCAGAGGAGATATGTAAAAAATTGAATATTAAAGATCAAAATGATGCCAAGTTGGAAGAAGCCACGAAGATTATATATAAAGATGAGTTTTATAACGGCATTTTAAATGAGAAATGTGGCCAATTTCAAGGATTGAAAATCTCTGAAATAAAAGACAATGTTCAGAGATGGTTACTGGAAACCGGAAATGCAATATTATTTTACGAGCTATCCAGAAAAACCATGACCAGAGGCGGTAATAAGGTCATTGCTTCCATAGTACATGGGCAATGGTTCATTGATTACAAAGACCAAAAATTAAAAGTTGCTGCACATAATTTAGTATCAAAAATGGACATTTATCCTGAAAAATATAAACAACAATTCAATGAAGTAATTGATTGGTTAAGAGAAAGACCCTGCGCCAGAAGAAGAGGGTTAGGAACAAATCTTCCATTTGAAGACGGGTGGGTTATCGAATCACTTTCAGACTCAACGATATACATGGCCCTATATACTGTAATCAATTATATAAGAGAATATAACATATCGCCCGAAGATCTTACTTACGAATTTTTTGAATCGTTGTTTCTGGATACGAAGTATAATGGCCCTGTTGCACCTGAATTGATGCAAAATATTAAAGAATCATTTAAATACTGGTATCCAAACGATATCAGGGTTACAAGCACTCCGCATATCAGCAATCATCTTACATTCTTTATAATGAACCATGCTGCAATATTTCCAGAAACTTACTGGCCTAAAGCTTTAGGAATACTTGGCGTGTTAATAAGAGAAGGCGCTAAGATGTCAAAATCCAAGGGAAATGTAGTGCCACTTTCTTCAGTATCAAATAAATATTCTGCCGATCTATACAGGCTATATATTGTTTCTACCACAGATTTAGATAGTGAAATGGACTGGAAAGAATCAGAAGTAGAAGGACTAGAAAGAAAATTTGAAAGATTTGAAGAGCTTGTTAATGAATCTGTGGAAGTAAACAAAATAAAAGATATGGACTCATTAGATCTATGGCTATTATCCAGATTTTATTCTAAACTGAAAGATGCAAAGGCAAAGATGTCGCAATATAAGTTCAGAGATGCGGTTATTGACCTGTTTTTCAATTTTATGATTGATATAAAATACTACGAAAAAAGAAAAGGAAAAGAGAGAAGAAAAAAAATAATACGCAATATACTGGAGGATTGGCTAATAAGTTTATCCCCCGTAATACCTCATATATGCGAAGAATACTGGCATAAGCTGGGGTATGAAAGTTTCATATCCTTACAACTACTTCCAGAACCAAACGAGAAATTAATAAATAAGAATATAGAGTCTGAGGTAGAATATGTAGAATCTGTTTTATCTGACATTATGCATATATTAGAATTAATTAAAAACAGTTCAAAGACAGTTTATATATACACTTTGACCAAAGATCGACAACAGATCGTAGATCGTGCTTTGAAAGAGGACAGAAAGACTCTGATGAGTTCTCTAAAGAATAAAGATGATATTTTATTTGCAAACAAACTTTATTCCGGTAACATTCTAAAAAGTTACATGAAAATAGATGAACCTGAGCTACTCAATGAAGCTAGAGAATACATTGAGAATGAGATCAGGTTGAAGCTAATAATAAACAGCGATTATGATCCTAAAAACAAGAAAAATTATGCACTTCCAAATAAACCTTCAATATACATAGAATGATCATGGATGATACCAGTCAATCTGTATAAATTCTTCTCCGTCTGTAAGTATCAGGTTTTTATTTACACCGTGTGCCAGCCTTACGCCTCTTGCAATATCTTCCATCTTCTCATCCCTGAAAAATAAATGTACAAGATACTCTGCATGTTCTTTAATGCTCCTGCTGTATGCTCTAAAATCTGTTCCAAACTTAAACCCAGCCTTTAAAAATAAACCATCATCCATCATTTTTTTGTACACTTTATATTTCAGCTCGAATAAAACATCTCTTTCTTTAGCATAATGAAAAAATTCATCATTGCTTTGCCCTTTCAATACTAAAATTCCTTTTTCTATAAGATATTGCGATTCTAATAAAGATAAAGTAATAAGCAAACCGGACTTTTTACCAAATGCACCTATTTCTTTTGGTTTTTCTAATATTACATTTTTCTCCAATAATGTTCCAGATAAGCTACCTGTAATGTTATTATTAAAAACACCTTTCAAAACGGGATTGCTTAAGATAAAATATGTGATCTCCAAATCCTCATCAATTACCGCTATGATATGATCCCCGAACTCATTAACTTGCTCCACTATTTTCTCAAATTTTACAAATGAACCTAAATCATAAGCTATAACCTTCCGGACGGTATCATTTTTCAAAACTTCTAAAAAGGTATTATTAACCTTAATTTTATACCCTCTGTTTTTAAGATCACGATATATATAATACTCTGTTCCAAATCTTGGGTCTAATGCAACAGAATACTGAAATAAAGAGATAAAATCCTGATCTTTTAACTCTATCTTTTCATTTTCTAGAAGATAACACGCCTCTATCAATGATAGTTTTAGCCGGCTATTATTAAAAGTCCCTAAAAAACCATTATTATATAATTTATTTGCTTCTGACTTATTAGTGATTATTATGAAATTAGTTTTTAAAGATGCTCTGATCATGCTATTATTTTCCTGCTTTCTTTATTGTATATAGATTCACAGATCCATTTTAAAGTATTTAAAATATTATCTCCGTTTTTAGCACTAACTATTGCATAATTAGCTTTAAATTTATTTGCTAACACTTTCAAATCTTCTTCCCAGAATGAAGAATGATATTTTGAGTCAGATTTGTTTCCCAAAAATACAAGATTTATGTTTCCTACCGTTTTTATAATTTTATCTGCGATCTCTTCTGCTGCATAAAGAGATTCCATACTTGTGATATCAGTTACTATCATTCCAACTTTTGTGTTTTTTATTTTCTGTAAATATAGATTATCAGAATCCTGCTCTGAAATTAACAATGTTAAAAATACTTTACCATCGACAGTTTCACAATCTATCTTCTTTTGAAGAAATTCTCCTTTATCAAATTTTTTTGGAACATCAGAAAATATATCATATACTATCCTGTTAATTATAGAGGTTTTACCAGCTCCTTTAGGGCCTAAAAACATTATTTTCCACGTAATGATATTATCTACCATCAAGCCATTAATTGTTATTTTATATTTAATACTTTTCAACTTTCGAGCCTGTCAACTTTTCGTTGATAGACAAAGATATAACTGTATTTTTACCTTCAAAATGAAAATGACTACTGTACCGTAATCTGTCTTCCTGCCATCCAGAGAGTAAGTAAAATTTCACTGTATTTAATGAATAAAATTATTAGCTACATTCATTTTTCAATTTGCTTTGCTCGCCTGAAATAAGGAAATTCAGGCAAATAAAATATTAAATTTACAATATTTAAAAAGTAATTATATCAAAAATCGAAACTATGCTGATTTTGACAATCTAATTTTTTCTATAATTTGTTTTAGTGCATTTGCATTGTTATATGTTAATTCTTTAGATCCAAATAAAAAGATGATATCCTCTTTTTTCGATATTATTTTGTTTAAAAATTCTGAAAATGCTGGATTGTGTAAAAGCTCAACCTCGTATCTACTCAAAAATTCAGCCCATTTTTCAGGGGAGTGATTAAACCACTTTCTCAGAGAATCAGATGGTGCAAGCTCTCGAGCCCACAAATCTAATTTTAAATTCTCTTTTTTTATTCCTCTTGGCCACAGTCTGTCTACCAGGATTCTGTATCCATCTCTCTGACAACTATAAACTCTACAAATTATTATTTCTGACACGTTCCAACACTTCTATTTATTCTCTATGTTATTTATCTTCTTTACTATCTCTTATCTCCTTTAATGCCTCTTTATCCCTAGAGTATAAGTAAGGTGCAAGGTCCAGTGATTCAGGGCTATTTTTCAATTTTCTTTTATATACATCTCTTAAGTGTCTGTCAATTTCCCTGCAATAATCATCCCAATTTACGCCCAGTGATTCAACATACTCCTTCTCTATTTTAGTCGCAATCTCATGAGCATATGGATATTCATAAGCATCATCAGCTAACCATTTTTCTGGAATCTCATGATGTCTGTCTATCGATATGCGTGTGTCTACTTTCTTACCGTCTACCTCAATGATCTTAGGAAAGTGTTCATCCAGAAAAACTGTTTTACCATCTATAGAATAGCCGCCAGTATATTTTATATCGTGATCCGTGTCAACCTTAATCTGGTCTCCATTTTTAAAATCTATGACCGTGCCTATTTCTTCTCCATTTAAAAATACATGCTCTTTTTCGTCTATCTGTATGATAGTACCTCTTTTAATATCTACTTTGGATATTATTTTAGCATAAGATGGTGTTTTATAATTTATTGCTACAATAGTGTATCTTTCTGTATAACTATCCTTCTTCTTACCATGCTCTATAACCTCATAATCATCCATAAACAAACAATACTAATTGATCATATATAAACATTATGTAGATCATAAGTTTATAAAGATTGGTCAAATAAAATAATTTATCACTACAAGCCATCATTATTATTGTGATGCATAATGTCTTTTAATATATAACATGAGTAGAAGGGATGAGAATAAGATAGTAAAAACATATTAATGTATTATTTGATATATATGATTTAAATATTTTTAAAAATAAAATTTTTATGATGGATATATTAAATTAAAAATTTATTTATTAATAAAAAATCTAAAAACGATTATTTTTTTACTATTTTAAAAAAATATATATAGATAATTGCAATTATCTTATCTATGTACAGCATAGGGTTGGTCTATTTTTTACTGATACTGATCACTTCTGTTTGTGCAGGAATGTTAGGAGCTATGGCAGAGTTAGGGGGTGGAATATTAATTGTACCGTTTTTAACAGCCCTTCTAAATGTCAATGTTGATTATGCCATAGGTGCTTCTATTATCGCTGTGATAGCTACTTCTAGCGGCTCTGCATATGCTTATGTCAAAGAAAAAGTATCAAATGTAAGAATAGGCACCTTTTTAGTTCTTTTTACTGTGCCAGGGGCTATTATAGGCGCAGTAATAGAAGGTTTTACTCAGCCAAAATATTTATTCCTGGTGTTTGGCTTAGTTATGTTTTTTTCCTTATTTGCAATGTATAAAAAGCTTAAAGAGAAAGAGGATTCAGATCCGGTAGTAGTTGATGACAAACTTGCGGATAGGTTAAAACTCCATTCTAAATACTATGATCCAAAGTTAAAAAAAGAGATTAAATATAAAGTTCAACATGTAAAAGAAGGGTCATTGGTAATGTTTTTTGCTGGAATCGCTTCAGGACTTTTGGGAATAGGATCTGGAGCATTTAATGTCCTTG
>JAVRLB010000029.1:0-16174 GCA_031961865.1 Thermoplasmatota archaeon | reverse complement strand
AGATCTATATCTTTTTTCTCATCCACCGCTTTCTTTGCATCTTTGTACATCTGTAAATGAACTTTCTCTGTCTCCAAAGCATAGTGAGTACTCATCTCAGCTCCTTTTTCATTCTGAAATTTTGCTGTTTGATTAAATACAGGATACATTTCCTCTACTTCATAAGCTTCTCCATCAATTGCTACCTGCAGATTCTGCGATGAATCTCTGATCATTCCCAGGGTCTTATAATGATTTGTCGCATGTATCTGCTCTGCATAGGCAATTGCTCTAAACTGCCTTGCCACATTCTTAAATCCTGCTTTTTCAGCAACATCTGCAAAAATCAGGTATCTCATGTGCGCTTGGCTCTCTCCAGCATATGCTTCTTTTAAAGCTGCTTCAGTCATTTTATGCATTAAAACTCACCTCTTGTTTTATGTGTATCGATAAAAAAAGTAGATAATAAATATTTCTATGTGCTTTTCTGATCTTGAATATTCTTTCATAACTCAGCCAATTTATTCAAAAATTGTTTTAGTAAACCTTTATAACCTAAATCGTAATGTAAGATTTATGGCATATGGATTAGTAGCCAGTATTCCAACTTCTGGTATAAGGAAATTTTTTAATATGGCATCTAAAGAATCTATAAATCTAGGGATAGGAGAACCTGATTTTCAACCTCCTAAATATGTTCAGATTGCTACTAAAAAAGCGATCACTATGGGATTCAATAAATACGGACCCTCATCTGGATTGCCTGAGCTGAGAGAGGCTATTGCACAAAAATATAGAAAATATGCAGATCTGAAAGCAGAAAATGTTATAATCACTATGGGCGGTACTGAAGCGTTCTACCTGGCTTTATATTCACTGCTAGAGCCTGGTGATGAAGTTTTGGTTCCAGATCCCGGGTTTGTGATATATGCGCCTCATGTTACATTAGCGGGAGGTACACCTGTCTCTTATCCTCTGCAAAGTTCTAAAAAATTCGTTTTGGATATTGCAGATATAGAACCACTTATCACCCCTAGAACCAGAGCGATAATAATCAACAGTCCTAGCAATCCTTTAGGCACAGTACTGTCAGAAAGAGAGATCAAAAACATTATCGAGTTTGCTACGATTCATGATCTATATATTATCTCTGATGAAGTTTATATGAAAATAGTGTTTGATCGAGATGAAACTACTTTTCTTGGAAAATATGATAATCTTATTTTTATAAACTCATTTTCCAAAGAATATGCAATGACAGGGTGGAGAATTGGATATTTGATCACTTCAAGAAAACTTATTGAACAGATCTCAAAATTGCAGTACTATTTGATCGCTTGCCCTGCAACCCCTTTACAGTACGGTGCACTGGCAGCGGTCCAAAACTCAGACCAGTTTACCAGAAAGATGGTAAGATCGTTCAAAAAAAGAAGAGATCTTTCCTTGCATCTGTTTTCTGGAATACCACAATTTTCACAGCACGTTCCAGATGGTACATTCTATCTGTTTCCCGCCTATTCATTCAAGTTAGATGATAATAACTTTGCAATCTCTCTGCTTAAAAATGGAGTTGTTGTTGCTCCTGGCACTGCATTTGGAAACAATGGTGCAAACCATATCAGAATATCTTATGCTACCTCTCCTGAAAATATCAAAAAAGGCATTGAACTAATAAAAGAAACAGTTGAGTTTTTGTTACTGGATATATGATCTTTTTACGGTTAAAATTGCAGATTTAAAAATGTACTGTTATGCATATCGAACAGTTAATATTATTGTTTGTATTACTGTTCAAAAGATTTATATGTTCGGCTTTACAGGTAAGATTTTAAAAATAGATTTGACTGCTGGCCAGATTTCAGAAGAAGAACTGGATCAAAAAATTGCTAGAAGATACCTTGGTGGTTTAGCGCTCGCTTCTTATTATCTATACAGAGACTCTAAAAAAGGTACTGACGCATTTGATGAACAGAACCCTATCATCATAGCCCCTGGATTGTTTGTGCCTATAGGAGTACCAACCGCTTCAAAAACTGTATTTTTGACAAAATCCCCGGCTACAGGAGGACTGGGAAGAGCTGTAGTTGGTGCTACGTTAGGAGTGCAGCTCAAAAAAGCAGGCTATGATTTGATGATAATAAAAGGGAAGAGCAGCAAGCCTGTTGTTATCAGCATAGATGACAATAACATAAAAATAGAGGAAACAGATCTTTGGGGCCTGGATACCAGAGAGACACAGAACAAGCTAAAAGAGAAATATGGAAAAGTAGCAACCGCAGCAATCGGTCCTTCCGGAGAAAACCTGTCTAAAATTGCAGGTGTGGATTGTGAAGAGCGACAGGCTGCAAGAACTGGCATTGGTGCTGTATTCGGCTCTAAAAAATTAAAAGGATTGGCTGTAAAAGGTTCTGGATCAATAGAAATATTTGATCCTCCACATTTTAAAGAACTTGTTCAAAAATGGGCAAAGATACTGAGAGAGCATCCTGCTGCAAAAGAGGATATGAACTACGGAACTGGCGAATTTTACAGCTGGATGAACACTCAACGCGGTACATTTCCGTCCAGGAACTGGCAGCAGGGATATTTTCAGAGCGCATTTGATACCCTGAAAGAGGGTGATAAAACGCATATTGATCCATATTACTGGGCACCTATTTATGCAAAGAAGTTTCATCCTTGCCCCAACTGTAACAAGCCTTGTGGGCACATGTTCGAAATAAAAGAGGGAAAATACAAGGGTGTATCAGTAGATGGAATAGAGTACGAAACACTTTATTCTTTAGGCGGAAATCTTGAAATTGACGATCCTGAGGCGGTAGCATATTTAAATCTATTATGTGACCTGTATGGATTTGATACCATCTCTGCAGGATTAACGATCTCCTGGGCAATGGAGGCTGGAGAAAAAGGATTATTGCCAGACGCACCAAAATTCGGGGACGTTGACGGCACAGCAAAGTTGTTGAAAGAGATGGCTTTCAGAGAGGGATATCTAGGAAACCTATTGGCAGATGGCGTGAAAAGTGCCGTGGAAAAGCTTGGAAAAGGTGACGAGTTCGCAATGCATGTAAAAGGGCTTGAGCCTCCAGCATATGATATACGAGGTATAAAAGGCATGGCTCTTGCCGAAGCGGTCTCTGTTCGAGGAGCTTGCCATTTAACTGCCGGAGTCTATGGTCTGGAGCTGACTGGAAAATGGTGGAAATTTGAGGGCGTAGACAGGTTATCTGCCAGTAACAAGGGATTTGAAGTAAAGACCATGGAAGATTTGATGACTGTATATGATACTGTAGGGATGTGCAAATTTTCAAGACATATGTTTTTCCTTGAAGGTTTTCCTGAGATTATATATGCAGCCACTGGATTTGACATGAGCCCGTCAGAGCTTATGCTTGTTGGAGAAAGATCTTATAATATACAGAAAAGCTTTAATGTTAGAGAAGGACTTTCGAGAAAAGATGACAAGTTGCCATATCGTGTGACACATGATCCTATCCCGAAAGGTGTGTCTAAAGGATCGTATGTAAAAGAAGAAGAGCTGCAAAAGATGCTTGATGACTATTACCAGGTGCGTGGCTGGTCTAGAGATGGCATACCCACAAAAGTGAAGTTACAGATCATTGACCTGGCAGATCTCATTACTGATATAGGAGTATAATAAACTATAAATATTTTCATCATATTTTCTCTTTAATGATATTAATAATACTGGCAGGGGGATTTGCAAAAAGACTGATGCCGATCTCTGAGTTTATTCCAAAGCCATTGCTTCCGGTTTCTGGCAAGCCTATAATAGATCATATTTTGGATCATGTTAAAAACTTAAATTTTGAAAAGATAATAATTTCTACAAATTCTAAGTTTTCAGATCAGTTTAAATATTATATTGATACACATCCATCTTACAATAATATAGAGCTAATCATTGAGCCTACAAGCTCTGAATCTGAGAAGTTTGGAGCGGTTAAGGGAATTGAGTATGTATTAGATACCTTAAATATAAATTCTGATTTTATGGTGATTGCGGGAGACAATTTTTTTGATTTTGATCTGTATCCATCTTTTGAAAAGTTCAGTTTAATCAACAAATCTGTAATAGGATTATATGATATAAAGAGTGTTGAAGAAGCTAAAAGATTTGGAGTTGTAAAGATTGATTCTGATGGAAAAATTTTAAATATCACAGAGAAGCCTGAAAATCCTGAAAGCACCTTAATAAGCATGGGCGTTTATCTGTTCAAAAAAGAGATAAAAAAGTTTTTAGAAGAGTATGTAAAAAGCAGCAAAAATAAAGATACAATAGGTACCTTCATTTCATGGCTTTTGAAAAAAACAGAGCTATATGGGGTCAAATATGAGGGTACATGGGTAGACATAGGCAGCATAGATGCATACCGCAACCTTTTCATTGACAAAAAATAATATTTACCATGTTTTTTAACATGTGTTATATATTAACATAGTTCCAATCTAAGTACGAAAAAAATTTAAATTATACTTATTTCTTATTCTTTTTTACCATTAAAAAAAGTGATTCTTATGATAGAAAACGTTATTAAGAGAGACGGAAGTGTCGCGACTTTCGATATTAAGAAGATAATCAATGCAATATACAAAGCACTGAAATCTGTGGGTTCTGAAGACTATCTCACTTCAAAAAAATTGGCTGAGAAGGTAGTGAAAAAGCTAGAAATGGAGCAAATTAACACGCCTAAAGTTGAAGAGATACAGGACATTGTAGAAGAAGTGTTGATGGTTGAAGGGTATACAAAAGTTGCTAAAGCATATATAATATACAGGGAAAAGAGAAAACTGATCAGGGAGATTAAGAGGTCATATGGTGTAAAAGATGATCTAAAACATTCTATTAATGCAATTAAAGTCCTTGAAAATAGATATTTATTGAAAAATGAAAAAGGAGAAATCATAGAAACGCCAAGACAGATGTATGAGCGTGTTTCTAAATACATCGCTATGATCGATATCCTTTATACTGATGAAATATTTGATAAAAATGCAGGGCAGAAAATCTGGAACATTGAAGATGTAGACCATAATCTCTCTTCTGTTGAATATAATATGCTGAAACATGCATATAGCTCTCTTAATAATGAAAAGATGATGAAAGTACCATTTTCAAAAGTTTTGGAAATACTGAATGACAAAGAAGATACTATATTAAATACTGCTGTAAAATTTTATAATTTAATGAGCCAGAAATACTTTATGCCAAACTCTCCGACCTTGATGAATGCCTCTACCAATATCGGGCAACTTTCTGCATGTTTTGTAATACCTATTGAAGATACTATGGATGGTATTTTTGATGCTGTAAAAAATGCAGCTTTGATTCACAAGTCTGGAGGTGGAACCGGATTCTCGTTTTCGAGGCTCAGGCCCTCTGGAGACCTTGTAGGATCTACAAAAGGTGTTGCCTCTGGCCCACTATCTTTCATGCGCATATTTGATGTGGCCACAGACGTGATCAAGCAGGGTGGAAAAAGAAGGGGTGCAAATATGGGCATTTTGAGGGTAGATCATCCGGACATACTGGAGTTTATTACCTCAAAAGATTCAGACAATAAGCTTTTCAGCAATTTTAACATATCTGTGGCTGTCACTGACGAGTTTATGAATGCATTATTTTCCAATTCACAGTACAATCTTTATAATCCCAGGGACAAAAGCCTTGTTAGAACTGAAAATGCGAAGAAAGTCTGGGATCTGATAATATCACAGGCATGGAAAACAGGAGATCCAGGCATAATATTCATTGATGAGATCAATAGAAAAAATCCAACGCCTCAGTTAGGAGAGATAGAGTCCACAAATCCCTGTGGAGAACAACCATTATTACCATATGAATCTTGCAATTTAGGGTCTATTAACCTGTCTCTTGTCGTAACAGACGGAAAGATAAACTGGGATCTGTTGAGAGAGATTGTCAGAGAATCCGTTCATTTTCTCGACAATGTGATCGATGCAAATAAATTTCCATTAAAAAGCATCGAAGAGAGAACCAAGCTAACCAGAAAAATAGGGCTTGGAGTGATGGGTTTTGCAGAGATGCTGCTTAAGCTAAATGTGCCATATGACTCTGATGATGCTTTGGATATTGCTGAGAAAGTAATGAAATTCATAAACGATGAAAGCCATCATATGAGCGAAGAACTTGCTGAAAAAAGAGGTACCTTCCCGGCTTGGAAAGATTCAAAGTGGTATCCTGTAAAGATGCGTAATGCAACCACTACCACAATCGCACCTACCGGCACAATTTCCATAATAGCAGATACTACCTCCAGCATCGAGCCTCTATTTGCGCTCGCATTTATAAGAAATGTGATGGATGGTACCCAGCTACTGGAAATTAATCCGTTATTTGAAGAGTACTCTAAAAAACATGGATTTTATTCTGAAACACTGATGGCAGAGGTTGCAAAGACCGGATCGGTCCAGCATCTGGATATTCCAGACGATGCAAAAAAGATCTTTATTACTGCCCATGACATTGATCCTAAATGGCATGTGTTAATGCAGGCAGCATTTCAGAAATATGTAGATAACGCTGTCTCAAAAACTATAAATCTGAGAAACGATGCTACGATGATCGATGTGGAAAAAGCATATTTAGATGCTTACAGATTAAAATGCAAAGGTATAACAATATACAGAGATGGCAGCAAGAGCGTTCAGGTGATTTATAAAGGTTCTGACACAAAAAATAAAGCAGATAAGAGTGTTAAGTCAATAGATCTGATCTTAGAAAAGAAAGAAACTGATGAGTATTTGAAAGTAAGTGCCACTTTTGATCCTGCATGCCAGACTGGAAAATGCGATCTTTAATCTAAAACTCTTACTTGAAATAACTATCGATTTATTTATCTTTTTCATTCAGAAAAAAAAATATACAGTATCAATATATACATAAATAATGGATCTTAAAGGTGAGAAATATTTCTTAAACTTGAAAAACAGGATGTTTAAAGCACCTAATTTTTTATGGACTTCGTTAGTGATCATCATAGTAATTTTGATTTTCGAGCTTTTTGCAAGATTGTCATTATTGAGCATTGTTTTACTATTGATCTCACCTTTCATATTAGTGATCTTGTTAGATTATCTTTTTATTAAATTATATAAAATATTTTTTCCTATAAATAGAATATCACTTTTAAATGAGATCACGTTTTTTATATGCTTTGTTATATTCATAATAATATATATAATAACGAGAGACTTTGGTTTCAGTCTCTTGTTTTCATTTTCAATATCACCATTTATAAGATTCATTTTTTACAGTCCGTTCCTTGATATTAATAAGACAAAATATAATATTGTATCATATAACTATGTGCTTGGGCTTGCAATACTATATTATGTTCATAATAAAGATCTCATCTATCTTATTCCGCTCCTGCTTTCCGGCATAGTTTTTATTATTACTGCAAGATTATTTTTAAGGTTTTTAATCTCTGATTTTGTAAAAGAGTACAATGATAACCCGTTAAACTATGTAGGCACTTTTGTAAATTATGTGACCACGCAGGCTACTGAAGATATGAAATCGTTAAGCAGATTCATGCAAAAAATGTACTCTATAAAAGAGATTCCACTTAGCTTTATAGTGTTTAACGCCAAGAATAAGAACAAGGCTCTGTTTCTATTTCCTTACGTTCATCCAGGCCCTTTTGGAGAGGTGGGATGCAGCAATTTTCAGTACAAGCTAAAAAACATGATGAATGATGTTTCTGACAATATATTTATATTTCACACCAGTACCACGCATGATGATAACTGTGGAGGAGACGAAGATGTAGAGCACATGAACAGGGTTATTAAAGAGCATGTTACAAAACTTTCGTTTGAAGAAAAAGGAAGCGGTATTAAAACATTTGAAACAGATATCAAATATCAGGCTCAGCTTTTTGGGCATTCATTGATTCTATTTATCTCTCCAGAAAAATATGGATTTGATGATATTGATTTTGATCTGGGCATGAAAATTATAAGAAAGCTAAGAAGAGGGGCAGTTAGAGATATTGCAATTGTAGATTCGCATAATAATTTTGATCCTCATTACACTCCATTAAAAGATCTGGATAACAATAAAATTCTGGAACTTAAGAAAGCTTTAAGCACGTTAAAAGCAGATAAAAGCATAGAGATAGGCATATCCAAAAAATCTGAAAATTTAAAAAGTCTGGGGCCGCTGGGCATAAACGTTGCGGTTATAAAAGCAGGAAATGAGCTGGATGGATATGTATTATATGACGGAAACAATGTCATAAAAGGGTTAAGAGAGAAACTGGAAGAAAAAACGAGAGATCGGCTAAATAACATAGTAGTAGCGAGCACGGACAACCATGTTGTAAACGTTAACGCAGATGATATGAATCCTGTAGGAAACAGAGATGAATTGGAGAATATAATAACAATCACAGATAAACTGATAGATCTTGCGATCAAGGATTTAGAGCCTGTAAAGACCGCTTCAAAAACAGTAAAATTAAAAGTGCATGTAGCTGGCAAGGGTTATATAGACAATCTTACAGAGATCACAAAAAAGATCATGAAAAAAGTGAAGACTTCAATAGTGTTTGCGCTGCTCGGAATAGCATTTGCAATTTTGATTTTTGTCTATTTTAAAGTTTTAATTATCTGACCTGCATATTCAAGGTCTGATGCAGTATTGATGTTAAAGAACGTTATTGGATCAAAATGCTCGGCAGGAATATAAGATTTGTCGATCCTAGATATCAGCTCATGAATAGAGCTTGATAGGTCCATGTCCGGAAAGCTGGTAATGTAATAGAGAGAATGCAAAGGTTCAATATACCCATTTTTCCATCTTGGTATCACACTTCTATCATCAAATTTCGAGATCATAAATTGAACTGCTTCTTTTTTGACAAATGGCATATCTCCACCGAACACGAATGCAGGGTTTCTGGCCATTTGCATTGCAGAGTAAATGCCTCCGAGAGGACCGGCGCATATAGCATCTTTCACTGTAACTGCTCCTTCAACATGTAAATCTCTGATCGTGGACAGATAGATAGTATCAAATATATTGAAAGATTTGAGGTTCTGTATCACATGTTCTATCAGGCTCATCGATCCAAAATTAAGAAAATGCTTGTTTTCAAGTCTTCTGGATACACCCACCAACACTATTGCATCAATTTTTAACATTTTAAAAAATTATTGTTTGAGGTCTTTTATCTTGTCAGGTTTGATTATTCCATACTCTGTGATAAATCCTGTCACATATTTTGCGGGCGTTACATCAAAGGCAGGATTGTAAACCTGTGCCATTTCATCCACTATCTTGCATGATCCGATGTACCTGACCTCATTTTCATCTCTTTCTTCAATAGGTATCTGTGAACCTTTCTCAATGCTGAAATCAATGGTGGATATAGGTGCAGCAACATAGAATGGTATGTTATTCTCCTTAGCCAGCACCGCTTTTTCGTAGGTACCGATCTTATTTGCAAAATCTCCATTTTTAGCGATTCTGTCCGCACCAACAATGACCATGTCCACCTGTTTTCTATACATCAAGGATCCGGACACATTATCTGCAATAACCTTGTGTGGTATGTCTTCCTGCAGGAGCTCCCATGAGGTCAATCTGGCGCCCTGCAATCTAGGCCTGGTTTCATCGACCCAGACAAATATGTTTTTGTTCATGTTCTTGGCAACTCTCATCGGTGCCAGTGCAGTGCCCCAGTCTACTACTGCCAGAGCGCCAGCATTGCAGTGGGTAAGTATCCTGTCATTCTGCTTGATCAGCTCGTTACCATGTATACCGATCTTCTCGCATTTACTGATTATCGAGGTTGCGTATTCTTCTGCCAGAGCCACGGGATCTTTATGTTTCATATTGTTTTTCATATAGTTTAGTGCGTAAAAAAGGTCATATGCTGTAGGCCTGGTCTTTTTTAGGCGCTCAAATACTGTATCTAAGTTCTTGTTCTGCAATGCCGCCTGTGCAATGCCGTAAGCAGCAGCGACGCCTATTGCAGGAGCCCCGCGCACGACCATGGTCTCTATAGCATATGCAACATCTTCATAATCTTTAGCTTTATATAGCTCAATTGAGTCCGGTATCTTCCTCTGGTCAATAAACATCACATATTTATCTTCGAACCATACTGCCTTTAGATCTTTGACTGTTTTATCAAACTTTACTTTCAATTAACTCACCTTATTTATTTTTGGAATGTATATAATGTTTAAAAATTTTTTTATTGTGCCATCATGAAACTATGGTATAGAGAAATGCTCTGATATAAACATTATTTATTTTTTAGATTTTGAGATTGATTCCATACACGCTGAATACACAAGTGCCGCGACTTCTTTTCCGAGCTCTGTATGCAAACCTGTATACTTTTCACCTTTTTCAGACACTGGAAAAATCGCAATAGCATCAGTTCCAGTGCCAGTGGCAACGTTTCCATCCTCGTCTCTTATATTAGAGTTTATAAATGCCAATGCCTTGGCTTCAGTTGCAACCATAACCAAATTAATGGCACCAGCGATGCTTATTCCTGAAAAAGAGTTTATGAAAATATTCACTGTACCCAGCATACCATTTTTTTTCATAGGCGTTGTAGCATTTGAGTACCCGCACGTCAGAAACACCTCTGCCAGTTTTCCTTTCAAATGCACAGTATCATTTACGTTCACAGCAGTTAAGAATATCAATGCACTTGACTTATATGACTGCATAAATTCTGCGGCTGTAATTTTAAAATCTTTTGGCACGGTAATGTTCTGGATCTCTTCAGCATTATCAAGACCAATCCCATTTATAGAGGTGTTCAGAACATGTACTGGTACATCAAAAAATATATGAAATACGTTTTTATCAATTTTCCATGATAACATATATAAAAGGGAACATTACTTTTTAATTAATTTTTTTGGTTGCTCTTTAAATATATATAATTGTTTTATATATATTTTATAGCAACAATTGAAGCAAAATTCATATATATGTTACCATTATTGGATTTTTACAAATTGCTAAAAAAATTTGAGTGGTGATTATGGTAGATAATGTAGATAAGAAAGACTTCAAATATATCGTCAGAATCGCAAATACAAATATTGATGGTAACAGATCTGTACTTTATGGCATAGCTGAGATTAAAGGAATAGGGTATAGATTAGCTAATTCTATTATCAGGCAAATTGACATACCCGCCCAGAAAAAGATGGGTAACTTGACCGATGAAGAGGTAGACATTCTAAAAACCGCAATTGAAAAAGATCTAAACCAGTACATTCCAGAGTGGATGATGAACAGAAGAGAAGATCCTATTACAGGAGAAAGTTTCCACAAGATTGGTGTTGATCTTGACTTGCAGGTACAGGATGATGTAAATATAATGAAAAAGATGAGGGCATATAAAGGTATTCGCCATGAACGTGGTTTGCCGGTCAGGGGCCAGAGAACAAAAGCTAATGGCAGAGTCGGCATGTCCATAAGCCTTGGCAAGAAGAAACCAGAAGCTAAACCAGAGACTAAAGCAGAGGTGAAATAATGGGAGACCCCAAATTTGACAGAAAAACGTATGAATCACCGCGAAACCCTTGGGAAATGACACGTATTAAAGATGAAAATAACCTGAGATCCAAGTACGGGTTGAAAAATAAGAGAGAAATATGGAAAGCTATGTCTATATTAAGGTCATACAGGGCAAAAGCCATTGAGTTACAGGCTAAATTGAGATATAATGATGTACAGGCTCAAAAAGAGTTGAAAGAGCTATCAAAAAAGCTGATAAATTACGGCATGCTCAATGAAAACAGTGCCAATTTAGATAGCATATTATCATTAACTGTTGAAAACATATTAGATCGCAGATTAGAAACATTAGTATACATGAAAGGTCTGGCAAACACGCCTAAACAGGCACGCCAATTTATAGTTCATGGGCACATATCAATAGGTAACAGGGCTGTAAGCATTCCCAGCTACATGGTTAAAAAAGAGGAAGAGCCATTGTTAAATTATAAAGAAAATTCACCATTAAGCAACGAGCTGCATCCAATGCGCGTTAAAGAAGCTCCGAAAGAGGGTGAAACAAATGAGTAAAACTGCAGTAGCGCACTTATTTGCGTCTCATAACAACACGATTATAACCGTTACTGACCTGACCGGTGCAGAGACCCTGGCAAAGGCTACAGGTGGAATGGTTGTTAAGGCAGACAGAGATGAATCATCTCCGTATGCAGCTATGAAAGCTTCGGATATTATTACAGAAAAGTTGAGAGAGAAGGGTATTACTGATCTGATAATAAAAGTGCGTGCTCCTGGTGGCAGCAAAAGTCACAATCCAGGTCCCGGCGCACAGGCTGCTATAAGAGCACTGACCAGAGCAGGGTTCAAGATCCTCAGAATTGAAGATGTTACTCCCGTACCTCATGACGGCACCAGAAGAAAGGGCGGAAAAAGGGGCAGAAGAGTGTAACTTTTTCCTTATTTTTAAAGGTAAAAAGAGATGTATAGTAGGTTCACATTAAATAAAAATTCGAAACATAAATTAAATAGTGGAGGAAACTATGAATATTAAAATTTTGGAAGATCAAGAAAGATATATAAAATTCGAGGTTACAAATATAAATTATTCTATTGCCAATATGCTGAGAAGAACATTGATAAATGATATTCCAAAACTTGCAATCGACAAGGTGAAATTTCATCATGGCAGGCTACAGGATCAGGACAAAAATTCATATGATAGTGTAACTCCTCTTTTTGACGAGGTAATCTCTTTAAGATTGGGATTGATTCCGCTACCTACAGATTTGAAAATGAAGTTTAGAAAAGACTGCTCTCATCCGCCAGATCAGAGCTGCCCAAGCTGTACTGTAGCATATTATATGAACAAGTTTGGTCCTGCAGTTGTATATTCTGGAGATTTGATACCAATAGGCAACGCTAAAGAATTTGAGCCTGTTGAAAAGAATATACCCATTTTGAAATTAAAAGAAAAGCAGGCGATTCTGGTTGAGGCAGAGGCAATTATGGGCACTGCGAAAGAGCATGCTAAATGGCAGGTTACGAGCGGAGTATCATATAGATACTACAGAGAGTACATGCTTCCAAAAAATTCTGCAATCGCAGCGAAATTTATGGAAAAAGCAAAGAAAAACGTTGTCAGAACTGAAGAAGATCATTTAGTGGTAACCGACATTTATCCGACCCCGTTAAATGGTGAACTTTATTCAGACAAGCAGATAAAGTACAGAGAAGATGATACAGATATAATATTTCAGTTTGAGACCGATGGCTCTCTAAAGGCTAGAGAAGTACTTGAATATGCAATAGCCAGGATCCAGACAAGACTGGAAAATATAAAAAACACTGTTACCGGTTGAATAAGATGGCTCAACGGAAAGATTTTGAACACCGTCTAAAACTTGTGCAAGAACTAGAGCAGATGCATATTAATCTTTATCCATCAAAACTGGAAAATAGCACTACTATCGAAAAAATAGTAGCAAATCCAGAACTTTTTATGGACCATACTGAAAAAATATCAGGGCGGATATTCGCGCTTAGGTTTCATGGCAAAGTAGCGTTTGGAGATCTTGTAGATAATGGCTTTAAAATTCAGTTATATCTAAAAAGCGAGGTTTTAAAAGAGAAGTTTGAGTTCTTTAATAAGTACCTGGATCGTGGCGATTTTGTCTGGTGTGAAGGTACAATAACAAGAACGCAACGCGGAGAGCTGAGCATATTAGTTTTAAATTTCGAGATTCTTGCAAAGTCTTTATATGATCTGCCACACCAGTGGTTCGGGCTTGAGGATGTTGAGACTCGCTACAGAGCCAGATACCTAGATCTGCTGCTAAATAAAAATGTGTTTGAAATTTTTTTGAAACGATCCAAGATTATAAGAGAGATAAGAAACTATCTTGATCAGAGAGGGTATATAGAGTTTGAGACCCCGGTTTTACAACCTATATATGGTGGTGCAAATGCCAGGCCTTTTATAACAATGGTAAATTCAATAAAACAGAACTATTATCTGAGGATCTCTGACGAACTATATTTAAAAAGGTTGCTGGTTGGAGGGTATACGAAAGTCTATGAAATTGCCAAAGATTTCAGAAACGAAGACATAGACACGACTCATAATCCGGAATTTACCATGATTGAGATATATGAAGCTTACAAAGACTACAATGATATGATGGACCTGGCAGAACAGATGTTGAAATCTGTGGCTTTGAAAGTAAACGGTTCTTACATGATAGATTTCAAAGATCACCAGCTGGACCTGTCAAAGCCATGGAGACGTGTAACCATGTATTCTCTATTACGCGAAAAAGGCATAGATCCTAAAACTATCAGCGATGAAGAGCTGCAAAAACTGGTTTTGCAGCATGGCATAAAACTGGTAAAATATAGCAGAGGATTGGCTATCACAAAGCTTTTCGAAGAGTTATGTGAAGAAGAACTTATAGAGCCCACATTTGTCATAGACTATCCGAAAGAGAGCACACCACTATGCAAAATTCACAGAAATGATCCTGAGCTTATTGAGAGATTTGAATTTTTTGTAAATGGCATGGAGCTTGCAAACGGCTATTCTGAGCTAAACGACCCGATCAGGCAGGAGCAAACTTTGAAAGAAGAAACTGCCATGAGAACTCTGGGTGATGAAGAAGCACAGCAATTTGACGAGGATTTTATTGATTCTTTGAGAGTTGGAATGCCCAATGCAGGCGGAATTGGCATTGGCATTGACCGGCTTGTAATGCTTTTAACTGCACAGACTAGCCTAAAAGAAGTGTTGTTATATCCAATACTTGCAATAAAAAAAGAAGAATAAATTAATATATCCAGTTCATGTCTGATTTTTTATAGCTCAATATTTCTGCACTGTTAAAGAATATTGAAATTTCAAATTTTGCACGTTCTTCTGAGTCAGACGCGTGTATTACATTTTTCTGAATATTAAGGGCAAAGTCTCCTCTTATGGTTCCGGGCGAGGCTTTGGCTCCGTCAGTGCTGCCTATCAACAAGCGCACTACTTCCACAACCTGCTCTCCTTCCACCACCATGGCCACTATTGGCCCCGATGTGATGTAAAGCATCAGATCTGTGTAAAATTTTTTGTCTTTATGAACCTCATAAAGCTTTTCTGCTAGAGCAGGAGTGACCATCAACATCTTCAAAGCTACGATTTTCAGCCCTTTTTTTTCTATCCTGCTGATTATGTCACCGATCAAACTTCTCTGTACTGCATCAGGCTTTAGTAGTATTAACGTTTGTTTCGTCACTCTTTTTCACCATATGTATTCTTACTTTCTTCTCTTCTTTATAGCTCTGGGTCCATAACACTTTTCTTGGAATTCTCTTTAATTTCAACATGTTTTTCTCGCATTTGCTGCTGCAAAAATAGAGAACCGAGCCATCTTTCCTTATGAACATTGTTCCTGTTCCTACTTCAAACGGGTTCCCGCAAAAAGAACATACTCTCTTGCTTACCATGATTTTTTTCACCTGGCCACAAGTTTTCTTGCTTCTCTCGCAGTTTCTCTGAGCATCAGTATGTCCCCTATCTGTACTGGACCTATAATATTTCTGGTAATTATCCTGCCTTTGTCAGTACCGCTCAATACTCTGACTTTAACTTGAATGACTTCGCCTGTCATTCCGGTTCTTCCCATAATTTCAACAACCTCTGAGGGTGTTGCACTATCTTCAGCCATTTAAAATCACTTTTTAATCTTGGATATTTCTTCACTAACGCTCTTAAAGCTCTCTTCACCTTTGCCAAGATCCAATATTGCAACGCTTGCTGTAGACTTCAGCCCGATTTTACTGCCAAGATCTTTCATCGTAGATACAAAACCATATACTATTCCTTTCTCATCGCAAAGCAATGGTACATGTGCTACTACTTCTGGCGGGTTTACATCTTCTGCAACTACTACAAACTTGGCCTCATTTCTCTCGATCGCTTTAGTAACTTCGTTGGTTCCTTTTTTTATTTTTCCGCTCTCTTTTGCTTTTTCTACAACACTCAATATTTTATCTTGTAGCTCTTTTGGTACTTCAAATTTTACATATATTGGTTTAGCCATATTTTATCTACCTCTTTCATCTGTTCGATCATAGGTAGAGAGATGTAAAAGGATCTTAATATAAATAGTTTATCTAATA
>JAVRLB010000028.1:0-16446 GCA_031961865.1 Thermoplasmatota archaeon | reverse complement strand
GCAAAAAAAGTGCATATTATATTGAGATGAAATAGTAATATATACGGATCTAAAACATTAGAAGAGTTATAATTTCTGCTTGCAAATGCTAGACTATTACAATTACAGCTTTCTCTTAAATTCGTCACGGGGGATTAGTATAGCAACAACTATTACAAGTACTACAAAAGCAGATATAAAATATACATACAATGGAATTGGTGGTGGTGGCGGAATCTTCGAGTAATTTACCGGAATAGTTAAAGATCCGCCATTTACTATAAATGTTCCATTTACTTGATCAGGCTCGTATTTAGTGTCATTCGTAGCTGTTATGTATGAATATGTACCGTTTATAAGAAGCAGAGAATAGGTAGTGTTTATAAGAGGCCCTGATAACGTGCTGTTTACTGCACCCGTGATATTCAAGTACCATTTTTCTCCCTGTGGCAACCCAGATTCTGTAAAGGTTACCAGATAGGTTATGTATCTGCCCGGCGATAAAACAGAAACTGTTCCTGATTGTGTGTTGACTACATACATATTATCGTTTACTGGATCATATACTATACTAATAGGATCTAGGCCCACAAATATAGTAGAATTAGTTCTGTTGTTTACTGTGCTTATAACTGTAACCATATTAGAGCCGCTGTCTGCTACATAGATATTCTGATTTATAGGATTATAAATCATACTTACAGGCCCTGATCCTGCAGTCACGTTTTTTATGACCGAATCTGTGGTTGAACTTATTATGGATATATTATTAGAGCCACTATTTGCAACGTACACATCCTGGCTTATAGGATTGTATAACAATCCTATTGGTCCTGATCCCACCTTCAAAGTTGCTATAACAGTGTTTGAGACAGAACTGATAACAAGCACTCTATTAGAATACACTTCAGAAACATAAACATCATAATTTGCAGGGTCATATACTATACCGTAAGGAACCGACGAAATTGGTATAGATGCCACAACAGTATTGGTATCTGTGCTTATCACTGAAACGCCAGCCGGATACTGATTATCTACATATACATCATGATTGAAGGGATCATATATTATTCCCCTCGGATCTAATCCGACAGTTATATTTGCGACCACCTTTCCCGCCGTTGAATTTATTACGGAAACGCTGTTTGAAGCTTCGTTTGTTACATATATAAAATGGTTCAATGAATCATATGCCAATCCATAAGGAGTAGATTGCACATATATTGTTGATACCACATGATCTGTGGTAGTGTTAATAACGTATAAGCTATCTGTACCGTCATTTGCCCCGTAAATCTCGTTGTTAAATGGATTGTAAAGGATCGCGCCGGGCTCTAATGCAACTATATTATTATTATAAGGCAAAATGTTGCCATGAATCAAAGTATTATTTATTAGCGCCAGGGTCCAGTTAACATAATAGGTAGAGCTAGAATTTGCCACTGTTTTATTTTGGGCATATATGTTTGCTTGCTCATTTTTTTTAGTATTATTTGAAAAATTTAAAGCTTGAGAATTTAAAACAATGAAAAAACTGGATAACAGGATTATTAAAATTAATAATATGGCAAATACAACTTTTATTTTTGGGTGTGTAGTTTCTCCCCTAAAATAATGTAAATGTTTTGCCATATGGTGATAATAATTAACAACAATAATAAATCTTACTATTTAGCCATTATTTTCGAACAATAGTCTTTTGAACAGGCAATTCGTTTATTGAGTTCTGAAAAAAAATGAGACTTATCACTCTATGAAAATTCAGTTGAAATATTAAAAACCATCAATTAGTCATGTTCGAAATTGTTCGATCTCTATGAGTTCAAAGATGAAACTATTGTTACATATCCATGAATATTTGATAAGTATGTGTTTTACATAGCATTTTTGCGCTGGTCAGGGTTTAAACTTAAAATTTAATAAAAAAACACTTTAGTTTTTAATCATAATATTTTATTAACATCCTTGTTATATAAGATACTGGTGATCCAATGAAAAATAAGATTGCTATGGATAAGCCTGTTGTTGAGATGGACGGAGATGAAATGACCAGGGTCATGTGGGTATGGGTCAAAGAGAAACTTTTAAAACCATATATTGATCTGAAAACCGAGTATTATGATCTTCATGTTTTGAACAGAGACAAAACAAATGATGAGGTAACTTTTCAATCTGCAGAAGCTGTTAAAAAGTGGGGTGTAGGTGTCAAATGTGCAACTATTACTCCAAACGCTGAGAGAGTCAAAGAATACAACCTGAAAAAAGAGTGGCCCAGTCCAAACGGCACGATCAGAAAAATACTAGATGGCACAGTTTTCAGGGCTCCAATAACGATGAGCAACATACAGCCAGCCGTACGGTTCTGGAAAAAGCCTATTGTGGTGGCAAGACATGCATTTGGCGATATTTACGATGGCATTGGAATAAGATTTGATGAGCCTGGCGCTGCTGAGATAACGTATAAATCTGCAAGCGGAAAAGAAAAAAAAGTGCAGTATCCAAAATTAAGTGGTGCAGGTGTGCTGCAGGGTGTATATAATATAGACAAGTCCATAGAGGGATTTGCAAGAGCTTCATTTAGATATGCATTAATGAGTAAGCTAGATCTCTGGTTTGCAACTAAAGATACAATTTCAAAAGTTTATGATGCAAGATTTAAAGAGATATTTAATCAGATATATGAAAAAGAGTTTAAGGATGAACTGAAGAAAGCAGGTATCACGTACAGTTATTATCTGATTGATGATGCAGTTGCAAGAGTGGTCAGGTCTGAAGGTGGATTTATATGGGCCTGCAAAAACTATGATGGTGACGTATTTTCAGACTTTGTATCTACTGCGTATGTAGGAACGCTTGCGCTCATGACTTCAGAGCTGTTATCGCCAGAAGGATATTATCTGTCTGAGGCAGCGCATGGAACTGTGCAGAGACATTACTACAAGTACATGAAAGGCGAAAAAGTGTCTTCTAATCCGACTGCACTGATATTTGCATGGACCAGAGGGCTCAAAAGAAGAGGCGAGATTGATGGTCTGAAAGATCTTGTTAATTTTGCAGAGAGCCTGGAAAAAGCACTTATCAGAACTATAGAAGTGGACAGGATCATGACTCAGGATGTTGCAAAGATCGCAGATCCACCTGTAAATGCAGTGGTTAATTCAGAAGAGTTTATCGACGCTGTGAAAAAGAACCTTGAAAAATTATTAAAACTCTAATTTTCTTTTTTTTGTATTATATGAGAAAATTCAATACTTCCATTTTTGTTTTTAGAAGAGATTTGAGACTGGCAGACAACACGGGGCTTATATTTGCATTACAAAATTCTGATTCTGTGATTCCGCTATTTGTGATGGATCCGAGGCAGCTAGAAAATAATGAGTATTTAAGTGAAAAATCGATCCTGTTTATGTTCGGAGCATTAAAAGACCTGGAAACACAGATAAATAAAAAAGGCTCAAAACTGTGGATCATAAAAGGCATTGCAGAGAAAAAAATAGCAGAATTTGCATCTTTATACAGCGCGGATGCAGTATATGTAAACGAAGATTATACTCCTTTTTCAATAGCCAGAGATTTAAAAATGGGTAAAAATCTGAACGAAAAGGGCATAGCGCTAATAAAGTGTGCAGATTATCTGCTTACAGAGCCACGTTCAATTTTAACAAAACAGCAGAAACCGTACCGGGTATTCTCTCTGTTTTACAGATCTGCTTTGAAGCAGTCTGTGAGAACGCCTGAATATCATGATTATCCTGAAAATTATTTTACTGGACTGCTGGATCTGTCAAATTTTACGCAGGTATCTCTGGATCGCCTAGACTCAGATCCTGAAGCAACAAGAGTTAATGGTCTGAGGCTAATTGAAAGCCTGGACTTGTTAAAAGATTACGCTTATCTTAAAGATTATCCGGCATTGAACAAAACTTCAAATTTATCTGCACATCTGAAATATGGAACAGTATCAATAAGAGAAGTTTATTTGAGGGCTCTGCAAAATAAAATGCCCGAATTTATCAGACAATTATACTGGCGTGATTTTTTCACGTATCTTACCTTTCATTTTCCCTATGTGTTTGAAAAAGATTTTGTGAGCTATGCTCATAACTGGAGCCATGATCCTGTAAGATTCAAGAACTGGACAGAAGGCAGGACCGGTGTGCCTATCGTAGATGCAGGAATGAGACAGTTGAACATGGAGGGATTTATTAATAATCGTGTAAGGCTCGTTGTAGCTTCATATTTAGTTAAGGATCTTGGCATAGACTGGAGGATGGGTGAAAAATATTTTGCCAGAAAACTGAAAGATTATGATCCAAGTCTGAATAATGGAAACTGGCAATGGGTTGCAGGAACCGGTGCAGATCCCAGAGCCAGATATAGAAAATTGAACCCTTGGATCCAGCAGAAAAAATACGATCCAGATTGTGCATATATCAAAAAATATGTAGATGAGCTCAGAGATTATGATTGTGAAAAAATCATGATGAATAATAAAAATTGATAGTGTATATAAATTTGGAGGGTATTAAAAAATTATATATGGTTATTAGCTATTGTCATCTTAATGACCGATGAAGAAAATGTAGCAGTACTGGGCAGTGGTTGTTTTTGGTGTGCAGAAGCTGTTTTTCAGACTGTTGACGGAATACTGAGCGTTGAGCCTGGCTATGCTGGAGGAACTGTAGCAGATCCGAACTATGAGCAGGTTTGCACAGGTAAGACCGGGCATGCAGAAGTGGTCAAAATCAAGTTTGATCCTGCCAGATTAACATATAGGGACATTTTAGCGATATTTTTTTCGATCCATGATCCCACGACGCTGAACAGGCAGGGTAATGATATTGGAACACAGTACAGGTCTGTAATATTTTATATGACTGAAGAGCAGCACCGCATCGCAAAAGAATATATTGAAGAGCTAAAAGATAAAAAATATTATAAAAATCCGATTGTAACCGCTGTAGAACCATTCACCTATTTTTACAGAGCTGAAGAGTATCATAAAAACTATTTTAAAAATAATCCGGATAATCCATACTGTCAGTTTGTCATAGCTCCAAAAGTGGATAAATTCCAAAAACAGTTTTTTAAGATTTTAAGATCAGGATAAATATTTTTAAAAAACTATAAATATATAAATACTCATAACTATCAATATGGCAAATGATGATGAGATTTTGGAAGAACTAAAAAAAATCACAGCGTTGCTTACTCCCAAACCAGCCCCACCACCGCCAAAAGGATTTATGAACGAGTTTAGAGCATTTATGTCTCAGTACAAAGTGCTGGGAATGGCTGTTGCTTTTATTCTTGGTTTGTATTTAGGTGCACTGGTACAGGCACTTGTAAATGACCTGATAATGCCAATCATACAGTACACAACCCCGCCAGGAGTAAAGTGGCAGAACATAGCAGCAGGGCCTTTTGAGATCGGCAGCTTTTTCGGAGCATTATTAACATTTATAATAGTAGCATTGGTAATATTTTTAATAGTGAAAATAAGTTCTAAACCTCCTGTACCGAAAATCAAGAAAAAAGCATAATTTTTTTCACAATCTTTTTTTTATGGATTTTTGCTCTTAAAAATTGAAAAAAGATAAATTTTTGATCTCTCATATCCACGTTATAGAGCACATTACTTTATTATCCTCGATCTTAATGAAATTTCTACAATATATGCACGTGTCTAAAGGCACTGACCCATGCTCTTCTTCTTCCACATATTCGAGGGGACAGAGCACTGTTCCCTGTTTAATTTCTCTGAGCCTTGCCACAACAAAATCTGGCATTACTGATTCTTCAACCATAATGAAAGTATATACGACTATAATATAAATTTTACTACGTCAGAAAACGTAATTATACGATTAATAAGGTCTGTATATATTGCTGTGTCTCCGGCCACGGGTAAAGAAAAATAAAACCAGTAAAATCAATATTATTAGCATAATGTAGAATGCTAATAATGATCCTGAAAAAACGCCAATATTTGTCTTTTCTATTGTCATAACTGTAAGATTTCCATATATGATCTCCAGGATGAGCCCGGAACTGGAAGCGACCCACATTGTCATGTTGTGAGCTGTGGGAGAATAGGGATTATAAAGAGCATCTGGATTTATAGTGCTGAAGTTTACAGGCAGGTTCAGGGTTGTGTAATTAACTTCATCTGCAGCAAAAGATCCGGCCGCTGTTTTTAAAGTTACATGCTTTATGGTCATTGTAGTTGCATTATAGCCGGGTAAGATCGTGCCAGCATTCAGAGCATTTAAAACAGTAGTATTTTCTGCGGGAAATGGTGCAGGATCGTTAAATGTTGCTTTATCTGTGATACTGGTTCCAGCATATGGAACACTTTCCACTGTAACATTGAATGATTGAGAAATCTTATTGACAGCAGTAATAGTATATAATATTGTGGAATTAGAAGTGCTGTTGTTCACATGCTCTGTTATGCTATATTGTGCATAAGCACCGTCAAATGCCCAGGAAGGCACAGATTGAGCATATACATTAGGCAGGCTTAATGCCATTAAAAGCAGCATGAGGACCAGCGCCATTATTTTCTTAGTTGCAATTAGCTTAACTGCCATGTTTTCAGATCAAATAGTGCTTTTTTAATATATTAATGTTGCGTGTAATGTTTCAGTGTCTTAAGAAACTGGACCCTTGCTATTAAAATGGTACTCTCTTACTGCCTTAACTTCGCCAGGATCGGGAATTATCAGAATTCTGGATCGATTGAGTATGTTTCCAGCCCTGGTCCAATCCAGCGGCTCGCCATTTAAAGTATAAGGAACTGATTTGCCATCTTCTTTTATTTTTTTGTATGGAGCCTTTAAAAACTCGTAAAGATCCTGAGCATCATCTTTAAAAGTCAGAAAAATCACGGTTCTGGTCCTGAATTTTATGAGATGATTCAGGATTGTCACTTTCTTTGACAGCTCTCCATACTCAGCTTCTACATTGACAATCTTTCTGTTCAATTTCAGTATTGCGTCCGGAGTCTCTTTATTAGATTGCTCTAAAACCGTACACTGCATGTTCATGCTACTAAAATACTGCACAGCCCTGTTTATCAGATATCTATGATACTCACCCTCATTGAGCACTCTGTCCACCTCTGAAATAGAGCCCAGATACTTCTCGCCGTCTACCGTTATATAAAAGCCACCTTGATCCGCGATCAGGTTCCTGCTTTGATAGTTTCTCAATATCAGGTCCAGCTCTGATACTTCCATGTTTTTAAGAGCTTTGACTTCTCTGTATATATCTTCAAACGCGAGCTTTCTATGTTTTCGGTTCTGTAACCTGGATATTGCAAATAGCACAAAATCATAACTATTGTTCTTAAACTCAATCTTTGTGCCGTATCTCTTTACGCTCGATTCAATCAGGCCACTTACATCTTTATCGTTATCTTGATGATAGACTGTTTTTAAGGTTAATATAGTATGTTTTCCACCCTGTATGCTCCTGAACAAGATCTGGTTGCGGTCCATGTTCTGGAGCAGGTACTCTATCTTATTCTCAGAACCCGGATAGGGAGAAAACAGGTATTTGAGCTTCTGAGAATCTGAAGCGCCGATATTAAATGCACAGATGCTCGCAATGTTCCCCAGCATGGATTCGAGCAGATCTTCCTGAATCTGATTCAGGTGCTGTGTTGCCAGGATCAGGCTTATTCCATATTTTCGACCTTCACTCAACATGCTCTTCAGGTTCAGAGCACTGAAGTTCTGAAGCTCGTCAATGATCAAAAACAGTTGGGACTGTAAGTTAAGTTTCAACTTTGCGTGCCATAGCATAGTGATGATCAGAGAGCCTACCATACTGCTCAATGCTTCACTGATGTTAGACTTTGAAAGATTTACTATTATTATCGGCGTGCCTGATAATAACTCTATAAAATCGATAGACGGCGTTTTAGATGCTATCAGCTCTCTTATAAATATGTTCTTTTTTATTGGCAAAAGCTTGTTTATAGAGCTTGTCACATATTCCATATTGTATTTTGATCGATACAGCTCTTTCAGGTACCCGGCCACTTCCCTGTCTTTCGTGGTTCTTAAAAACCTGGCTCTGCAATCTCTGTCAATCAACAGATCCAGAAGATCCGTGATCGTAGCATTGCTGTCTATATCAAGCAAAGCTTTGGTGAGCGTGCTAAATATCACTTCTAACCTGGGTCCCCAGGTACCCATCGAAAAACTGTCATCTTTCGAAAATAGTAGCTTTAGATTATCTACTGTTCTCAACCGCTCCAGTTCGTTCTGGACCGGATCGTCAGATTGAGCAACATGCAATGCGTTCATTGTTATACCATAATATTGATTGTCACTTTTCAAAAACTCGGGAGTGATATATATCAGGTCTTGAGATCTATTGGCAGGTATCACTTTCAACATCCGGTAAGCCAGCTCTCCATGCGGGTCTATTAAAACTATTGCCTTATTTTCCCTTATTAACTGCTCTGCAATGTTCAACAATAACGTGCTTTTTCCAGTATTTGTCTTTCCAAATACTGCAATATGGCTCTGCAATGCTGACAATGGCAGGTTAAAAGATGTCTCAATACCAGTATATCCAATCATTATTCCATGTTCGTTTGAAAAATTATTAAATATATCAAATGATTTTAATATTTTATACATTTCCTCGCCTAAAATAAATTCTTGTTAGAAAAAAAACGAAATGTTGTACTAAATGTAGAATAAAAAATGATGAGCATGCTTTATACTGCAAACATTGTATTGGGTTACTTCCTGCGCCACAACCACCGGATCCTTATCACTATCAAAACAAGTCTAAACTCTTTTCTATTTTCTTTCAAAAAAATAAGAAAAAATAATAGATTATTTAACGTCCAGTTCTTCTACTGCTTTGATCACAGGACACATATGCGCTATTCCAGGGCCTCCATCCATCAAAGCACCGACCCAGGCCGCTTCAAATATCTCTTGCCTTGTTGCTCCTGCATCTTTAGCACCTTTAACATGATAGGCTATGCACCATTCACAATGTTTAACCATTCCTGCTGCCAGAGCAATTAGCTCTTTAGTTTTTGTATCCAATGCCCCTTTTCTTTCTACTTTTTCAAGAAATGCCATAAAAGTTGCTACTTCTTGCGGATAACTTTTTGATAATATCTCTATTGTTTTGTAAAACTCATCCAATTTATCCATGATCTCACCTCATATACCATAATGGCGTTTATGTTAATAAATTTTTCGTAAATAGACATATATTTTTATAAATTCAGTTTATTTTATCGAATTACATTTTTATTTTGTTTAATTGTACTTTTATATTTAATATATAACTCAACTGATCAAATATCATAGCCGAGCCTCAAATTGTTCGAAATTGGAATATTTAAAAATGTAATTAACTCGTCAGCACTCATGCTCATATGTTCATTGCTGTAAAATTCATAATGCTCAAAATCACGATCTATTAATTTATATGTTATTTGTTGCCCGGTCTCAGGATCTCTAAACATATTGATTATTGAACTTATTGCAGCAAGGTTCTCATTGGCCAGGATACGAATCTGCGCGTGAAATACTGGTGCTCTGAGCTTTTTCAGCATCTTTTCACCTGTATCCATCTCAAGCGTTGATGCTTTTCTGTACCCTGCACTGTTAAACAGGGAGAATATCTCAAATATAGCATGATCTATTTTTATGAATCTATGATGATAATATGCATCTATCACATATTTTTTAATTATTCTTCTATTCTTTTTATATCTCAACGATCTTTTCAGCATAACCTGATATGATAACTCTGAGTTTAAAGACATCTGATCCAGATTCAGCATCAGTGGTACAAGAGGATTTGAACTATCATAGATATTGAGCACAAATAGAGGATCCAGAGCATAATCTAATATAATCAGGTACTTGAATCTAGAAGATTTGATGTTCACAACCTGATCTGTTATTGGATATATATTTTTTAATGCGGTTAAATATGCGTTCAAAACCTCAATATCATTTGCACCGATGTAAATGCTGGTCTCCCTGTTTTTAAAGTGCAGTTCAAACACAAAATCCTGATCCTGTAATATGTTCGTACAATATTTCAAGTTTTTAATCAGTGTTTTATTCCATTCAATATTTCTAATCTCATTTAATAAAAAGAGCTCGTAATAGTATCTCATCAAAATCCTCTTCAAATCATTATGCTTTTTTAGGACGGTTTGCTATATCTGAAATTACCAGTGCAGAAAGACCCATGATCACTGCATACATTATTGGAAATATGAATGCGATAAGTATCTTGTTCAATCCCACAATGTTTCCTATTATTCCTGCCAGATCTGATACCAGGTTCAATGGATAGAGCAAATAAAAAGAGATTGGAACAATCAAGCCTATCAAAAATCCTGTAATAAAAGCATGTTTTACTTTCAATTTTAAAAGTGGAATGGCTGCAAATATGGCAGTCCATGCAAATGGAAACAGATATATAAGCACATATGTAAGGATTACCGAGACCGGTATTCCGATAATTTTTTTATTCATAAGTCCAGACCACCCTTGTTTGTTGTTCATTCATATTATAATATTCATGATTCAGCCATGTGCTGAGCTGATTAGAAAAATAGTAGCTTAGCACATTTTCGCTGGGACCTCCAGGAAACACTCCATAAAACTGGCCTGTACCAGGAGAGGCAACAGTTCTCAATGATGAGCCTACAGTCACATAAGGTTCAGGTACCTGCAAATACAGAGGCACACTACCCACGCTGACCGTATGATCGTCACCCCAGATTGAGATCGGACCGATTGATAATGCTGTCAACTGTGTCAGACTGTAAATTTCAAGCTTATGCACTTTGCCCCATGTCCATGCAGACACGTTACTGCCAAGATGCTGTTCTAAGAACGATACTGCAGCATTGAACGAAGATCTTGCCAGCATGGTGAAATTGTAGTTTAGCCATGAAGAGTTGGGATCGTTCTGCACCAGGTAGATCAGTGTGGTAACAAACGGAGCTGGCAATGCTGCCACTCCATGCTCATTATATGTTTTATTAAAGCTCATATTGTACAGTTCAGATAGAAAATACCAGTACACTGTTATGCCCACTTCATTCGGATATGTGGTATAGTTCCAGTCTAACAGATAATTAAAAGCTACACGCTCGGTAATGTTCATGTTCATGTTTTTGATGTTTTCAATAATATAGGGTGTGAGTATGCTGGCCCAGTAATCAGAGACGTTAGACTGCAACTGCATCATTTTCGGTACTGTCATCGGGCCATTAGCACTGAGATAATGGTAAATAGTCTGAGCCCTACCACCCGAAGCCCAGAACCCGCCAATAAATGGATAAGGATAATTTTCTCCAACTGTTGGCTGGTTTGGCGCAAACATGAACCCGCGCGACGGATTCTCAGCCTGAGGCAGGTACCTGAACGGCACATATCCTGCATACTGATACTGTGGCATTGAGCCGTTTAGTAGAGTTCTGGCGCCGACTACCTGCACGTGTGCTCCGTCTGGCAACGTTTCATTGATCAGCGGATACCAGCCTGCAGTAAGTATCCCGGCATTATGATCCGAAACCATTGCAAAGTTCTGGGCAGGATAGCCCCAGTACTTGAGCGCGTTGACCATATCTGTATAATTCTGTGACTGGTCTAGCAACAGCTCTCCTACCAATGCGTATGCAGGCTTAGTAATGACCCAGTTCAGACTTATTCCATAATGTGCATTGCGTGCCAGTAAAGGACCGTTGTTAGTATAATAGATAGAATAGGTCTTTCCCAGGATCGTATAATTTTGCACAGCCATATTGTGCCATGTGCCATTGTAAAGATACTGATCATTATTTAAAAACTCCAGGTACTCGTTTGCTGTATTGCCTTCAGGTGTGGTCAGCCCCCAGGCCGTGTACTGTGTATGCCCTATCAGTATGCCTGGTATGCCTGCAAGTGCCCAGCCAGTAACATTAAAGCTTGGATCTTTCAGCTGCATTGGAATCCATACTGAAGGCG
Source organism: Thermoplasmatota archaeon (assembly GCA_031961865.1). Lineage (GTDB taxonomy): Archaea > Thermoplasmatota > Thermoplasmata > Thermoplasmatales > ARK-15 > JAVRLB01. The sequence continues at coordinate 4,456 of JAVRLB010000028.1, read as the reverse complement.
CCAGCAAGTTCAAGTGCGGGTCGTTGGCAAGCATCGGATATCCAGATGCAGAGTAATTTGCAGTAACTACCCAGCTGTTGCTGCCTATTGCAGAGTCTATCATCCGCGTTTCTGGCAGCATATACGGATCCGATATATTAGCAATCGCATCGTTAATAAGCGCAGACTGTGTAGCCAGCAATGTTGTATTAATTCCTGTAGCCCACTGTTCAAACCAGTTCAAAGACCATAGATACTCTGGCGATATATTCTGCTGTGTAAGGTTATAGCCATTCACAGTGCCATCGCCAGGTACATTCGTGATGTTTTGTGTATAGTAAGGATAATAAGGCCATATTGTGGTAGTGTTCTCAAATCCAAATGCATTGTAAAACAACGCGTTTTGCAAAGGCTCAAATGCGCCGGTGGTCAGAGACCATGTCATATACTCTTCCCATACTAACGTATAAAATGGAGACCAGTAAAACGGCGTAAAACCCAGAAGTTTAAACCCCAGTGATTCTGAAGACGTGTTGATAAACGCATTTACACCATCACTGTACGCTTTTAAGTATGAATAATACTGTGGATAATTTTGCATATAGCTCTGTTGCAGCATATACGCATTTTCTGGCAATCCGATCAATCTCATCGCCATATCAGAACCCAGTGCGCTAGAGCCCACATATTTGCTCAGGTTTCCAGATGCTGCCAGAACCTGCAGTTCCATCTGAAACAACCGGTTGCTGGCTACATAATATCCTTGCGCATAAAACAGGTCATAATTGTCTTTTGCAGAAATGTGCGCTACTCCAGACGCATCCATAGTAACTGTTACTGAGCTGGTTAAGCCTGGCACATTTATGGTTTCAGATGTATAATTGGCATTACCTGCAGTTGTCCAGACACCATTGCCAGGATTCAATATTGTAAAACTCTCGGAAAAATAAGAAGCTACTAATATTAAAACTACAAATATGATTAACCATCTAAGCTTCATAAAGATAGATATCAAAATAGGTATTTAAATAACTTTTCATTTTTCATATGAAAATTTTTCAATTTTTAACAAACGATAAAAACAATTTTTTAAATAAAAAGTAGGTAGGCGTAGCTATTATCATAAATACTAACCCTACAGAAAGCAATATGTCTGGAATATAAAAATAAGCAACCATGACACTGAATATTGCGCCCATCAGCGGCGAAGATCCTGCAATAATCAAAGTAATAAATGCATTAACGCGCCCGATCATCTCGTTTGGTATAACCCGCATAATAAAGGCCATTAATGGTATCATCAACAGCGATATCAAAAATCCGAGAATAAAGGTAAAAATAGGGTCTAAAAGCACTACTCTGCTCTGCGATATTCCGATTATCATTATTCCCATCAACGCTATTAAAATACTGATCTTCCAAGGATCTTCCAGCCTGTTAGAAATCTTGTTTCCCCAAATCGCACCTAACAGACCTCCAACCGGATAGCCTCCTAAAAACAGCGTGTAGTAGATGGAGGAAGAATGCAGTATAAAATAGATTAGCCCGGAGCTATAAACATCCAGCGAAATAAAAAGCCCGTTTACTATAAATAGTATGATCAATAAAAATACGAATTTTTTTAAAAGTTTTAATATATCTCTATACCTGTATTTTTCATACTTAGTTTTCAGTGTAGCATAAGGTAAATTAAATATTGTGCCGATCATTGAAACTATTATAAGTATGTAAAAAAATATAAATTGAGAGGTTAATATTGATAATCCTCCAATCAGTATGCCGAAAATGCCGGATACATTAATTGAAATCTGTGAAAATGCTGAAACTTTGGGAAAATACTTTTCTTCTACAATTTCTTTAGAAATTGTAAAAAAAGCATCAAAGGTTATTGATGCAAGCATGGAAGATAGTATATCTATCACATAGATCCAGAGAAGCGTTTGATTGAAAAGCAGTGATCCATATAAAATTATGAGCATGATGCTTGATAAAAACATTACCACAGACCGGTTCCATCGATCCAGTATGTACCCTTCAGGTATCAGTATTGCCAGATACCCCAATAGAGAAAAAGTGGGAATCATACCTCCTAAAAAAACAGAATGGTTTTTTACAGTAATAACCCAGATAAAATATACGTAAAATACCCAGACATTGAGCCTGATAAAAAATTGTGCGATCCAGAACCTAAGAAACCTTTTATTTTGAAATATGAATGAACTTTTCAGATCCATCAATGGTATATAGGTACCTGAATATTTATTGTTTTCTTTTTATGAAAATCTTAACTGTATTGAAACAAATGCTTTGAAGATTATCCAAGGTCATGTTTTAGAGTATCCAGCCCGCGATTTAAGAGCTCTGGATCGCTGTTTTTAGATCCGTATATCACATCATACAACCCTGCAAGAGAACGGTAAAACTTCATACGCTCTGCAAATTTCGCATCAATCTCTATAGTATAATGCTTCAATATCTTTTCTGTAACTTCCGGCCCGTAATCATATAAAAGCTCTGCAAAATCCATTGCCGCATCTCCAATCACTGCATTACCCCAGTCTATAACACCGCTTATTTTTCTGCTTTGCTCTTCAAAAAGTATGTTCCAGCCTCCAAAATCGCCATGGATCAATGCCGGTTTAAACTCAAAGTTTGCCTGATCGTTCAAAAACTTATCAAACAGTTTTTCAATCTTTTTTTTCAAAGGCTTTTTCAAGTATGGGTACACAGCATCATGCACTTCATAATAAAATATCTCAAACCTTTCTTTCCACTGTTCTCCATGCTCGTCAGGCACTCCCATATTCACAAAATCATTAATGGACAAACTGTGCAGATTTACCAATATTTCAGAAAGCTGGGCTATTATCCTGGATTTGGCCCTGATCTTGCTCAGAGGTATGCCAATGTTCAATCCTGCATAAGTTTGATTGGTCAGCGGACTGCCAGGTATCTTTCTGTATCCTGCCACAAGTTTTGAATCTTTATATTTTTTTGTAAATTCAAATCTGGGTACTGATACGTTCAGATACTTTGACAGTAAATCAGATACTGCTATTTCCCGCTCTAACATAGTTTGATTTTTAGCTGTTTTCGGGATCTTGAATATTAAGCGATCGTTTATATCAATTACATAACTGTTCCAGCTCCACCCATATAATCTATAACTTTCAATGCTCAGTTCAGGATATGTATGATTTATTATATCTAATAACAAAGCTTCTTTGTAATCATTCATTTAATACCATTAAACTTCCATAGCGTATAAAAATATATCTTTCTTAATCTGTAGCTATAAGCACTCTAATTTTATATATTCAGTAAGCGTTTATGAAATAAATGAAAAACAATAAGATCATATTGTTGTTCTTGATCTCTACGCTTGCACAGTTTCCGCTTACTACTATGCGCTTTATAGTACCCATTTACGCAAAAAACGTAGGCGCAAACATATTTACGCTCGGTCTTATGGGCTCTGCATACGGACTTGTTTATATTGTATTAGCTTCATATTTTGGCAGGGTTTCTGATAGGACGGGAAATAAGAACTTGATGGTTTCAGGGTTGTTGCTGTATGCAGCAGTAATATCCATTTACTTTTTTATCAAGATCCCGGACTATTTCATTCTTGGAAGAGCTATGGAAGCCGTAGCAATGGCTATGGTATGGCCTTCCATGGAAGCATACGCTCACGAGATCAATGCCCGTAACAGGGAAACTTCACTGCTCGTGTACACGTTTTCATGGAGCATTGCCGCCACTGTGGCACCTTACTTTGCATCATTTACGATTCAGGATCTATATTATTTGCCGCTTGCAATAGCTATGATACTTTCTGTTTTTGGCGCTTTGGCAGCATTGAAAATACCAGCAAAGACCGATAATTCAGAGTTTATAGACACTTTGAAATATAACACTTTTTTTGATCTTGCACTGCCTATTTTCATATACGGTTTTGTGTCTGCTATAGTATCCTCATTTTATCCTGTCTTTGGAAAAGTTATTATGCTCGGAATAAACAATACAGGACTGATAATGTCTGTGTCCAGTGCGTTCTTGACCCTGGCATTTTTTATATCATGGGCGCTTACTAAAAAATTGAATATCCGGATCCTGAGCTTTATAGGGTTAATATTGCAGGTGTTTATTTTCTTCTTATATTTGTATCACTCATTCTGGATGCAGTTGCTTATTATGGCAATGATAGGATTTGGACAGGGATTAATCTACTTTAACGTATTGTTAAGTGTGTACAGATCATTCAATGCCCGTGTTGCCTCTAAAACAGGAATATTCGAGTCTTCAATCGGTGCCGGATTTGTGACCGGACCTGTTATTGCTGGTATTCCGACAATATTTGGATTTACTTTTCCATGGATCGTAGCTGCGGTAGGTGCGTTTGTTGTAGCAGTAATTTATCTTTTTGCATTTTTGCCAGTTTTTAACAAAAATAATAAATAATTTAATTATATACATC
>JAVRLB010000027.1:0-17106 GCA_031961865.1 Thermoplasmatota archaeon | reverse complement strand
TCGGAATAATGAAAGGTTTTAATAGGATCAATAAATATCTATTTTTATGGAGCCGATTGTAAGATTGGTACAATGGAAAGATTTTAAAGATATTATAAAAAATTATTATAGCTACTATGAAGAGTTTAAGACTGATCCTAGCCTAGGACTAGTATTTCATAATAATCCACCAGACATGAATTCAGAGATCCGATGGTTTTCGAACATGATAGTTTCGCAAAACAGTGGCGACGCGATTGCAGTAGTGGCAGAATATTCTGGCAAGGTTGTAGGTCTATGCGATGTTTATAGTAAGAGACCTAACTCTGAACTTTCTCACATTGGCAGCCTGGGAATTACTGTTGTAAAAAAGTATAGAAACAGGGGAATTGGTACGCTTTTGATAAAAAAAGCGATAAAACTTTCGAAAGGTAAGTTTGACATTATAGTTTTGGATGTATTTGAAATAAATGAAAGAGCGATTCATTTATACGAGAAATTCGGATTCAAGAAATATGCATATTTGCCAAAAGGAATTAAGAGAAAAGGAGAATACATAGGCGTATTTTCCATGTTTTTAGATCTACAGCAGCAAAAATAACATTTAAAAAAAATATTCATCTTTAAACTTGCACAATAAAAGTAAAGTGACAAAAACTTAATATATCGCGTTAATTATTTTAAATTGGTAATTTCTATGAATAAAGTTGCAATTGTAGGCATAGGCCATTCGAAGTTTGGTAAAAGAATGGATGTAAATATCAATGAACTGGCCTGGGAATCTGTAAAAAAAGCACTTTTGGATGCAGGGATGGATCAGAAAGATATTGAGTTTTACAGTGTTGGAAATCTCGGTTTTTGGAGCGAGGAATTGTTACCGGCAGTCACTGTAGGAGAGTATTGCGGATTAAGTGCCGGTACGTTAAAGACCGAAGCTGCCTGTGCGTCAGGTAGCGCTGCGATTAAGGTTGCATATGACAGTGTTGCCTCTGGAAACACCGATATTGCAATGGCGATGGGCATAGAAAAAATGTATGATTCTCCAAATCCCACGATAATAGAACTGATAGGGAGAGCAGGCAACTATTTTTGGGAGTTTGAAAACTTTGGATTGACCTTTCCAGGCTATTATGCATTATATGCTACGAAGTATATGCATGAATATGGTGCTAAAGAAGAAGATCTTTGTATGGCATCAATCAAAGCGCATCATTATGGAGCTCTCAACCCTTACGCACAATTTCAGAAAGAGATTACAATGGACGATTGTTTAAAAGCCAGATATGTAGCCTGGCCTCTAAAATTATTTGATGCATCGCCGATCACTGATGGTTCTGCTTCAATAATTCTGGCCAATGCCGAAATCGCAAAAAAGTTCACGGATACTCCCATATATATAGATGCTCAGGGAACTGCCACAGGTTCTGCAAATCTTAGCAAAAGAGAAAACTTCTTGGGATTGAATGCTAGCAGGGAGGCTGCGAATATCGCTTATAAAAAAGCCAGGATTACAGATCCAAAAAATGCATTTGATCTATTTGAAGTTCATGATTGTTTTTCCATTGCTGAAATACTTGCTTATGAAGATCTGAAGATTGCAGAGAAAGGTAAGGCTATAGAGCTTTTAAGGGACAAACAAACATATCACGATGGAAAGTTCCCCGCGAACCTTGATGGTGGCTTGAAAGCAAAAGGGCATCCTATTGGAGCTACTGGAGTAAGCATGGCTGTCGAGATAACAAAACAGCTTAGAAACGAGGCAGAAAAGAATAGGCAGGCTACAATCAGGCATGGCAGGGCACTGGCGCATAATGTAGGTGGAACAGGACACTATGCATACGTAACTATTTACTCAAGAGGTGATTAAATATGGATTATCCATTGTTCTTAGATAAACGCAAACTGGAGCTAAAATACCAGATCCCAGTAAAGAACATAGAACCTTTTTTTAAAGGGCTAGAGCATGACAAGATTATGGGCACTCGATGCAAGGATTGTAATACGTTATATTTTCCACCGCAGATAGATTGCCCATCATGTAAGACTAGCAATATGGAATGGACAGAGCTCAATGGAGATGCGATATTAGATACATATACCATTATAAATGTCAAGCCGACCTCATTTGAGGGATTTCCAGAGTACATAGTTGCTATTGGACAGCTGAAAGAGGGTGTAAAGGTATTGGCATGGTTGAACATCAAAGATCGCAATGATATAAAAATTGGCATGAAACTAAAATTGAAAGTGGTAAAAAGGGAAGAGAATAATTTAACATATGAATTTTTTAAAAGTGAATAAAAATTATAAATTAAAATGTTTATGTGATAAATATGTTTAAAAACAAAGTAATTTTGGAGATATTAGATAAATATAGAGCTATCTGGTCATTGGACAGCACAACTTCTTTATTTGGCTGGGACCTGGAAACAAACATGCCTGTAGACGGAATAGAGGCAAGGTCCAATGCTCTCGCAGAAATTGCAGTATTAAAACAGAAACTGATACTAGACTTGAATCCATTAGTATCCCGTGCTAAAAATGAAGCTGACCTTAACGATCAGGATCTTGGTGTATTGAGAGTGTTCGATAGAACCCTGCATTTTTACAATGTTTTACCACCATCATTTATAGAGACATACAATAAAGTTACCGCGCAGGCCACAATGAAATGGAGAGAGGCAAGGGAAAAGTCTGATTTTAAAATATTTGAGCCATATCTTGAGAAGATAGTAGAACTTAACAGAGAAGAAGCAGACTATTTAGGTTATGTTGCAAATCCATATAATGCTCTTTTAGATCTGTATGAAGAAGGAATGCGCGTATCTGAGCTGGACTCTATTTTTTCCAGGCTTTCTTCAGAATCTCTGAAAATTAAAAATAAAGTGATATCGGAAAACTATTTTCCGCAGGATCATCCCCTGGAGCATATGAAATATGATGTTAATGCAATGAAAGAGGTAAACTTCAAGATCATAAAGTTGTTGGACATGCCGGATACCAAATTTAGGATGGACGTATCAGCGCATCCATTTACGACCAAGATAGGTCCAAATGATGTTCGCATTACCACTCGCTATGAGGGTATAGATTTCAAAAAAACAATGTATTCTACCATCCATGAAAGTGGGCATGCTATCCATGCGCTTCAGCTGGATCCCGAGCTCGATTATACACCCGTAGCAGATAGTGACTCTCTAGGCATCAGTGAATCGCAGTCCAGGTTCTGGGAAAATGTGATTGGCAGGAGTAGAGCATTTATAAATAAATTGTATCCTATTATAAAATCAGAACTTAACTTTGTGTCACAATACTCAGCAGAAGATATTTATAGATACGTAAACACTGTCAAGCCGAGCCTGATCAGGGTCGATGCAGATGAGTTAACATATAATTTTCATATAATACTGAGATACAACATTGAAAAGGACCTGATTTCCGGTAAGATCAATGTTAATGAACTGCCTACTGTATGGAACCAGATGATGGACAAACTGGTAGGGATTGTGCCCAAAAATGATAAAGAGGGTGTATTGCAAGACATGCATTGGAGTAACGGCGGATTTGGATACTTCCCTACATACTCTCTCGGAAACATTATTGCAGGCATGATATGGTTCAAACTGAATGATAAACTAGAATCTATGAGCTATCTGGATATAAAACAGTGGTTATATCAAAACATACACAGATGGGGCAGTATATATGATCCTAAAACTTTGCAGCAGCATGTGTTTGGAGAACATTACAATCCTGATCGACTGATTCAATACCTGGATTCTAAATATGTTCATTTTTAACGTTTTTTCTCTAAGAATCTGGCCATACTCGTTTTAAAATCATCAGTCTGTGAGATATCGATCAATTCATCCAGCCCTGCTTTCAATATCTCCTGGTATCTCTGTTTATCCAGATTTAGCAGCTTTTTGGCTGCTTTAATAGCGCTCAAAGGCATTTTTGATATTTTTAAAGCTGTTTCTATGCCCGCTTCCAACAGCTGTTCTCCCGGTACTATTTCATTTGCGATGCCTAGCTCTTTTGCTGTTTTTACAGAGATGATATCTGCTGTGAAAATATGCTTGACCAGCTCTTTTTTATATTTTATGGATCCATATGTTGCCGCAATTGGCGGTATTGCTCCTATCTTTAGTTCTGGCAAAGATAGTTTTGCATTTTCGGCTATAAATACAATATCGAATAATAATAGTATCTCAAATCCTCCACCGTAAGCAAAGCCGTTAATCAGGCCTATTATCGGCTTGCTTGTTTTTAATACCTGATCTATAAACGAATCTGCATGCACAAAAAAGTCAGATGCATCACTTTTATTTTTCCATGATGCCATTACTGCAATATCATCGCCTGTGCAAAACGCCTTGCCTGAGCCAGTCACAAGTATGGATTTTATGTCTGAATCAATATCTGCTTCAATAAGCGCTTCTTTTAATTCTGTCCATGTATCTTTTGTCAAAGCGTTTAGTTTTTGTGGCCTATTAAAAGTTATTAGTGCATAACTGCTTCTTTTCTCATATATTATCGTTGTATATTCTCTCTTTTTATAGCTCCATTTGTAAAAACCTTCTCCAGTGCTCATTCCTAACCTGTTTTCTTTTACCATGTTTTCCAATAGCTTCTCCGGTTTTACGCCGAGTTCCTTGAGCGTTTTAAGTACCAGATCTAGCCCATATTCATCCGAATATTCTAATAACCCTTTCGGAAAATTCATGCCGAGCTTCATTCCTTTATCTATTACCGCACAGTCCGCAACCTTGTTAGATATGAGCCATGCTGCCTCATTTATAGCAGTTGCAAGCAGTATTAAAGGATCTACTCTGTAAATATCTGTCTCTGAAAATTCGATTCGTTCATAATTTTTTCCATATTTATAAAATCCTTCACCACTTTTCATTCCTAATTTGTTTTCAGAAACTTTTGTTTTTAATATGCTGGATTCTTCAACATCAAAGCCATGTGCTTTCAGTTCTATAACAACCCTATTCAATACATCCAGCCCTATAAAATCGATAAGCTCTAACAACCCCATTGGAAAATTGAGCCTCTCTTTTGCTACAATATCTATACTTTCTGGAGAATAGCCCTGCTCTACCAGTTTTAGAGCCTGTAAAAAAATGCGGATATTGAGCCTGTTTACTACAAAACCTGGAACATCTTTTTCCACTTTTATATAAGACATGTTCAGACTGTCTATAAATTTCTCTGCCGCTGTTACTGTCTCGGCATCTGTTTTATCTATAATAATCAGTTCTGCAAGCTTTATGAGCGATGGAGGATTGAAAAAATGAATACCTATCACATTTTTGCTTTTAGATAGCCCTTCAGCTAAGTATGAAATAGGAATGGATGAGGTGTTGGTTGCTATGATGCAATGTTCTGATACTGTATTATCTAACTGCTGAAATATGCTCTTTTTCAGTTTTTCATCTTCAGACACCGCCTCGATTACCAAATCTGCAGTTCTGGCAGCTTCTTTGAGGTCCGTGCTATATTTTATTCTTTCAAATATATTTTTCACAGGCTCTTTAAGCCTATTCTTTTCAGCCAGTTTGTCCAGGCTCCATTTAATCTTAGCTTTTGCCTTCTCGAGCAATGCATCATTTACATCTATAATACTAACATCATATCCTGCCTGCGCAGAGATCTCAGCTATGCTGTGCCCCATCGTGCCGGCACCTACTACTATTACATTTTTCATTTTTTTATCACTTCTTTTACACCTTTCTTCCAAATATCAGAAACCCAGTATGCCCAAGCATCTGTGTTTCAGGCCTGGATCCCATCTCTCCAACTACCCATTTTCTCTCAAGGATCTCTTTTACTTCAATTTCAACAAAATTATAATTTTTCAGGGTTTTTACTGTACGCTCAACCTGCGCAACAGTAGGAACATATGCAGAAACCCAACCAGAGCTTTTTAAAGAGTCACGTATTGCAGAGACTGCTATCCAAGGCTCTGGAATATCTATGACCGCAGAATCGATATCTTTCTCGCTTATGTTTGCTATATTGTCCAGTTTTAAAGTCCAGTATTCTTCCAGCCCTGCAAGCTCTACGTTCTTTCTGGCAACTTCAGCAAAATCAGATCTTAGCTCATAAGTAATCACTTTTCCTGCAGGCTTTACAGTATTTAACAAAGCTATGCTCATAAAACCAGATCCCGCCCCACCTTCAACTACTATAGACCCAGACCTGATATTACATTTATACAAAATTGATGCAATATCCTTGGATGACACGATTTGGGCAGATCTTTCTAAAAACTCGAGCAGGTCCTCGGTTGTAGGCTCTATGACCCAAAAATTACGATCATAAATTTCTATTTTATCACCATTATTCTTATCTATAAATCTAGAGGTATCTATTATCCCAAGATCTTTTATATGTTCAAACTTGCCAGTTACTCTAATCAAATACTTTTTATTTTTTTCATCGATTAACATCTTTGTACGATTTTCAATATCCATAAAAATACAATCCATTAATTTAAAATAGATACTGATATCAAGATATAAAAATTTTATTTATTCTAATTACTGTATTTTTTTTCTGTACAAATATCTTTTACAATTTTTATGGCTTTCAATATTTCTGGTTTTGACAATGTATGATCTGGCACTAGATTTAAGGATCTCATTGTATTTTCTGTTTCTTTGCCGATTGCAATCTTTAACACTTTTGATAAATGCTCGACAAGTTTAGAATCCAGTTCTGAAAATATATTGTAAAAAGAGGTTGTAATCATTGAAGATGTGAAAATTAAAGCATCTATATTATTATTGATTATCTCTTTTGAAAAATCGATGTGCCTTTCATCTGGCGCTAGTTGCTGAGAACTATAGACATCCAGAACATAAACTGATAAATGCGAACTGAGCTCTTGAACAAGCTTTGGGTTTCCCTGCTTGCTGCGCACTAATAGAACAGTACCGCTCTTCGATTTTAGATATTCAGCAATGCCCAGAGTAGACTGCACTGACGGCACCACCGATACTTTTGAGTGTATTGATTTTGCTGTTTCTGTTCCAATAGCAATGACTTCCTTACATTGGTTTAAATATATGTCAAATTGATCACGTATAGATTTTCTAAATTTTTGAACTGCCAATGTACTCGTAAATATCAAATAATCCACAGGACCTATCGATTTTAAAAAAGTTAAAATGTCTATGTTCGTGTCTACTATCTTTGTGACCGGAATATTAACTACGTAAACATCCTGGATATTATATTCAATGCTCTTGCCTTCAGGCCTAAACATTGCTATTTTAATCATAGCAGGTTCACTACTGACCCTATAACGGTTATTAATGGAGCCTTTATGTTATTGTCTTTAGCTGTTTTTACTATGCTTTGCAATGTTCCTTTCAAAACCAGCTGCGATTTTAACGTTCCATTCCTGATCAGGCATATCGGTGTATCAGCATCTTTGCCGTTTTTCAATAACGAAGCAATAATATCCTCAAGATTTTTAGCACCCATCAATATTACCAGTGTGCCTTTAAATTTTGCAATATAGTTCCAATCCAGCATGTTACCCTTTCTGAGCTGCCCGGATATGATCATTATCGATGATGAAAAATCACGATGTGTGAGCGGTAACCCTATGTATGTAGGCACTCCTATTGCCGAACTAATACCAGGTATTATCCTGACCCTCACTTTTTGGCTTTTTAAATACTCTAACTCCTCACCACCCCTCCCAAACAAAAACGGATCTCCACTTTTTAACCTCACTACTTTCTTGCCCTCGTTCGCATATTTAACTAACAGCTTATTAATCCGATCCTGCTGCACATTAGTGTCCTCTTTTTTATTTTTGCCAACTGCTATTTTCTTAACTTTCGATGGTAACAGTTTTAATATGCTCTTGTTTATCAAGTAATCATACATCACAATGTCCCCTGCTTTTAATATTTTCAATGCCTTTATCGTTAATAGCTCCGGATCTCCTGGCCCTGCACCTACTAAATAAACTATTCCTGACAGAACTCACCACCTCTTTTTAAATTCTTTTATCAATTCTTTCTGCTCTGAAACAGGTCTTTTCAAAAATAAATCTTTTCGAGACTTAGAATCTTCAGATACCTCAGAAACTTGCAAATTTATCTGGCTGTCCTGAATCCATGAATATATGCCTATTGGCGCATGACACCCTGCTTTTAATATTCTTAAAATTTCACGCTCTGTCATGCATGAAATCCTGGTTTCTAAGTGATCCAGCTTTTTTAAAATCTTTGAAGTTTCACTATTCTTTCTTGCAATTACAGCTATTGCACCTTGATTTGCCTGAGGCACAAATACCCGTCTGTCCAGCACTGTATATTGCACTTGCAACTGTAAACGATCCAATCCTGCCTTTGCAAGCACTATCCCATCAACTTCATTTTCATTATATTTCCTTATTCTAGTATCCACATTCCCCCTAATGTCTACAACGTCTATCTCCGGCCTGTAATGCTTTAAAAACATCTTTCTTCTTATGCTGGATGTGCCTATTCTGTAATGTTCTGGAAAAGAATCTAGATCCCATTTTGATACCAGTACATCTTCTACAGCCCCACGTTCTAAAATTGCAGAAATTTCTAGATCGTTTTCCAGTTCAGTGTCCAGATCTTTCATACTATGTACTGCAAAGTCAATATCCCCGTCTATCACATGCCTGTTCAGCTCTTTAGAAAATATGCCCCTTTCATTAATATTAGATATCGGCTTTAGATTCAGGTCACCCACTGTCTTAATTGCTTTTGTTTCGACTATTATACCCATCTTTTTCAATAAGTCGGATACTGTATTCGCCTGAATTAGAGATAACTTACTGCCTCTTGCTCCCATTATCATTATTTATCATCTCAATTGCTTTGATCATTGCAGCGCTGGTAAACTCTAGATCTTTGTTTGTATGCGCAAAACTCAAGAAATTGGTTTCATACTGGCTCGGCGGCAGGTATATTCCTTCCTTTAAAAGCAATTTGAAAAACTTGAAAAATTTTGTAGCGTCAGCTTTCATGGCTGTAGCATAATCTCTTACTGGCTCAGTTCTGAAAAATATTTGATACATTGATCCAAACCTATTTATTGCTATGTTCAGCTCATTGCTAATCTTCTGTGTGAGCAGCTCTGCATTATTGTTTAAAATAGAATAATCTTGTTCTTTTAAAATGCTCAGTGTTTCAGTTCCAGCAATTATACTCAGCGGATTTCCCGAAAAAGTTCCAGCCTCGTAAACATTACCTTCAGGGCTAATTTTTTTCATTATGTCATCTCTACCCCCAAATGCACCAATTGGCAAACCTCCTCCTATTATCTTCCCTAAAGTAATCAGGTCTGCATATACTTTAAAATGGTCCTGAACACTGCCAAACCTGTTTCTAAATCCCGTAATTACCTCATCAAAAATCAATAATATATCGTTTTTTTCAGTAAGTTCACGAACCTGGGCAAGGTAATCATTATCCGGAGTTATTACTCCTATATTTCCCAGCACAGGCTCTAAGATCATGGCCGCTATGCTGTTTTTATTTTTATTTATAATCTCTTCCAGTTTAGCTATATTATTATAATCAACCAGAAGCGTATTTTTTGTCACTTCTTCAGGAATTCCCGGAGAGGATGGTATGCTAACTGCGCCACTGCCTGCTTTTGCAAGCACTGAATCGTGCGCGCCATGGTATCCACCTAAAACTTTTATAATCTTCATTTTATTGGTAAAAGCTCTGGCTACTCTAATTACATGCATGGTAGCTTCAGTGCCTGAATTAGTAAATCGCATCAGTTTTAGATTAGGAATTCCTGCCCTGATCAATTTAGCAAGGTTGATCTCATACTCTGTCGGAGTGCCAAGAAGCCAGGATCTATCCATAGCTTCTTTCATTTTTTCTTTAACTCTCTCATTTGAATGTCCTAGAATCAAGGGTCCAAATCCAAGGCAATAATCTATGTATTCTTTATTGTCTACATCATATATCTTTGAACCGTAGCCACGGCTCATAAAAATTGGGTACGGAGCATAATAACGAACTGGAGAATTTACACCACCCGGGAAATATTGTTTGGCTAAATTGTATAAATTTTCAGAATTCATATGTTCTGATATAAATATTAACAATATATATTTATTGATAGACCAAAACTAATTTATGACTTTCCACAACGAAAAAATTAGAATTGTTTCAAGATAGTATAAAAAAAGAAAAAAACTTCAAATTTTTAGTTTGAAGTTATTTATTTTTTAGCCTTTACCAGTGGAAATACTGGTATTGGTCCTTTACCTCCAGTTATTTCCCACCTGTCATTAATGACTGTAGCGGCGCCAACCCACATCGTAAACAGAGAGTCAATAAATCCTATATAGCCTGCTGCTTTTAGTGACCCTGGAAAAGTCCCCATAGCAGTTGACATAGTTGAGGTGAGTGTGGTAAGCGGGATAGCATAGAGTATAAAAGTAAGTAACAAGAAAAACAGTGTCAGGTTCAGTGCCAGGTTCATCCTAAAGCTCCCGATCCAGAAAATAAAGGTCATTATCACAAATGCTATTGCCAAAATGCCTACTAAGTGTCCGACAACAAGAGCTGAAAACCATCCCAGTTTTATTCCTATATGTGCTAATCCAAAGGTCAAGAAAAAGGCAGAATAAGTTCCAAAAGCCGTAGCTCCAAAAGTGTTACCATTGTTATATTCCCAGACTGAAGCTATAAGGAGGAACAGACCTCCAAACATCATCGCAGGGGCAATCATTACTATACTCTCAGACCATGGATAAAATCCCATAGCATAGATAGATAAAAAAAATAAGCTAAATCCATAAGCAAAAATTCCAAGAGCCGTCGGATCTCCTTTTTTCTTTATTTCATCTACCATTGTTCTCACCAATATAGATATTAAAATGTAAGTATTTAAATATTTCTTATATTTATGACTAATATCGTAAATATTTGAAATTATTATTTTCTTATTTACTTTATATGTCTATTTATTATATTATTAGTTTTTAATAATCTATAATAGGCACTGAAATATTTAATACTTAACATAGATTCAAATATCTTGCAGAATATACTATATGTTAACTTTAAAAAAGCAAAGAAAAAATTAAATATGGTACTAACTTAGCTGTTCTTTAATGAACGATGCTTTAAAGCAGATCCTTAAAAAGCAAGGATATGGGTTAATAGGCGAGAACTCAGGAGTTAAATTATGCCACTGGCTTAAAGAAAGCATTGTGGGTGGCAGGTCCTGTTACAAACAGAGCTTTTATGGTATTCAATCGCATCGATGTATTCAGATGAGCCCTGCGATGGATCAGTGCACTCAAAATTGCCTGTTTTGCTGGAGATTTCAGGGGTTTTCTGAGATTAATTTAAAAAATGCTGACGAGCCTAAATTTGTGGTTGAAGAGAGCATTAAGGCTCAGAGAAAGTTAATCAGCGGGTTTAAAGGCAATCCAGAAACCGATAAAGAAAAATGGAAAGAAGCAAATGATCCAAAACATGTAGCAATATCTCTGACCGGTGAACCAACCTTATACCCGTATCTTGGAGATCTTATTAAAGAGTATCATAGCAGGGGAATTACTACTTTTCTGGTTACTAATGGCACAATGCCTAATGTATTGGAAGAACTAAATCCACTGCCAACCCAGCTTTATATAACAGTAGCAGCACCAAATGAAAAAATATATGAGAGCTTATTGGCGCCGATGATAAAAGATGGCTGGAACAGATTAAATAGAACATTGGAACTGTTACCATCATTAGATACAAGAAAAGTAATAAGGCATACTCTTGTTGATGGCTGGAACCTCAACTATATTGATGAATACGCAAAACTGGATTTAAAGGCAGATCCGGATTTTATAGAGCCCAAAGCATATGTTTATGTAGGGTATTCGCGGGAAAGATTAAATATGTCAAATATGCCATCTTTTCAAAAAATAAAAGATTTTTCTGAGCAATTAAGCCTTAAGACTGGTTTTGAAATTAAGGACGAGAGAGAAGATAGCAGGGTAGTATTACTCTCTAAACATAAAAACAATTATAAGCTATTTTAAATTTATTGTTTTTAACAAAAATTGTCTGTTTTTATACTTTTTTAAACGATAATTAAAAAAAATTTAAATATTAAATATAATTATATGTTAATAGTTGAAGAAAATTAGAGAGTGATAAAAATGGTTGATTATAGTAAGTTGAGATGTGATATTTCTGAGCGATGGGCTAGTATAGATCCTTCTTTATTACCTATAGATCGCACTGATTTGCAGATCCTGTGCTACTTGAGACATGATGCAAGAACTACAAATTCTGAGATTGCAGAAGCTTTGGGGATCAGTGAAGCTACAGTAAGAAGAAGAATAAGAGATATGCAAGATAGAAAGATAATATTGGGATTTTCAGCATTGGTCAATGTGCCTGCTATTGAAAATAGCATAAAAGTATTTTTACACATAAAAGTAAAGCAAGAAAGAATAAATGAAGTAGCAGACATAATATTGAAAAATCCTAGAATTATAACCTTGTATAGGCTTATTGAACAATATGAGCTTGTAGGAGAGGGACTGTTCATATCGATGGCAGAGCTGCAGGAATTTAAAGATACAACACTGAAAGCAGATGGAATAGAATCATCATTTACGTACGTTGTTGCTAAGGCATATAAGAGCTCTCCATGGATGGGTCTATAAATTTAAAAAAATAGAAACATTTATACTATAATATATCTATTACTTTAGAAATAAGGAGGTAAAAATATGGAGAACTCCGAATTAAATATTCTCGATCAGGTTCAATCTTACCTGAAAAAAATTAAACTACAATCTGATGCTATAAAACAGCGTGAAAAAGAACTAAATGATCGTGAAAAGCGTTTATCAGAGTGGGAATTTAAAGCAAAGAGCATAGATGAACAGTTGAAAAAGAAGGAGGAGACTATAAATTCAAAACTAACAGAGATACAGAAATACACTGAATCTATTCAAAATAAAGAAAAAGATTTAAAAAGCAAGATTGATGCATTAAATCAAAAAGATGCTGTTATTGATGATTTAACCAAAAAGCTAAATTCTTATGAAACCAATATGTCTAAGATAAAAAATGCGTTGACAGATCTTGAAAAATCCAATAGTGCAATGGGAAATGAACTTAAAGAGCTAATTAACAGCTATTTAGAAAAGAGAACAACATATATAGAAAATGAAAAGAAGATTGTAAAACTATACGAAGATCTAAGTTCATACAAAGAGGATTTATTAAAAACAGTTCAAAAGCTCGCACCTAAAATTGAAGCTGTTTCGGAACCTATTGCTCCTGCACCTAAATACGAAAGTGTAAGTGTGGCAATACCAGCACCGAAAGTAGAAGAGGAGGATCTAATTCCTTGCCCAAACTGTGGAACTATGATATCTAAAGATGCGATCATGTGCTATGCCTGTGGATTTTTGCTGAAACCAGAAGCTTTGGAAGATTCTAAGAAGTAGCTAAATATTCTAATCTTTCCTTTATAAATTTTAAACTGTCGCTTAATGTTTTTTTATTATTGTAACTTTTTATTATATTTTCACTATCATTAATATTTTTTGCTATTTCTATAAGTTCAGTAACTGTCCTTGTAAGCTCGTTTACAATAGTAATGTCTGATACCTGCGCCGTTCTAGAAAGCGGATTAAGATCAATTGCAATAACTTTTTTGTTCATGTTTTTAAGAGCCAAAGCACGATCTCCATCTTCTAGCGGTATAAGCACTACGTCTGCAGAGAATATGCCCTCTTTTGAACACAATGCTCTTTTATGATCCAGCCCAGGTATTTTAGCATCTGGCTCTATGCCCAGCAAAGTCACACCTTTTTTCAAAAAAAGTTCATTAATATTTTTAACACGATCATCTGTTCTATAGAATAGATTAAGTTCTAACTTGGCATTTACTATTTTTGATAATTGGATAATTTCGTCAGGTACCAGTGCTGCAACATTGCCATTAATCGATATTACTGGATTTGATGCAAGCTTTAATGATGCAATTGCTGCTTTTTCAGCTGCTATTGCAAAATCTTGAGTTTTTTCACCAATTAGATAATCAAACGTTTCTCCACGCCCATGTGCTATTAGCCCGGCTGTAGCAACAATTCCAGCATTAAAACCATCTATAATCTTTTCTCTTTTTAATAGCGAAATATATCTGGGATGTGTTTTTGGAATTGTAACAGACTCTTTATTCATATTTACATATCTCCCTTTCAATTAGCTTGATGACACATTAATTCAAAGGTAATAAATTATTCTATCTTAACCTCTAAGATTTAGATTATTGTTTTCATACCCTATTTTTATATTTTAAGATTCTCGTCCAGGAGCTTTAAGAACTCATTTTCTTTGCCTTTAGGGATCGTGGCCCCAGCCGCAATTTTATGTCCCCCACCAAAGCCACCTACTTGTTTTGCGGCATTGCTCATGCTTAACCCGAGATTTATTCCACGGTCTATTAATAGCTTTGTAGCTCTGGCAGAAACATGTATTTCAGAGTCTTCTGAATGCAGGCATATGGTCGCCAGATTCTGATCTAGAAAATATAGCATAGCTATTCCAGACAATTCCCCACACATAGACTCTTCATAGCTATAAAAATACTGTATAAAGTTCAGTTTTTTGCAATCTTTTTCTATTCTTCTCAATTCATTAATCAACCTGTTTCGATACTCATTCCATATTTTTTTTACTTCATCTACTCTATTCATATCGCCCAACAAATAGCTCACTGCCAGTGCTTGTTTTTCGGACCTAGCACATGCATTTACAATACTGGAAATAGTACGGTCATCAGAGTCCCAGACATTGAATTTTTTTGCAAAAATATTTTTAATTGTGTCAGTATTTGCACCCTGTTCAATCAATTTTAAAGTTATAATAGATCCAAGATTTATCTTTTTGTCCTCTGATAAACTTTCGAAGGTATCTTCTTCTCCAATACCTAAACTCTTAAGTAATTTTTCTATATTATCTTTATTTCCGCTAATGTCTGCAATATAAGGCTCAGTAGCATTCATTAACATATCTTTTATTGTAACTCCATCAAATCTAAATTCAAATTTTGATGGATTTATTTTTTCTATCTCATCAATTAATATCTTATTTAATCCAGAATATTCATCCAGATCCTGTTTATCTGCTATCATTCCCGCGAGATAGATAGGATAAAGAGAAAATAAAGATTTATCATAGTATTGTGCAAGAATAAAAGATAATGTAGCGCCACATGCATCTTTGCCTCCATCCATCTTTATGAGGGAGGGGTTAATGTTAATTATTATTTCAGAATCTTTTTCAAGTGGATGATGATCTAATACAATTACGTTCTGGTACTTTTCTAGCAAACTAATCAGAGAAGCACCTAAATCTAATAGCAAAAATGTGCAATTTTCAGTTTTTAGATTGTTTTCAATGTTTTTGACACTTAGATCCTTTATAAAAGTAACCTGAAAATTCTTTTCAGCTGAAATCAGGACTTTAGATGCTATTGCAGCAGAAGTTACACCATCTGCATCATAGTGTGCGAGAACACGTATAAAGTTTGAGCTAGTTATCTTCTTTATGGCTTGAATGTATCTGCTGTTTAGTGGTTCCGGTATGTTTAGCATATTTATTTAGTCAGCACTTCAGCACTATCAATGCTATATTTCCAGGTTTTAGGTATCCTATTTTTTAGCTTATAATAGTCACTCAGTCTTTTTATCTTTGCTTCAATTAATATTAAGCCTCTCTTATTGCTTATATCTTTCGGGTTATTTTTTAAATGTTTGTTTAGATTTACAGCTTTCCTCATTAATGCTACAAGATCGTCAGGGATTGGTGGCAATAGATTATTTTCTTTGTAAATTTGCCCCATCTTCTTGTTTGTCATAAGCTTTACTCTCGGTATACCATAGAGATCTCTTAAAATCAAACCTGTATATGCCATAGTGTGTCCTTGTTTTGCGACAGTAACTGCTATCTCTTCTGCTTTTTTACCTTTAAATTCAACCCAGTCCGGGCTTTCAACTCTAAACGGCAATTTTGATCCTGATTTACCTTTCTTGCTCGAATGCATTCTTGACATAGATATAATCACCTATCAGAAAAAGATTAAAGGATTTCTATATATAAATTATTCGGGGGTAAAGTAGTATCTTAAGTAATTATTTTATTGCAGAATAAAATATTTAACTGAACCATTAATGGAGTTTTTGCCACCGTATGATGACCAAAAACAGCTCTATCAATGATATGGAAGTAGAATATAAGAGTGTTGCAAAAGCGGGGTTTGATAGCGTAAGCTCTGAAAAATTAATTAAAAATACAGTATTATTAACGCAAATCATAGATCTTTTATATTTTTGGATCGTACTAAAAAATTATATATGGTTATGAGCTATTGCCAAATTATGAAATATAATGGAATTATAACACCATTGCTCACACCCTTTAAGAAAGATGAATCCGTTGATTATGATGCTTTAACTATAATGGTAGATTATCTAAAGTCCATTGGCGTTTCAGGCATATTCCCATCAAGTTCCAACGGCGTTTTTCCTTTTTTGAAAATAGATGAAAGAAAAAGGATGCTTGAGAAAATATTAAAGACTTCATCCCTGAAGGTTTTTGCAGGCATTGGTGCAGCGGATACTCAGAGTGCTATCGAACTTGCAAAACATGCAGCTAATGCCGGTGCAGATGCGTTGGTTTTAATGCCATCCTATTACATAAAGTCGGATCAACACTGGATAATAAATCATTTTGAAAATGTTTTAAAGCATGTGGATACAGATCTCATTATTTACAATATTCCTCAGTTTACAAATTCTTATGTGGATATAGAAACAATCAAATATTTAAAATCAAACTATTCACAGATTTCTGGAATAAAGGATAGTTCTGGTGATATGCGATATTTCATAAAATTGATGGATTTAAGAGATAATGATTTTTCAGTGTTTCAGGGTCAGGAAGATCTTTTATTGATCTCGCTTGTTTTGGGTGCGGATGGCGGTGTTTGCGGAACAACAAATTTCTCTGACCTGGTTGTGAAACTTTATAATGCGTACATTAACAAAGATATAGAAAATGCAAGATTATTACAGGCTCA
>JAVRLB010000026.1:0-17357 GCA_031961865.1 Thermoplasmatota archaeon | reverse complement strand
TTCTTTCATTAGCTATATTTAGAAGCAGAGAGGAACTAGACCCACAAAAACCAAATCTCAGCTATATGCAGGATCAGAGATTCAAGAACCTCATGGCAGAGATGCTTATGGTGATTGGATGGTGTGTAAATATAACAATGCTGCTTGGAAATTTAGAGATATGGAAAATTTTGGTTTCATCCCCATACAGTATATTGATACTTATCTCTCCAGTATTTATAGGATTGATACTGATATTTATTGTGTCAATATATACAGGTTCTCACGGATCAAGATTGAAGTTTAACGTATCAGAAAAAGAAAGAAATGTTGTGATGAGAGACGATGATAAATACTGGATTGCTGGATCGGTATATTTCAACAGAGATGACAAATCGTTGGTTATACAGAAACGGTTTGGGATAGGATGGACTTTTAACTTTGCAAATGTTTTTGCTTGGGTAATATTTGCAGGGATAGTATTGGCGGCAGTGATTCCGATTATGTTAGTAATATTTAAATAGAGGAGGAGTTTGTAGAAAGATAAATAACTAATATATATATATCAAAGAGGTATAAATCATGGTAGAGATAGTAATAAAGACTACGAATCTCAAAAAAAGCTACAAAAAAGGCACTTTTGCAGTGGATGGCTTAAACTTGGAAATAGCTGCAAATAAGATAACCGGATTTTTGGGGCCTAATGGAGCGGGCAAAAGCACAACCATAAAAATGCTGTTAGGATTGTTAGAGCCTACGTCAGGTACGATAGAGATATTGGGCAAAAAAATGACCACGGACTCTCCAAGAATAAGAAAAGATATCGGTTTTATGCCTGAATTGCCTAAGTTTCCAAAGTATTTGTCAGGACTGGAGCTCTTGGAAATATACGGAGAAATGGCTCAGATACCAAAAGATGTGTTAAGCAAACAGGCCAAAGAACTGTTGGAAGAAGTAGGATTAAAAAATGATATCAATAAGAAGATAGGAGGATACAGTAAAGGTATGCAGCAGAGACTTGGCTTTGCGGTTGCATTTTTAGGTGATCCCAAACTGGTAATAATGGATGAACCAACAGTAGGACTGGATCCTGTTGGTATGGTGGATATAAAACAGCTACTTAAACAGAAAGCAAAGAGTGGCATAACCATATTTTTGTCATCACATTTATTGAAAGAGGCAGAAGAAGTTTGCGATGATGTAATAGTCATAAATCATGGAAAGCTAGTAACTTCTGGTACAGTATCTGAGGTAATATCATCAGCAGCTAAGCAAAATATACTGGCAATAGAAGTGGATAAGCTAGACAATATTTCTGCGGCACTAAAACAGTATTCTTTCATAAAAAATATTAAAATTGAAGGAAACAGAATATTATTAGAATTGAACAGTGGTGAGGATGTGAGATCCCAGATATCCAAGGCCATTACAGAGACAGGAGCAGTGATATTGAGAATGGATTATATTAATGAGTCACTGGAAAGTGCGTTTATAGAGTTATTGAGAAACGGGGGGAATAACTGATGACAGAGCTTTCAGTATCAAATGCGTTGAAAAGTGTGATAAAGTACGAGCTAATTTGGGATCTGAGAAAATTAAAGATTTACATATCTTTAGGCATAGTTACGGCGTTGGCACTTTTAGTTACCATATATATAGGAAGCATTGTTCATATTACAGATAAACAGGATTACTGGTATTTCTCACTATCGTTTCTATCTACATCTTTATTCTTATTTTTAATGGGTGCACCTATAACTATGAACTCTATCTCAGGAGAATTTGAGAGTGGCACAATTGTACCGTTATTGGCCAGGCCTGTATCAAGAACAGAAGTGTATTTTGGGAAGGTTATTGCATCTTTAATAATAGTAATTGTAGAAATGGCGATCTTAGGGATAATATTATCTGTTGTATCTACCATAATGATGGGGCCACAGGCAAACCTTTATCAGTTGATAGTTTTGATATTTACGCTGGCAACAAGCACTATGGTTTATGCTGCATTTACAATGATGCTAAGCTCTGTAACAAAGAACTCTATGGCATCTATACTTGGGTCTTTCGGAGTAATGTTTGGAATTGAAATAGGACTTGGAATATATGAACTGGTTTACTCATTTCAGTCATGGTTCCTGTTACTTCCATTTATAGGCTCTGGAGAGATTACCTCTGCGACTGAACAGGCGTTTTTGCATCCTAATGCATTGTATTCAGTGACAGCGGGATTAGTCAGAGGTAGCTCAAAGTTCCTGGCACAAATTACCAACCTGCAGGCAGCACTTCTATCGTTTGGAATGGCGATAGTAGCTATAGCAGTATTTTTGATAATAGGATGGATCGCATTTAAAAAGTCTGATATAAAAGACTAATCTTTTTTTATTTCTTCTTTTATTTTTGCAGTGGACCCAGGCAAGAGTTTCAGTATTTCCTCTTCCGAAACTTTGAATATGTCTCTGATCTTCTTTGCAATATCTGATTTTTTATCTTCTCCAGGTTCGATTATTACATAATGTTTAGAGATTCTTTCTAGCGATGATACAGGCCCGATCATCAACAGGTCTGTGCGTTCATAATTGATCAATCCGATTGCAAGCTCAATCTTCAAGTTATGAAAATAGTTTCTCTTGCCACGAACGATCCATGCACCTTTTGCTACATATTCTCCGCTCTCTCCCATCTTGGATACCTGTGAATAATTGACCCAGTATGAGTCTCCAGCATGGTACCCTGCATTCCATGCTTTGGAAAACGCCAGCGAAAACAAGCATGCTTCTTCCAGACACTTTTCTGTGCAATCTCCTTTTACGACCACGCTCGGAGCACCGTGGATATCCGCGTGTACATATTTGTCCTTCTCGGTAAGATATTTTTTCACAACTTCTTCGTTCGTTTTTGCATCTTTGCCCCCTACAACAATGATATTATCTGAGCATATGAACCATCTGTATTTTTCAAACCAGAAAATCCTTCTTTTTTCAACCTTTGCTTTTAACACTTTTTTCTCAACCGGTTTTTTTAGTATCTTTTTCAGATTATCAATCTTGTTTTTTAATTTTTTAGCCTCGTCATAATAATATTGTGCGATCTGGTTCACTGTTTTTTCAGGAGATATAACAATCTCTTCCGGTATAGAGACTGTTACACACTTATTTTTCGGATCTACTTTTTTGTAAGATTCAGGGTTTTTGTAAATACCATCCCATCCAACCCTTTTGATATTCTCTTTTAAATTTTCGATCAAAGATTCAATTTCCTGGTATTTGCTATATATCAATTCTCCAGTGGTTCTGAGCAATGCTTCCTGTTTTTCCATCTCTTCAAGAGCCTTTAACTGTCGTTCATATATTTTTAGAGCCTCTGACTTGATCTCCTCTTTTATTGAAAATATCTCTTTAACAGCATCATTGAATGATTCAAATTCTTTCAAGCAAGGTTTAGAAGTCAGCTTTATTGCCGAAGCACCAAAATCATCAATTATGCATGATTTAACAGGCTCTTTCAAAAATTGTTTTAGCAACTCATATAACTTTTCAAGTTCATCATGAGTTAGCGTATTAGATATCTTATCCGGATCTAAATTTGCCCTAAAACAGAGCTCACCTGCATACTTGCCAAGATTCAATACTGCTGCCAAGGTTCTTACTATGCTCTTGTCAGAACTTAAAAATAAAGCTTTAAAAGATTCTTTATCAATGCTCTCCGGGTCCTTAAATTGTGGGGGTGTTTTGTAGATTTCCCCTTTTTTCAAGATTCTCGTTTTCCATTCTCTTGGCCTGTAAACTAGTTCTATAACCTCATTTTTTAATATTATCAGATTTCCGTCCCTGAAAAGTTCAATTACAATCGAAACTCCAATAAACGTTTCGATTCTTATGATTCGATCAAAATTTATTTGCCTTACTCCAGAGATTTTCAAGTTTTCAAGAATTTCACGCAATTGCTTGGCAAAATGTGAAATTTCATTTTCTTCCCGCTCTCCAAAATATATCGCGCCCCTAAAATCTATAATAAACTCTTTTTTTCCAAACTCTTTATTATGTATCTTAAATATTATCTTATCTTCAATCTGGTAAATATTTTGAATATAGCTGCCATTAAGAAACCTGGAATTTTCTTCGAGCCATTTGTATATATCATATGAAGACAATTCTATACCCATCTATTTACACCTGCACGAATATCGAATGATGATGAAATATTTTAATTCATTGCTTTATAGAAACTTATTTCTTTAACAATGCAATACCTTTATAAAAAGGTGATATTTATGAGTGACATACAGGATATGTTAAAAGTCCTTAAAATAAATAACATAGATGATCTATTTTTAGATATCCCTAAAGAAGCGAGAATCGACAGGATAGATATCCCGGACGGCATTACAGAACAGGAACTGATTGCACAAACCAATTTAATACTCAATAAAAACAAGACTGCCAAAGAAATGCCCATGTTTATAGGCGCTGGAGTATACAATCATTATATTCCGGCAGCAGTAGCAGCACTGGTATCAAGGTCTGAATTTTATACTGCGTATACTCCCTACCAGCCAGAGATATCACAGGGAATGTTGCAGACTCTTTTTGAGTACCAGAGCTATATTGCAGAATTGACAGGAATGGACGTTGCAAACGCATCAATGTATGATTTTGCAACTGCTTTGGGCGAAGCAGCAAGAATGGCAAATGCCATAAACATGAAAAAAGAGATTTTGATCCCGAAAAATATTCTTGAAGAAAAGAAAAAAACATTGCAGGTATATTTATATGGGCTGGGAGTAAAGATAGTTGAATATCCATATGAGCCTGCAACCGGTAAAGTAGACTTAAAAGCGCTTTCAGCACTGGTTAATGAAAATACCTCTGCAATATATGCCGAAACTCCAAATATGTTCGGCATAATTGATGAAAACGTCATGAAAATCCGGGATATATCCAGTGACTTTGTGTTCATAGTTGGTATTAATCCGATAAGTCTTGGGCTCATAAAGCCGCCGGGAGAATATGGTGCAGATATAGTCATAGGAGAGGGGCAAATTCTTGGAAGTTACATGAACTTTGGGGGGCCATTGCTAGGAATATTTGCTACTAAAAAAGAGTATGTAAGAAAGATGCCTGGAAGGCTGATAGGAATGTCTAAGGATCTGTCTGGGAAGAGAGCATTTGTAATGACACTTCAGACGAGGGAACAGCATATAAGAAGAGCAAAAGCTACAAGTAATATCTGCTCTAACGAAGCATTATGCGCGGTTACTACCACAATATACCTGTCTCTGCTTGGAGGAAGTGGACTGAGAGAAGTTGCAGAGCTGAACTTTAATAAAGCAAATAGTGTTTTTGAGAAGATAGCAAAGATCAAAGGATACAAAAAAGCATTTTCAGGGTCGGTACATTTCAATGAGTGTGTGATAAAGCTGCCATACACTGAGAAAAAAGTAAACGATGAGCTTTTGAAGAGAGGAGTGCATGGCGGATATATGTTAAACACTTCAACATCCAGTAAATATAAAGATCTGGGAGAGAGCATGATATTCAATGTAACAGAGATGCATAGTGATTCAGATATCAATTTGTTGTTAAGTGCTTTAAAGGAGGTGCAGTAAATGTACAGACAGGCAATTTACGATGAAAAACTGATTTTTGAGCAACAGGGAGAGAGATCTATAAAGTTTAAAAAAGAGGCAGGAACAGTTGAATTGCCAGAGATGTTTAAAAGAACACACCTGAATCTGCCAGATCACTCTGAGATAGATGTGATCAGGCATTATACCAGGCTTTCTCAAATGAATTACGCGGTAGATTTAGGCATATATCCACTTGGTTCATGCACCATGAAATACAATCCAAAATATGCAGAACAGATTGCAAGCTCTGATAAAGTGAAATACATGCACCCGTTTCAGGACTATAGAACAGCGCAGGGATCGCTGCAGATAATGTACGAGCTTCAAGAATATTTAAAAGTGCTGGGCGGCATGGAAGCGGTCACATTGCAGCCTACTGCTGGAGCTCAGGGAGAGTTTACGGGATTGTCGATAGTGAGAGCATACCATGAGTTTAACAATGAAATAGAGCAGAGAAGGGAGATCATAGTTCCTGACAGTGCCCATGGAACGAATCCAGCCAGTGCTACCATGGCAGGGTTTGAAGTGGTTGAGCTGAAATCTAATGAGGATGGGATGGTGGATATCGAAGCTTTAAAAAGTGTGGCATCTAACAGGACTGCAGGATTGATGATCACTAATCCCAGCACTCTGGGAATATTTGATGATAATATTTTAGAGATCGCAAAGATCTTGCACGATGTAGGAGCACTTTTATATTATGATGGAGCCAATTTAAATGCAATAATGGGAAAAACCACGCCAGGCAAGATGGGATTTGATATAGTGCACTTTAATCTGCACAAGACTTTTGCAACACCACATGGCGGTGGAGGCCCGGGAGCAGGTCCTGTTGGAGTCAAGAAGAATCTTGCAAGATTCTTGCCGGTGCCGGTCATAGGATTTGACGGAAAACAATATTACTTTGACTACAATATCGAAAACAGCATTGGCAAGGTTGCGGGTTATTACGGAAATTTTGCGGTACTGGTCAGAGCCTGGGCATACATAAAATACATGGGTGGAAACGGGTTAAAAGCAGCGGCAGAAAGAGCGGTTTTGAACTCTAATTATCTAAAACAGCGGTTATTGCCATACTTTGACATGCCTTATAAAACTCTGAGAAAGCACGAGTTTGTGTTGAGTGCCTCAAATTTTAAAAAGTATGATATAAGGGCACTTGATATTGCCAAGCGTATGTTAGATTACGGTATACATGCGCCCACAATATATTTCCCATTGATTGTAGAAGAGGCATTGATGGTCGAGCCCACAGAAACAGAAAGCAAGGAAGAGCTGGATAACTATGCGGATATAGTTATAAAGATAGCAGAAGAAGCCAAAACGGATCCAAAGCTCTTAAAAGATGCCCCTCACAACACGGCAGTAGAGAGAATAGATGAGGTGACAGCCACTAAAAATCCGATATTGACCTGGAACATGTACAAACAATAACTCTTTTTATTTTTTTAAATTCAAAAAAATAAAATAGAGCAATATCTTTTTCTAATATAAGAAAGAGTAAGATAGATCACGCAATAATAAAAAAGAGGATTATTAAGATGACTGAGGAAAGTTATGATACTGTTTACACTCCAGATGATAAGATCTTAGAAACCACTAACATTTACCAGCTGCTGAAAAAGACAGGGCTGAAAAATTTAACTGAATTATATGAAAGGGCAGATAAAGATCAAGAATGGTTCTGGAGCGAGGTGGTCAGAGATTGTAATATCTTTTTTTTCAAGAAATTTAGCAAAATTGTAGATTATAGTGCTGGAGAACCTTATACAAAGTGGTTTTTAGATGGAAAGATCAACATTGTTTACAATACAGTTGAAAGATTTAAAGAGAGCAATAAAATTGCAATTAAATATGAGAGTGAAAATGGAGAAAGAGAATATATCAGCTTTAAAGATCTGGATCTCATGACCGGAAAGCTTGCCGGAGCACTGCTAAACATGGGCGCTAAAAAAGGAGACCGGATCGGGATATATATGCCAATGATCCCTGAAGCAGTGATTGCTATGTATGCCATTATGAGGTTTGGTGGCATTGCAGTGCCTATATTTTCAGGTTATGGCCCGGAAGCAATAAGGACCAGAGTGGAAGATGCAGGCATTAATATTTTATTTGTGGCTGAAGGCTATCAGAGAAGAGGAAAAACTGTTAAGATGATAGATAACGTTAAAGCTTTGAAAAATATCCATTTTATAGTATCTTCCAAAACTACAATGAGCTTCAAAGAGCTCATAGATCAAGGAAATTATGTATCAAGCGTGCAGACAGATAGTGATGATCCTGCTTTGATACTTTATACGTCCGGCACCACTGGAAAGCCTAAAGGCACGATACATACACATGGTGGCTCGTTTATAAATATAGTTAAAGAAGTAAAATATTATATGGACTTTAAAGATACTGATACACTGATGTGGGTCACGGATCTTGGCTGGATGATGGGGCCATGGTCAGTATTTGGTGCTAACAGCCTTGGCGGATCTGTTTTTTTATATGATGGCGCAATAGATTATCCAGAGCAAGATCGACTCTGGCAAATAATCAAAAACAATAATATCACTATTCTGGGAATATCACCCACGTTAGTAAGGACTATGAAAGCCAAAAACATGAAAAATAAGATGGATGGGATCAGAGTATTTGGCTCTACGGGAGAGCCATGGGATGATGAAAGCTGGTTATGGCTCTTTGAGCATTGGGGAGATAGAAAAGTGCCCATTGCAAATATATCAGGTGGTACAGACATAATAGGCTGTTTTTTAGCATCGACACCGGCAATGTCGCTCAAGCCCAGGTGTCTGTATCGAGGGTTGGGAATGAATGTTGCTGTTTTTGACGAATCAGGAATTGAGGTCTATGATCAGGTTGGATACCTGGTCGCAAAAAAGCCAGTGCCTTCGATGACGCACGGATTATGGAACCAGCAAGAAAAATATATAGAAACTTACTGGTCAAAATTCAAGGGTGTATGGTTTCATGGAGACTGGGTAAAGCAGGACAGAGATGGCTATTTTTATATTTATGGCAGGGTCGATGATGTAATAAAGGTTGCAGGAAAACGAGTGGGGCCTACAGAGATTGAAAATATTGTTATGAAAATTGAGCGCGTGAAAGAGTGCATAGCTATAGGCATACCGGACCCTATTAAAGGTGAGAGCATTGGCATATTATATACCGGTGCTGATGATGATAGTACAAAGAATAAAATAAAAAGCAGCATTGAAAAAGAGCTGGGCAAACCGTTTTCTCCCAGCCTGGTAGTTTTTGTGCCCGAGCTTCCAAAGACAAAAAATGGAAAGATAATGAGAAGAATTGCAAAAAATGCATTTTTGGGTATTGATGTGGGAGATATATCCAATATTGACAAAATAGAAGTTATTGACGAAATAAAAAAAATAGGAAAAAGATCTTAAAATTCTATATTCAGATCCAGTTTCTCAGATAATTCTTTGTACCTGTTTCTTATAGTTACCTCTGTAACTCCTGACACGTCAGCAACCTCTCTCTGCGTTCTGCGATCTTTAGCCATGACTGCAGCTATGTATATTGTTGCAGCAGCTACACCTGTAGGTCCTCTGCCAGAAGTAAGCTCTTTCTCTTCTGCTTTTTTTAGAATCTCGTATGCATACTTTTTAACGTCTCCCTTCAAATTTAATTTCAGGCAAAAACGCTCTATATAATCTTCAGGTTTCGAAGGAAATATGTTTAACTGAAGAATTCTGCCCATAATTCTGTAAGTTCTTCCAATATCTTTCTTTTTGATCTTTGTCACATTTGCAATCTCTTCAAGAGTTCTGGGCACGTTCAGCATCCTGCACGCACCGTAAATCGATGCCGCTACCACTCCCTCTATGCTTCTGCCACGGATCATATTCTCATTCACAGCCTTTCTGTAGATCAATGCTGCAGTTTCCCGCACATCTTTCGGTATTCCAAGGTTAGAGCACATCCGCTCCATATCCTGCAACGCCTGCGACAGGTTTCGCTCTGCAGCATTAGAAACCTTAATTCTCCTGTGCCATTTTCTCAACCTATATAGCTGAGCACGGTTTCTGGTAGGTATCGCTTTTCCATAAAAATCCTTGTTTTTCCATGAAATTTCAGTGGCGAGACCCTTGTCATGAATTGTATAGGTTATAGGTGCGCCAGTACGGGCACGCTCTTCTTTCTGCTCACTGTCAAAAGCGCGCCATTCAGGACCCTGATCTATATAACTGTCATCAATAACAAGACCGCAATGCTGACATACTAACTCCCCACGCTCATAATCTCTAACAAGATGCGTTGAACCGCATTCCGGGCATTTTTCAATTTCGTCTATCCACGCACGTTTATCTTTTTTCTTTTCCTCCATTTTTATCACCAACATACAGTTTATCTTTAATTTTCGTGCTAGTCAGGGATACATTGATATATGGATTTGAAACCGGGCCATAGATTTTTGTAATTTTTCCAACCACTTCACCAGATTCATTATATACCAGTTCATGCTCGTTGGGAACCAGTGAAGCCTTCACTACCACTCTATCGTTAGTTCTGTTAATTAGATACCCTAACAATGTTAATGTTTTATGCATAAATATAATAATATGTTTTACTATTTAAACTTTACGCAAAATAAAAAAGTAATATTAAAAATAGAAAGATCACTCTATCTTATATTTTTCCACTCTTTTATATAGTTGTTTCCATAGTAATCTGTTGAAAGAAAGCACTGTAATAATCATAAAGAATAGATATATCAGATTCAACATGATGTTTGTGTTGTGATATGTGGCAATATCTATAAGCGAACCAAGGCCAACTACACTGTATACCACTCCGTTAATTGCAATGTATTCAGATATTATTAAAGCGTTCCAGCCTCCACCCCAGCCAGTAATGCTGCCTGTTATGATGGAGGGATATATGCCGGGTAAAAATACTTTTTTGAGATAGAGCCACCTTTTAAATTTAAAGCTTTTAGAAACCTCAGTTAAATCAGCAGGAAAATTGCTCATACCTCCAAGCACATTAAAAAGTATGTACCACTGCATGCCCGTCATGATTAAAAAAATAGAGATCAGGTTCAACCCTCCTGGAAATTTCAAGAATATAACTACAATAAACGGGAAAAGAGCCGTTGCAGGAATAGATGCTAAAACTTCAAATATGGGTGTCAAGACCTGGTTTGCTT
This sequence comes from Thermoplasmatota archaeon, assembly GCA_031961865.1. Classification (GTDB taxonomy): domain Archaea; phylum Thermoplasmatota; class Thermoplasmata; order Thermoplasmatales; family ARK-15; genus JAVRLB01. Next base: position 6,576 of record JAVRLB010000026.1, on the reverse strand, counting down.
TTTTGTGCGAGATCATATAATATGATACTGGCAGAATCCATGCTATAGATATAGCATATGCTGCTGCCATTCTCATCGATGAAAGTACTATTGCCAGCGGTATAACAGTCAGCTGGGCTATCTTTATCTTTGCCAGATCTGCTAAAAACAGGTTGAAATTGGCTATAAACCCAAAAATAATCGCTGCGATTATAAACAGAAAAAGAGAGATCCAGGCCCATTTCATGTACCTGAACTTCAAGCCGATCTTTCTTATTCTAAATCTTAATATTTTATTAAATGCATTTTTAATATAATCTGTGATGATTTTTACTCTTGGCAGATAGGACAGAAATTTCAGAAAATAAAATTTTTGATAGGTCTGAGTATCTTCTACTTCCTCATATTTATACTTTGTAGAACTTATTGTGAGCGGTCTCCATATAAATATGTCCATAGAGATTATAATAATAACAAGTGTTCCAAGTGCCAGCAATCCAAGATCTATGTGGTTTGAAGAAACTTCTTCCCACATAAAGCTGCCCAATCCAGGCAGGGTATAGCTAACATTTCCGAGCGATATGATCTCAGCAGCAAACAAGAAATACCAGCCACCAGCCCATGACATGATGCTGTTATAAACAAGTTTAGGAATCATTGCGGGAAAATATAAGGTTCTGAACAATTGCCCTTTTCTGAGATTAAATGATTTTGCAGCATCTGATATCGGCTGCGGTATTGTTATAATTGATTCATACACTCCAAAGGCCATGTTCCATGCCTGACTCGTAAATATAAGAAATATAGAAGCTAACTCTACACCAATGGCAGTGGGAAGAAAAGCGATCAATGCAAACATTACAACAGGAAAAAATCCCAAGATAGGAACGGATTGAAGAATGTCCAGAATAGGGATCATTATTCTCTCATTTCTCTTGCTTCTGGCAGCATAAAAACCATATACTACAGAGAATGCAAATGACAGAATATATGCTGCCAGCATCCTTCCAAATGAATAAAGTGCGTAAAGCAGCACTGTCGTATCATCGTTTATAGAAAATAGAGAAAAGAAAAAAGCCAGCAGGATCACGAAAATCACAAAGAACAAGATCCTTTTATTCATACATATCACTATGTGGCTTTAAAATGTGATGTGTTAATCCATTATTAATTTTTTGTAATTTTTTTCAAAATTTTTTAGTGAGATAATTTATGGCAGATAAAAAAATGGGCCTGCCATAATCCTTGCCATTTCCCCTCTTCCATTCCGGGTGCTGATATTCAAAAAACGCACGTTCAGGATGAGGCATCAAGCCCATGATAGTTCCAGAGTCGTTGCATATTCCAGCTATGTTGTAAATAGAACCATTCGGGTTCCATGGATAGCCGGTGTAATTGCCTGACGGATCTACATACCTGAAAGCAATCTGTTCGTTTTCAATAAGTGTTTCCAGTAACTTGCTGTCAGATAGCAAGAACTTACCTTCTGCATGAGCAATTGGAAGTGATATGATCTGGTCATCATAGTTTTTGTTGAATATGCATTTTCTGCTCTCTTTTCTCAAGTATATCCATCTGCACTCAAACATGTTAGAGTCATTAGTGGTCAGCACAGCCTGTGGAGTCTTGCTGATCTTTGTGTTAATGGCTGGCAATATGCCTAGCTCCAGCAGTATCTGGAAGCCGTTGCATATACCAAGTATTGGTTTGCCCTCATCTATAAACTTAACAAGATCTTTTTCTATCAGCCCTTTGATTCTTGCTGCAAAAATAGCACCTGCACGAACGTAATCTCCGGCAGAGAAACCGCCGGGTATGTACAGCATCTGGTAATCTTCAAGATCTTTTCTTTTCAATTTCAGTTCATTGAGATGAACGTAATCTGGATCACCACCTGCATTTTTAAACGACAAATAAGCTTCTTCATCGCAGTTTGTGCCCTCAATTCTCAATATTGCAATTTTAGGAATCATTGTGAAAAGGATAAGATACTCAAAATATTAAAATTTATTTAATATAGTTCCTCAATCCTAATTTTTAGAAATATTTAAATATGTATTAGATATGTCTAATTTTATGGACCATCATGGTAAGGGAATGTTGAAGAACATCGTCTTAATGGCTTTAAGAGAGGAAGCTCTGACAGCGTACGAGATACGAAAAAGTGTTAGAAACAGTACATTCAATGTGTATGAGCCAAGCAGCGGAGTGCTATATCCAATATTGAAGTCTCTGATAAATGACGGACTTATAGAAGTATCTGAGAAAGAGAACAGGAAGTATTACACGATCACAGAAAAAGGAAAGAAATCGGTTATTGAGAAAATGGATCGTCTCAAAGAGATCATGGAATCAGAAAAAGAAAAATACAAGTTTTATGGAAAAATAGGAATGGAACTTGAAATGCTGCACAAGATAATATTTACTATGGATGAGGCAAAGATCACTGAAAACAATGAAAAAATATTGAAGATATTGAGAGATGCTGAAGATAAGCTAAAGGAGCTGTGGTAAAATGATAGACTTTGAAAACGTATACGAAGAAAAAGTTGAGGTATCGAACAAAATTAAATTGAGCATTGTTAAAGCTAGAAAACCTGGGTTTCAATACCAAGGAAAAATAAGAAGGTGAATTAAAATGAAAACTATGATTAAGACAAATGATCTTACAAAAATTTATAACGGAAAAATAAAAGCGGTAGATAAGTTGAACATAGAAATATATGAGGGTGAAATTTACGGGCTACTGGGCCCGAACGGCGCGGGTAAGACAACAACAATCAATATGCTTACAACCAGAATCTCTGCTACGTCTGGCAGTGCTACGGTGGCAGGCATGGATATTACCAGAGATTCGCTTGCAGTCAGGAAGATCATAGGCGTTGTTCCGCAGGATCTCACTACTGACGAAGATTTGACAGGAAGGGAAAATATGGCATTGGTTGCACAATTTTATGATATTCCAAAATCAGTGTATAAGGATAGAATTGAGAATCTGCTCAGGCTGGTAGAGATGGAAGAGCCTGCTGACAGACTGGTACGTACATACTCTGGGGGAATGAGAAAGAGACTGGAACTGATAGTGGGATTGGTAAACGAACCAAAGATACTGTTTCTTGACGAACCGACCCTCGGTCTTGACGTTCAGACACGAACGCAAATGTGGAACTATGTGAGAGATATACAGAAGAAACTTGATGTTACTATTATTTTGACCTCTCACTATCTGGAAGAAATAGATGCTCTTGCCGATCGAGTCTCTATAATTGACAATGGCAAGGTGAAAGTCTCAGGAACACCTCAAGAGCTCAAAGAATCACTTAAGGGGGATATAGTGACAGTAACATTTAAAACTCAGAAGGATGCGGAAGAAATGAAAAATATAAAAAATGTAATAGCAGTTGAAAATTCTGGACCAAATAGCGTAAGAATCAAAGTTGAGAATGCAGACAATACTTTGCCAGATATTATAAATTTTATATCTGAAAAAAAGCTTGCTACAACAAAGCTTATAGTGCAGAAACCATCGCTTGATGAGGTATTTCTTGAATATACTGGCAGAGACATAAGAGAGGGAGAAGCAGGAGATGGTAGAAAGATGATGATGAATTTGAAGAGGGTGAGAAGATGAGCGGACTATGGCCTCTTACTGTAAGAGAATTAAAAAAGTGGTACAGAAATCCAGTGTTCTTTATCACCGGTCTGATACAACCATTCTTCTGGATCGCACTTTTTGGAAGTGCATTTGATATTACCAAATTTTTTCCAGGAGCCAGCTCTTTTGTGCTGGGTGGTGCACCTGACTATATTACCTATATTGTAGGCGGAGTACTAAGTGTAACCGCGCTATTTACCGCAATGTTTGCGGGCACACAGATAATATTTGATAGAAGGCTTGGACCGATGGGCAGATTTCTTTCATCTCCTATAAGAAGAAGCTCTATAGTGTTTTCCAAAATATTTTCTGCAACAATAAGAGTGCTACCACAAGCATTGATACTGATAATAGCCGCTATATTAATTCCAAACGGGCTTAAATTTGTGAATGGATTTAGCATAGTTGATGCTCTTGTAGCAGTGACAGCAATAATACTCGTATCTTTGATCTTCGCATCAATTTTCAGCGTGATCGCCATTAGAATGACAAACATGAACTCTATATTTGGTATTGTGAACCTGGTAAATCTGCCACTTCTTTTTGTAAGCTATGCGATGTTCTCTCCTTCAATGATGGCAAGCTGGCTATCTAATGTAGCACAGTATAATCCAATATCATGGTCTGCAGAGGCAATCAGAATGGTAATTATTAATGGAACCCTTACTACTTCATCACAGTGGATGCAGATAGGGCAATGGCTTGGTGGGCTAGCAATTATCGCTGCTGTGATATTAGGTTTAACAGCATATCTAGCCGAGAAAGAAATAAGAGACTAAAGGGCAAATTCCATTAATTTAATTTTTTTTCTCTATTTTTGAAAAATTCATCTATCTCTTTTTTTATATTTTCAGATTTTGAAGCATCGATATACTCTTTAAAATAGGTTATACGACGGTCAAGAATGACTGCAAAACCACGATCGGTCTCAGACCTGATCATTCTGCCGATCGCCTGCAGCATCTTTCTAGTGGCAGGGGCCTTGACTGTGTACAGATACCCAAATTCCTTTCCGAATTTTTTGGTGTAATACTGTTCTAACGCCTTCTGTTTTACGGTTGGTTTAGGGTAGGGTATACCTACTATTATCACTACTTCCAGCTCTCCCTCAGGAAAATCCAGCCCTTCACTGAACCTGCTACCTATGACAGTTACAAAAGTGCCACCTTTCTTCTTGAACAGGTTTACAAGCCTGACAAAATCTTTCTGCTTGAGCTCTTTTGTGTCAAGGTATAAGTTGCCTGGAATATCCAGCCCGATCTTCAGCATCTTGTCCAGTACCCTGTATGACGGAAAAAATATTACACTGTTTCTCTTTGATGCCGATAATATCTCTTTAATATATTTCTTAATCTTCTTTAATTCTGTGTTATCTTTTTCAATAACATCATATTTGGTAGTGATATCTTCTATATATTTTATTTTCAGATTTTCTGAAGAAAAAGGAGAAGGATATACTTTTTTGACAGGAACAAGCTCTGTAAATACGTTTGCAATATATTCATCGAGGGGCTTTAAAGTTCCAGACATGTGAATAGAAACATATGTGTTTTCGACAGCACTTGTAATGGGAGTAGGGTCTAGTGAATAAATCTCTAACTTTAAATCATCAGTATCTGAGATTAACTTGATCATATCATCGCTATTCTCATCAAACCAATCTAAGAGAAAAGAGGCAGTGCTGTATATGTAAGATCTGGGCAACTTGTCAGAATCTAATTTTTTCAATCTTATCTTTTCTCCGAATTTTTTCAGCTCTTTCAAATATTCCCTGATCACCACAGAGTTCTTTTTTGAAAGATCCATCAACAACTCTTCAAATTCAGAGCCTATTATTGTAGCCTCTTCATTTCCCGATAACAGATCACTGCCCAGCCGGGTCATAGCCTCTTTTACAATCTCTGAAAACTCTGAAGTCTTGACATTTTTATAATTAAGCTCTCCATATTCTACAATCTCACTGTCAAATCTCTGTAAGGTTTTGATGCTCAATGCTAGCGATCGCTCTTCTCTGGCAAAATCTGGTAAATTATGCGCCTCATCAACAACAAGTATTATATCTTTAATATCGCACTGCATCCATTCTAATATCTTTGCCCTGATGAACGGATCAAAAAAATAAGGATATGAAGCGACCACGAGATCTGAGTTTCTTAATGCGATCTTCATTGTCTCGTAAGGGCAAACTCTCAAAGATTTTGCGTGATCTACCACTTCTTCTGCGGTTGCAAGTGTAGAATCCTGAAACTCTATCAGCTTTTTTCCGTTGTCTTTCAGAAAATTGTAATAGTATTCACACGCTTTACTGTTATTTTTCAATACTTTCTTTTTCAGGTTTTCACATATGAGGCTTAGCTCTTCCGCTCCTCCCTCTTTCAACTCTCCTTCGGTAGCAAGCATACAATAATTGTTTCTTCCCTGTAATGGAAATGCTTTAAAATCCAGATATTTTCGAAGTGCTCGTGCTTCTTTTAGAACCTGGATCTGCTGACTGTTGGTCCTCGTAACATATACAACTTTTTTATGGTTTTTAAGCGCAAACTCTAATACTGGCGCCAGGATCACGATGGTTTTGCCGGTGCCGGTAGGCGCTTCAAATACAAAATGCGTTTTATAATTTAGGCAGGTCTTGATATCCTCTATGATCTCGTTCTGCCCTAGCCTCGGAGTGTATGGAAATATATTATTGATCATATCTATCATTTATTATCTTTTTATAAATTAATTTGAAACAGCATTATATGATCCAGCAATTGTTGCTGTAGCGCTATAGAGTTCGATCGGCAAAGATCCAATAATTTTTGTTTTCATAAGTTACTACTATCAGAGACATTTTTTACATAATATGTATTTGATATGTCTTTTTTGTAGTTTGTAATTGAACTATCGTAATCAATTTTTCTAAATAAAAATGTATGAGTTTTCATTTTCTTATTATAATA
>JAVRLB010000025.1:0-17867 GCA_031961865.1 Thermoplasmatota archaeon | reverse complement strand
AAATGTCTGACAAGAGGTAATAAAAATGGCATGGGATATGTTGATTAAAGATGCGTTGTCGTTTGAACCAGATATCAAAACATCGGCGATAAAATCTGTAACCTGTGGTGTTGGTGGAGCAGGAAACAACACAATTACAAGGCTCACCAGGATGGGTCTCAAAAACAATAAGATGATCTCTCTTAACAGCGATCGCATTGCACTTGAAAACAATGAAGCGAATGTTAAAATAGTATTAGGTCAGAATATTATCAAAGGTAGAAGTACCGGCGGGAATATAGATATGGGTGAAAGAATCGCAGATATAAGCAGAAATGAAATATCACAGCAGATCGCTGGAAATGATCTTGTTTTTGTTTTGGCAGGATTGGGTGGCGGAACTGGAAGTGGCAGTGGTCCAATAATTGCAGATATTGCTAGACATACAGGAGCACTGGTTGTCTCTATTGTCACTTTACCATTTACGGCTGAGGGAAACAACAGGCAAAACATTGCAAAACTAGCTTTAGAGCGATTTCATAAGTATTCACACACAGTTATAGTTATAGACAATAACAAACTGTTGCAAATAGAACCAAATTTACCTATAAGAACAGCATTTTCAGTTATAGATTATCTTATTAGCGATATAATTGAAAGTATTACAGATACAGTAAATATACCTTCGATGCTTAATATAGATTTTTCAGACCTGAATTTTATGATGAGAAAAGGTGGGACATCTACAGTTCTCTATGGAGAGGGAGAGATCAATAATATTGAAGGTGTAATAGATGATACGTTGAATTCTAAATTTTTAGATACAGATATTATAGGTGCTTCAGGGGCAATAGTTCATGTCACTGGCGGTAAAGAAATGTCTCTTAAAGTATTAAAGAAAGTGGTAGAAGGAATTACAGTGAATATGTTGGATAACTCTGAAGTGAAGATAGGTGCTAGGATTGATAACAACTATACAGGTAAATTGAAAGTAACCACAATACTAACTGGCGTTTCCAGATCTAGCAACAAAAGTAGAAAAGGACTTGTTTATGGTGCTGCAAAAATAGATGATTCTATTCTTGTCTACTAATTTTTTTCAAGATATTTGAGAATATGCCAGCAAGCATATGATATTCCCACTTAGTTAAATTAGCTTTTCCTATAAATCTTCTAAACATGTTTTTTGCATTTTTTTTCTTGTGTTCTGGATAGCCTATAGCCTCTAGTATGTTTGAAAAAAATTCATTTATTTTATCCAATTCTATTTTTTCTGCAAGTAATTTACCTTTTTGCACATATTTAAAATTAATGAATAACTCGTAAAATATCACAGCTGCGGCATGTGTTATATTCATTATTGGATACTCTTCACTCGCTGGTATTGTAACCAATAAATCACATAATTCTAATTCATTGTTCAATAACCCAAAATTCTCTCTTCCAAATAAAATTGCAATTTTTCCTCTGTATCCAGAGACGCTTTCTGAAAATTCTCTTGGAGTTTTTGCTATCCTCAAAAACTTTTTTTCAGAAACAGTAGATTTTCCAGTGGTACCTACGACTAATCCCATATCTGAAAGAGCATCCTTTAAATTAGTAACGATCTTAGCACTTGATAAAATATCGGTAGCATGCATGGCATATTTATACGCCTCATCATCAATCTTGAAATTTTCAGATACTAATATCAAATTGCTCAATCCAAAATTTTTCATAACTCTACATAATGAGCCAACATTTCCGCCATATTTCGGGTCTACAAAAATTACAGTTATGTTGCTTATATCCATGATACATTATATGACCCGAAAGTATAAAAAATATTTTGTAAATCGTTTAATAAATAAAAAATAAATTTAAAGAAGATCTTCAAATTCTTTGATAAGTTCTGGATATTTTTGTTGTACTGCACCAAGCAAGCTTTTGACTGAAATAGAATCAATGTTTACTGAAGATATAGCGTCTACCAGTTTATTCAAAGTCTCATCACTTAATTCAGAGAGTTTTTCTTTTGCAAACCAGTTTCTCAGATTTCTTTTTTCAAATTTCTCTTTTATTATTTTATCATATTTCTGTAAAAACTCTTTGCTTGTATCACCATTTTTAATGGCTTCATATGCAATCTCAGCAGCAATTTTGCCAGATATGCAAGCGTTTGCAATGCCACCGCCCGTGATAGGATCAATTAACCTTGCTGAATCTCCTACCAGCATAACATTATCTGTTACTACAGTTTTTGGAACCTGAGAAATAGATACCGCTCCAGTGATAAGCTCAATTGGAGTACCTTTTCTCAACGCTTCGTGAGAATTGATAAAATCATCCAGATACTTTTTAACTTCTCCTCGATCCTTGATTTTGTTTAGAGCAATGCCTATTCCAACATTTGCCTCGTTTTTACCTTTTGGAAATACCCATACATAGCCACCTGGAGCTGCTGAACCTAGATAGAAATCTGTGAATTTTTCATTCAGATCAATTCCGACCATTCTGTACTCTATACAGGATTCTATATCATTCTCCTTCAGCATCGTATTGATACCTGCCCATCTGCCAATCTGGCTCTCGAACCCATCCGCGCCAATGATTATCTTCGCTCTTACAATGACTTTTTGCCCAAATTTGCGAATTATTGCACCAACTACTTTTTTATTTTCTTTTAACAGCTCTAATGCCGGGGATTTTACCCATATTTCAGCACCGGCTTCTCCAGCCATAGCAGCCAAATGTTTATCAAACTTGTCTCTCTCTATTATATAACCGACCTCATTCCCAGCTTTTTCGGCAGAAAGTTCTATATGCGTAGCCTCATTAGGAGGAAATATTCTGGCACCTAAAACTTCGTTTGAAATCCAGGATTTATGGGGGGTAATATCAACTTCTGGTAACCATGACTTGGATATGCCTTCTCCACATCTGACAGGTGAACCAATGTCCGGTCTCTTCTCGATTAATAGTACTTTTAATCCTTTTTCTGCAGCAAATCTTGCGGCAGTGCTACCTCCGGGCCCTGCACCTATTACTAACACATCATAATTATATTCCCTCATTTCCACCACTCCGCAGATATGGCTCCAACGGGGCAAACTCTAATGCAAAATCCGCATTTTACACATTTGTCTTCATCGATCATAACCCTCGTTTCATCCAAAAACATGCAATTAACAGGGCAAGAACCTATACAAGAGCCGCAATAGTTACATAATGAGGTATCTATATTCATCATTTATCCTTCAACTCCGACCGCATTTCCATGTCTTTTTCTGTATTCTTCAAGAGTAATTGAGAATTTTTTCTCAACTCCGGTCCTATAGGTTGGGCCACTATTATACGCACAAAACGGTATAATCCTTCCATCCGGTATTGCATAGTGAATATCGCATCTCTTAAGTCTTTCAAGATCATAATTATAACTGTCTTGGAAATGCATTGCTCCGATGAACATTGAACTCCATTGCAACTTTGCCAATGCATCTCTGTTTCCCTCATTAAAAACATCTAATACTGTTCTTAACTTAAATCCTGTAGGAGCCTCTTTAGCATTGAAATACTTTTTAAATGTTCTTGATAAAGAGACTGCGCTCATGATCTTACTTTTTCCATCGAATTTGTTATCAAAGATTTGTGGGCTAAGCTCTTCAATTAAACCTTCTACATCAATAAACTTTGAAATCGGAATAATCTTATTTTTCTGATGATCTTTAAATACATAAGTTGCAGTACCACAGTGAGGATGTGTTGTAAAGGCTGGTTTTGGAGATTGGAAAATTTGGGATGCTAACTCTGCAAAAATACCTGCCACTGGGATAGGATAAAAATCTGATTTTTCAAAGTATCCAGTCTGCGCAATAAGATCTCTTACCAGATCTCCCTGTGTATAACGCCCTTTAATGCGTTCATCCTGATCTATTCTCCCAGTAAAAGCTACTGGCTGATAGGTTACGGATCTGATAACATCTATATTGTCCAATCCAAACTGAACAATCTTTCCAACTTCGTCATCATTTACACCTTTTACTATTACTGGTACAAGTACCGTTGAAGTTGGATATGGTTTTGTATGTCTGAGTCTATCTATTGCCACCATCTTTTCTTTCAAAAAGCCTGGCCTGTTCCTTGTAGTTATGTATGTAGATTCTTTAAAACCATCAAACTGCAAATAGACAGTATTCAAGCCGGCATCAACCATCTGCTGGGCAAAGTTTTCTTCCTGCGCAATCCTGATTCCATTAGTAGCAACCTGAATCTGAGCAAAATTGAGCTCTTTTGCTTTCTTTATAACCTCGAGGAACTGAGGGTATATTGTAGGCTCTCCTCCTGCAAACTGCACTGCTGGAGTAGGTACAGGTTTCTCGTTTCTTAAGTTCTGAAGCATTGCTGTTATTTGTTCAAAAGTTGGTTCATAAACATAACCTGCAGCATTGGCATTTGCAAAGCAAATCGGGCATCTCATATTACAGCGATTTGTAAGATCCACGTTTGCTAGAGCAGTATGACTGTAATGAAGTGTGCATAATCCACAGTCAACTGGACAGTTGCCACTGTTTATTGCTGGGTTCTGAATTCCGATACCATCAACCGCAAATTTTTCAAATCTCAAGTATTGTTCTACATCTCCATAATATATATCTTTAAATTCTCCATGCTCCGGGCACGTCTTTTTATACATTACTTTTCCGTCTTCCTCATATATAGTTGCTGGAATGACTTTTAAGCATACAGGGCAGATCGATTGAGTTTCTTTTGGCAACCCTGTCTTTGATTCATACTTCTTAATTATGTACATCTAACATTACCTCTGTTGGGGTAAGAATTTTATGACTAAATTTAAAGTTTTTGTAGTTTTTATAACTACAATTTCCTGGAAGGACAGTATTTATTAACAGGACAAATTTTACATTTTGGGGATACAGGTTTACATACAGTCTGCCCGAAAACCACAAGTGTCCCATTCAATCTGTGCCAGTACTTTTTAGGTATTATCTTTTTTAATTCCATTTCAGTATCTTCAGGTGTTTTAGTGTGAACCCATCCCAATCTATTTGTGATTCTATGTACATGAGTATCAACTGCGATAGTATCCATATTAAATCCAGCCGAAAGGACTATATTCGCAGTTTTTCTACCAACACCAGGCAATTTTAAAAGAGCATTTAGCTCGTTTGGAACGGCTCCAGAGTTCTCTATAATAGTTGCAATCTCTTTAATACGTTTTGCTTTTTGTCTGTAAAATCCTGCCGGATAAATTAATGCGGCAATATCTTCCACACTTCCTTCAGATAACTCTCTAACAGTTTTAAATCTCTCAAACAGTTTTTTTGCTGACTGAGCTGTAACAAGATCTTTAGTTCGCTGGGATATTACGGTAGTAATAAGTATCTTAAATGGATCATAGTAAAAATCTGTGTGAGCAGGAACAGTTCGATAAAGAATTTTTAAAACTTTTAATATATTTGAGTTCATGATCAAAACCTATAAACTGGGCAGGGGCCAATGCATAGACTGCAATGCAAACATCGTTTTTCATCGATCCATGCTTTTTGATTTTCAATGTATATTGCATTGTTCTTGCATCTAGAAGAGCATACTCCGCAGCCAATACATTCTTCTGCTTGTATGATAACCTGCTTTACTATATTTTTAATATTTTCGCTAACAACAATACCATTTTCATTTAATTTATAGCTTTTTTCATCAATTATATTTAACATGTTAGTTAATCTATTTTTATCAACTTCTTTATTGAATGTTATAATAACTTTATCATCTCTGAAAACAGTCTCTAATTTTAAATTACTTCTTTCATGTCGGTCATATTCTATTTTGATATTCTTTTCTCGTAGTATATTTATTAGCCATGGTGGAAAATGGTTCCATCTCCATAAGCCAAGTTCTACCCATTCTTCAGGTAGCTTTTTTTCAGTGGCATAAGATTCTAAATAATTCTGCCACTTTGAAAACCCAGGATAATTATTTTTTACAATTTCTAAATCAGCAAGGTCAGTTGAAGGGCACAGATAACAGCCTATCCTTGCCAACCCTAAATCATACCACGGATTGTATGGGATCTTGCTTTTAAATATGTATAACCATATACTCAATGAATTCCAATGCTGAACTAAACTGTATCCTATCTGATTAGATACCCACTCATTTCTCCATTTTTTCCCTTTACTGGCTCTTTGCTGGCTCTCATATGATCTCTGCCCCACAAAAGTCAGGATTTCAGTTTTGTAAACTTCTTTAATATATCTGGTAGTTGGGCCTAATTTGCAAGTTTTGCAGCACCATCTATAATCTTTTCCGGGAGGTCCGAAATGATTTAGAGAGTCCCAAAAAGCATTTTTTGCATCAATGATGTCGATATCTATATTCAGGAGCAAAGCTATTTTTTTTACATATTCTATAGTTTCAGGAAATTCTATGCCGGTATTTAAAAAAAAAGATTTAGGCATAGCTCCAGACTTAAGGACCAATAATAGAGTAACAAGGCTATCTTTACCACCACTAAATGAAACAACCTTATTTATATCCCCCAAATTCTTAATCTCTTCTATTGCCTTATTCTCCAAAGTATCTAAATGATATATATTTGCTTTTACTGCTTGATCCCATGTTGTTTTAACAGGATTTTTCTTTGATGTAACTTTCCCTGCATCTCTAACTTTAACAGCTAATCCTTTTTTATTGTTTTTCAAGATTTCTCTATTTATCTTAGAAGTACCAATAGCGAAAGGATTCATATTTTTATCAAATAATACAGTTTCAGAGTTTATCTCTATATTATCAGAGATCTCTATTATTCCCGGGATAAGCAGATTTGAACCGTTGAGTATTGGATTAACTGCACCATCATCAACTTTGATCCAGTTTTTTACAGGACTTATAAAAGGTACAGCATTGAGCTTTAATGAAAGCTTATATTTTTTTAAATCGAATTGTAAGTTAGCAATAGTATATCCATCTATAATAATTTCTTCGGATCGGTCTATTCCAGGTATTCTATTTAGAAGAATTACTCGATCGTCAAGAAAAGATAGGTCCGAAGTGACATCCTTAAAAATAGTTTTTAATAGCTCAAGATCATGTTTTAGGGCAGGTCTTACATCTCCTGGAGGAGTCAAATTAACGGCTCTTCCCTCTTTATTACATATACTACATTTATTCTTGATTAATGGTACATTACACTCATCGCACCAATAAAGCTCAACTTTTCCTAGATAAACAGGTTTAGACACAGAGATCTAAAATAACACTAACTATTTAACAGTAGCGGGGGGTGGATTTGAACCACTGATCTACGGGTTATGAGCCCGTCGGGATTTCCTAGCTACCCTACCCCGCTTTCTAAAATACCTTATATCGAGCATATTAATCAAACTTATGGTTGATATTAAAATAAACAACTTATAATATAAAATCTTTATCATAAAGTTTTTTATAGTAGAAATCATATGGGAGCAATACGCCCTTATAGGTGATTGATAATGCGATTAGGTAAAATTAATATATCGAGCGGTGGACTAACTAAGTGGAAAATAGTTTTGTTGCTGGCATTTATCATTGGGCTCGGATTTTTTTTAAGGACATACTATACTTTACCGGTAGCAATTCAGAATGCTAGCAATGGATGGTTCTCAGTATCTGGTGGCGCAGACTCATATTATCATGAGAGAGCAATATCCTATATATTAACTACGCATCATCAATTATTAGAAGATACAATGCTAAATTATCCGGTTGGATTAATGGATCCAAGACCTCCGTTCTTCGATTGGTCAGTGGCATTATTTGGATATGCACTTTCTCCATTTTTCGGATTTAATATTAATTTAGCAACAAATTATGCTTTGATTTTGATTACATCGATATATGGCGCATTGATAGCCATACCTATGTACTTAATAGGGAAAGAGGCGTTTAATAAGAGAGTTGGAATTATATCTGCATTTTTAATTGCAATCAGCGCGGCTAACATGACCAGAAGTATTGCTGGCTGGGGTGGCTACGACGATGTTATACTATTTTTTGCGTTATTAACTTGGTACTTTTTCTTAAAAGCACTTAAAAGCGTTAAAAAAGATGTCTGGATTGAAAACTGGTTTAAAGCGTCAAGCATCAAAATTGGAGCAAAGAAATTTTTCTCTGAAAATCATAATACAATAATTTACACAGCACTGTCTGGTATAAGTTTGGGAACAGTGGCTCTGATGTGGCAGGGGTTCTCTTATGTAGAGGTAGTAATTTTAGTATTCTTGGTCATACAGGTTTTTATAAATAGATTTAGAAATATTTCATCTTTTCATATATTAATGATATCTTTAATATTTGGATTATTTGCATTCCTCCCTTCTTTGCCATGGTACGTTGTTGATAACGCTATCTCTCCATGGTACAATGTTCCATTATACTTATTGATATTTACTATCTTTGTAACACTTTTTATGGAGTTAACCTCTAAATATCCTTGGACTCTGGTTTATCCTTCGGCAATAGGAGCAATCATAATAATATATGTCGCTGGATCTTACATTGATCCATCACTAATACATTTCATAGTGAGCGGGCAAGGATACTTTATAAAAAATAGATTATACTCTACTATTGCAGAAGCACAGCCACCAACACTTTCACAGTTAATAATGAGCGTAGGAGTTGGAGTGTTCTTCCTGTTTGTTGGCGGATTCTTATATATGCTATACAAAGCTAGAAAAGCATTAAACGATTATTATATATTTTTCATTATATTCTCTGCAGTTTCAGTCTATATGGCTTTTTCAGCATCGAGATTCATTATAAATGGATCTCCAGGATTTATCATTCCTGCTGCATTTGCTCTGGATATAATAATCACAAAATTCAACTTTGGGCAGATACAAAAAGATTTCAAGAACATGTCACATCTAGGATTTACGGGATTTAAAAAGAGCGTAAAATGGAGTAAAGTAGCAGTAGTGGTATTAATAGCAATCTTGGTAATATTTCCGAATGTATGGAGTGCCATGGATGCCGCGATACCGCTTACAAGCGATTCACAATACAATAAACAGATCTATGATGCGATGCCATCAGTTTTGAGACCAGCAAATTACACATCACCATGGTATATCGGTGCCTATGGATCATATCTGCCCCTATCCACAGATCCTTTAACTAGGGCTGAAACCTGGTTGTCAGAACAGAACACCAATCTATCTATGGCGGACCGTCCCGCTTTACTTTCATGGTGGGATTACGGGTTCCAGACAATAGAGCAGGGACAGCATCCGGTAGTAGCAGATAACTTCCAAGATGGCTATCAGGTAGCTGGGCAATTTTTACTTGCACAGAACGAAAGCCAGGATATAGCATTATTAATAGCGAGAGTACTTGACGGAAATCAGCAAGTAGCTGTAAATGAAAAGTTGAGTACCACATTCACCCCTCAGATCGAGCAGATACTGGTAAATTATTTGGGGGCAAAGGAAGTACAGAACATTCAAGACTATTATAATTATAACACAAATCAGAAATATTTAAGTACCATACTGGCCAACCCTAATATTTATGGAGTATATGCTAGCAGCATATCATCACAGAATATAAAATATATAATGATTTCTGGGAGTCTAGCCAGTAACTATTCAGAAAATACGCTGGTAAATCTATACAATGCTCTTGAAACAGCTACCGGTTATTATATATCCTATGTACTTATTGATTCTGGTATGTTTCCTTTTTCCGGAAATGCCACAGGCACTTTTTATGCTCCAGCAACATTAACAGACAGAGATATTTATACTGTAGATGGCAATGATATTCCATATACTTTTTATAATTTAACAGCAATAAACGCAAGCGGTAATACTTTTCCTTTAAATGACATTCCAGCAGATGCAGCTATTGTAGGGTATAATATCACATATACTCCTGCATTTTACAATACCAGTCTTTATAGGTTATTCTTGGGGTACTCTGGCAGTGAGGTTGGAGCAACGCAGGGATTACCAGGGTTGTCTTCAAATCTGGCATATTACCCACCAATGCAGGCATGGAATATGACACACTTTGAGGTTGTTTACAAGACTGCATTCTGGAATCCTTACAAAGATTATAAAAATCATACATCTGCTTGGGAAGCAATTCCTCTTCAGCAGGCATATTATTATGAGCAAAAAAGCATTGGAACTGTAGATTTAGAGCCTCCTGCAAATCAGACACTCGTGAATGATGTGGTAATTGATGAATATTATCCGGGAGCGATCATAAGTGGTAAAGTGACAACTCCTGAAGGAACACCGCTGAGTCATATTATGGTAACACTCTATGATCAATATGGAATCCCACATAATTATACCTATACAAATTCTCAGGGATATTATACTATTTATGCAGTAGCAGGGAACGACACTTTAAAGTTTACCACAAATGGTGGTTTAGATAAGCTTTTGCTGGATGATAGCACGACCTTATCCTCTATAAATCTGAATATTTCTCAGGATCAGGCAGACAGAATACCCACCGCACTTAATGCCTCTGGTGTACCTAACTATTATATTACCAAGAATTTAGTGGTACCTACATCTAATGTAGATGGTGTTGTATATTACAATGTATCTGGTTTACAGAGAAATGTACCTGGTGCGGTAGTTCATTATTATAACAGTACATATGGATTATATTATAACGCTACAACAAATATTAATGGTTACTATTCAATTACGAATGTTATTCCACATATTTATCAGATTGCAATTACAATAGATAATAACACATATAATGTTTCAAAAACGGAAACTGTAAATATGGGAAATAATGCTACTTTTGATTTGCCACTGCTGCCAGATATATTAAAAGGAAAAATAATAAACACTAATACCCCTTCTTTGGCATATCCAATACAGATAACGAATTCTGAAAATGTTACTGAAACAGTATATAGCAGTGCCAATGGATCATATTCTGCAATCTTAGTGCCTGGAAACTATACATTGTACATAAATCAACCAAACATCAAATCTTATCCATATACGGTATCTTTTAATAAGTGGAATAAGTCATTGTTCCAAAATATTACAGTTTCTAAATTTTATAAAGTATCGGGGATAATATCAGGATCTCCAGTTATACCATATAATGCTTTTATAAGCTTTGCCGATACAGCGTCACCGCAAAATATAGAATCAGTGCACAGTAATGCTAACGGCCAATATACCACTTATTTACCGGCTGGATATTATAATATCTATGCTCAATATATTTATGATAACATTCACTATTCATACATCAAATCAATTTATGTCAGTGGAAACACTACATTAAATCTGACCCTATTAAAAGCATACGAATTTTCAGGGTATACATTATTAAATAATTCGAAATTAAGCAATGCAACAGTATCTATTTTCAACAATGGTAATTTTATAAATATATATTCAAACAATACAGGATATTATTATATATATCTGCCATCAGGAGAATATAATATAGGAGTTGTAGGATTTAGTTCCACTAAAAATCCATATTCTTACTATTCCTCTCTAAATATTACAAATAATGAGTTCTTTAACATATCTTTAGAATCTACAAATACCTATAGTGGAACTGTTTACAATGCAAATGGTGTGAGCAGTAACAATATTGTTTATAGTGGAGCAATAATAATGAATGGATCAAACGGTCCTACTTATGAAACCTATATTACACAGAATAACAAGTTTTCGATATATTCTCAATCAAATTTCACAGTCTCAGTAATCTCACAAAATTATGCACAGAAAACTGTAAAATATTCAGGTAATGACATATATGTGTATGTGGTGCCTAAAAATGTTACATTGCAAGGAAACATATCATATATTAATAATGTATCTTATTCAGGAATATTAACAGTCAATTTTAATAATGGAGTAAATGACTATTCTGTTACCACAGATAGTAAGGAATATTCAATCTCCCTTGCACCAGGTATATACAATATATCATTCTATGCAAATAATTTAATGCCACTATCAAAAACTAAGAGTGTAACTATTTATTACAGTAACTCTACGCAGACACTAAATTTAGCTGTAGCAATGTTTGCAAATGTTAGCGTCAGCCCGACTCTAGCATATAGCCTTTGGTTTGATAGCAATGGAAACATTGTGAACAGTGGGGCGACAACTAATTTGCTTGTAGGTAACTATACATATTATTCATATTCAGATGAATATGCTACAATAAACAATATTAAAATAACTCAAAACTCAACTTATTATTTACAACCAACTAAAGCATATAATGTTACAGTTAATGTAATAGGCCCTTCAATTGAATTTCCTCTAACTGTGTCTTCAAACACATTTAAATTTATACTCCCTATAAATGGCTCTACATCACTACAATTACCTACGGGAACATTTAATATGTCTATATATTATATTAACTATGAGCAAGGCTATTACTATAGTTATAGTGGATACACGATTACGAAAGTATCTGGGAATGAAACTATAAATATATTATTGCATAAGAGTATTGCTATTGGAACATTGCAGGGAGAGGTATATATCAATAACAATCTGATGCCATTCGTAAATATCAATTTTATATCTTCGGAAAATTCTAATGTTTCCTATACTGTGTATTCTGGTTCTAACGGTACCTACATTTCTAAATTACCGTATGGATCTTATACGGTGTATGTAAATTATATATATGGCAATATTTATTATGCATCATTATCCAACATAAATATATCATCGGATCGCTCAGTTTTAAATATAAATTTGACTAAAGCATATTATATTTCCGGAATAGAAACATTAAATGGAAAGTCGATAAATATACCTATCAATGTTACATTACAGAATGCAACATTGAGAGTAACTACTGTTAACGGTACATACACGCTGATCATACCAACTGGATCATATACATTCCAGGCAGAAACGGCAAAGATAGAATATAATATGCCGGTGACTTACTCTTTAAATGAATCGTTTTATATAAATAAAAGTGAGACTATAAACTTACAATATATTAGAAATAATATAACTAAGATCGCAGAAAATACAATTACTCCTTTGCAAGCAGCATCACCCAATACAAATGTTACTTATCAAATACAAATTTCTAATAGTGGAAATACTCTCGAGACTATACAGTTAGAAAGCCTTAACAGCAATTGGGGCAGTACTTTCAGTATGAATAATTTCAACATAACCCCCAATTCATCAGAATTGCTAAATATTACACTTAAAGTGCCGCAAACTGCCAGTTATGGAATAAATAGCGTTTCATTCAGAGCGGTTTACAGTGGTAATTATACAAATTTTGCAATAAATGTGAACGTATCAGCTTATTACAATACAACAATAAAATTCGATGCCAAGAATACTGCTATGTACTCGAACAATCTGGAAATACCGGTTATAATATATAACAATGGAAACACTTTACAATCTTATAATATATCAGTACTGAACAAATTACAGTTAAAAGGTCTTGGATGGAATTCAACATTATATTACAATAACGTATCTGTAAATGGATCAATATCAATAAAATCTCAGAGCTATATCACCTTAATATTAAAAAACGTACCTAATTCTGCCATAGTGACTAGAAACATTACAATCTATGTTACAGCTGCAGATTCTGTAAAAGCATATACTGCATCTTATTCTCCTCCTTTGCCTGCTATGAAGACAGGATCTATTTCAATAACAAATTTAAACTACAAAGGGATACCTCCCGCATTTGATACCACTTCGCTACTGATCGCTATAATAGTTGTAGCTGCAGTATTTATTTCAATTATAATATTTATCAGGGTGAGAAAATGAGATTTAAATCTATTATTATACTTTTTATCTCTGCCATACTTCTGGCTACTCTGTATTCAGTACCTCTAACAAACGCAAGTGCTGTAAATGTTACAATCTCTGGCCCATCACTTGTAGCAACAAACCAGACTATTGAGTATAAAATAGTAGTTAACGGATTCTTTAAAGATTATGGGTATCATTTATTTTTGTCTGGAGAAAATCTGGTAGGTGCACTGCCAGTTCAGGAAATAACGGCATATTCTAACAGCACCAACATATTTTATACTAATATTACGTTTCCTAGCCAGCCACAAACTGTGTACATAATGGTTCAAGGAATTGGTGGTGTAGATAATTCAAATGTGACAAATACTGCTGAGTATCCTGTAAAGGTAGTATATCCTGTAATATTTACTGCTACAGTATATAATAGCGCGGCAATTAAATTGTACAATATTCCTGTTAATTTTTATTTTGATAATGTATACATTGGAAATCAGACCATAGCTGAGATCAATCCAAATTCTACAGCAGAAGCTAACTTTTCCTGGGTAGTTTCTTCAGTGGGAAACGGGCAACATACTGTAAAATTTGTAGTAAATTCTACATTCATATATTTTAATAATGGTCAAAATAGCTATCAGTATCAGATTTATATTGGGAATCCTCCCAATTATAGCTGGGTATGGGACTTATTTGTTATTGTTGTGGTTTTGATTGCAGTATTACTGTTCTTGTTTTCAGCAGGAAGTAAAAAGAGATTGCCAACTCCAAAATGGAAAAAATAAAATTTTCAATTTTTGTTATTTTTTTCTTGAATTTCAATAGCTTGTCTTATAGATATCTTACCACTTAAAACTTTTTTAGCTAAAAGCCTTGAGATTGTAATTTTACCATCACTGATTATACGGCTTTTTTTCTGGATTTCAGTAATCCCACCATTTTTGTAATGAATGGGCTGTTTTTCAGAAACTACAGTACCTTCTAAAAAAGCAATTTTTTTAGCTGAAGCAATATCATTTCTTTTATATTCAGAAGTATTTTTCTCATCAACAATCTCCAAAACAAAATTTTCTATTAGTTGGTTTATAATATTATTTCTGTTTATAATATCCCCACTGCCAATTTTTATTTTAAAATTTGAGAATTTATAATCTTCATATATCTTTTTGATTTTAGATAATATGTTATCCATTATAATTTTTTCCTCTAATACAAATCCATCACCTACAACTACCATGCCGGGGGCAGGTCCCGGATCTATGCCAATGACAATATTCAAAAAAGCATCTTTGTCAAATATATAAGAAGCTGCACCTCTGATACATTTTTCTACATCATTAATATCACAGTGTATTACGGTATCAAAATTTATTATCTCCGAGCTTGAGCACAGTATAGCAGATATATTTTTCGGAATATTTTCAGCAGAATCTAAGATCAAAAACTTAAATTGAAATTGTTTAATACTTTCTAACAACCTGAAAAAAAGTCTAGAATCCTTGGTGAATATCCCGATCTGTTTTGCTATCATGCCTCAGTACCTCTTTTAGAAAAAAATATTTTCATAAAATGTTTTTTAAAACTATATAAGTTTGTGAAATCAAAATATTTGATAAATAAAGCACTATTTTTTATAAATGCTGGGCGATAATTTTCAAATATTGATTGGATAATCCAATTGTATTCTCGACAATTGAACCATTTTTGAAACGATATGTATCTTTCCACAAACATAGCTATTCAATACTTTTATATAAAGAATACTCAACTATTGTTTTGTATTAAAAATAAAAAAATGACAAATTTACGATGTTAAAAATATAAGAAATTAATTTTTATATTTTTTATATGCTTCCATTATGTATTCTATAAAGTTCTCTTCAGGGTATGCTCCAATAAATTGTACATTTTCATTAATGACAATATGTGGAACACTCTGCACTCCATATTTATCTGCTCTATCTGGGAATTCAATAGCTTCTACCATCTCTCCCGTAATGTTCTCATTGTATTGCGCAAATTTATGTGCAACTCTAACAGCTTTAGGGCAATATGGGCAAGTAGGTGTAACAAATACCTGAATTTTTATTGGTTTATCAACTTCATCTAAATGCTCTAATACATGATCATTAAGGTCTAATTTTCCAGACGAGATACTTATCACATCTTCTATCAGTGATGAAAATTCATATCCTGCAGGAATTCCAGTATATCTTATTCTACCTCCCATAGACTCTTTTTCATCAGTTATAATGGTTGTAGGCGCAAACTCCACATTAAACTTTTTTGCTTTAGGATCTGTAACATTATAATTCTCAACAGTAATCAAACTAGATAATTCCCCCAACTCTTTTGTAATTTGCAAGGTTTCATTGCAATATTTACAATCTGGAGAATTGTCAGTAAATACAACTATCTTGACTTTGTCTTTTAGATCCTTTTCGAACTGTTCTTTTAGGTATTTTCTATCTTCTTCACTAATTAATGATGCCATAACTATACACCTTTTCATCTCTAAAATAAGCCCCCATATATATAATTTTCTAATTTTATATTATATATAATTTATACAATATTAAAGAATAGCTTTATTATGGTTGTAAAAAATATTTTGTGTAAAGATCTTCAAAAAGCAAAGGTGCAACAGCATATGCTTTTTTTAACATTTCCAAAGCTAAAGCACGAATTTCCCACTGTGCGGATTTATCTGCTCTTAAACTTATAAAATGCCTTAATTCTCTGCCATTCATCGTTACAACAATTTTTGTTTCTACGGCTTGAGGCAATAAAAACCGTGCATCTTCTCTCTTAATTTTAGCATTTATCATCTTTTTATAGAGCTCAGTGGCCTTAGAGATGATATTATATGCTTCATCTCTAAATTCACTTTTGTATATACTCTCTGGTAATATATACGCTGGATCTAAAGGAACGTATCTCTGACTCTGCTGAGTGAACGATGCCAATCTATGTCTAATTAACTGATGGGAACATACTCTTGAGATTCCTTCTATCCTAAATGTAAAACTTACATGCTCAAAAACACTTTCATGGCCTAAAGATTTTAGTAGCGCTATTAAACTTTTTACTTTTTCATTATCTAGATCTTTAAAATTTTTAGAATGTGAAATAGAACCGCTTTCAGCTGCAATATAGTCAGGGCCCTTGCCAGAAGCATTCAATAATCCTTTGTATTGCGAGGCATAATCTGTATAAGCTATCAGATCTACTACTAATCCTTTAGATCCATCATATATAACTGACATTAGAATCACATTAATATTGACTCTTACAATTTAAAATTTTCTATTATTCGAAACTGTTGTGATATCCTGAAAATTTTTCCCTTTTATACTTTTCTATTTTCATTCAATCAGCTCTCCTTCTTTTGCCTTTTTTGATCCGTAGGCTATTGCTGGCGTAACTACATCTTCTTTCCCACACAGGCTCATATGATTTCTTCTGTTGTTGTAATAATCTATTACTTCTTCCCATGTGCTAAAATATTTCCTCAACTCTATTAATGTATAATTCAATCGCTCCAATTTCCCATTCGTCTGAGGATGCTTTACTCTTGCCTTTATATGAACGATTTCCCGCTCTTTTAAGTATTTCTGAAATTCATTCTGTTCTGATTCTTTCCCTGCTCTTGGCAATGATGTAAATTGTGTCCCGTGATCCGTCATCAATTCTCTTGGCTTTCCGTATTTCTCAATGCTCTTCATCACTGTTTTTATTGCATTCTCTCCTGTTGCATGATCATATTCTCCAATTCCCACTACAAATCTTGATGCATCATCTTCAATCACCAATATGTTCTTTCCTTCGTATTCAAACCAGTCCGCATGCCAAAGACTGTTTGAATGCTTCCTTTCGTATCTTACCCATTTTCTCTGCATCTTTTTGTTCTCTTCATCCATTGCCATACCTTCTTCTTTCAGGATCCTGTGGATCTTGTTGTGTGATAATTTTATTGAATATTGTTTCAAATATCTTTCAATAGAAATAGCACCAGCAGTTGGATGCAAACTTCTAATCTTTTTTATTAGTTCTCTTGTTTCCTCTTGAATAATGCCCTTTTTTATTCCCGGT
>JAVRLB010000024.1:0-18810 GCA_031961865.1 Thermoplasmatota archaeon | reverse complement strand
AACATCATTTCCTGAAAGCTTCGGTTTGAAATTATTCATTTCAAACCCAACTGCAAAACTCGCCACGATTAAAACAACAACTATCGAAATAGCATATATTCTTTTCATTATTTTCACCTAAAGTTTAGTTTAAAAAAGTAAAATACACTTTAATATTTAAATCTTGCTCATAAAGGAGCATGTCAACTTTTTACTTGTTAAACAGGAATATAACTGTATTTTTACCTTTACCTTAAAAATGAAAATGACAACGGTACCGTAATCTGTTCCTGATCTCCAAATGCAAGTAAAATTTTCAACTAAGAATTGACAAAGTCTTTTAATGGAAAGATTAAATAATGGGAAATAGTATTGTTATAATTATGAAAGCTCCAACAATAGAGGATCTTTTAAACTTAAAAAACATAGATGAAGTTTCAATTTGTGAATCTGGAAAGTTTATTGCTGCAGTAGTATCAGATAATTTTAGAGAGTACAAGAAAAAAGCTGAGAAGACAGATCTTATCATATACGATTCATCTTTGAATGAACTTGAGAAAATAGAAGGATACGGTATACATTCGCTCTCATTTTCAAAAGATGATTTATTGTTATATGTGTATGAAGACCTGATAAACATATATAATGCCGGCACCAAAAACAAGATTTCAATTAAATTTAATGGTGAGATTAAAGATGCAAAATGGTATGGTAATACCATTCTTTTCACGGGCCACGAAAAGATTGATGAAAAAGAGGATGACTCATATTTTTATGAAGAATCGGATCTGTATGATGACCTCTATCTTTTAGATTTTAAAGAAGGAACTAAAAAGATCACAAAAAACAGGCAAATCTGGGAATTTGACACAGACGGTAAGAAAATAATTGCTGTAATTTCGGATGCTCCGCAGGAGAGTTCTTGGTACAGATCAAAATTGTACCTTGTAAATATATCTGGAGAGATCAGGTTAGTTTATGACCCAGAGAAAAGACAGATTGGAAAGATAAGAGTATCAGAAAATAAAATTGCATTTATAGAATCATTGATGAGCGATCGCGGTGTTGTGTCAGGAGATGTTATACTTATTGATAATGGATCTGTGAAGAACCTGACAGAAAACGAAGATGCAAGTTATTCGCACATAGAATTTGATGATAATTCAAAGGGCAAAGAGCTAATTTTGCTAAAGAATGAAAAGACAAAATTCACGATTTTGAAATATTATAATAAAGAAAAGATCTGGGAAGGGACAGGAATAGTATATCCTGCTTTTTCTCCATCATTTTCATACCATAAAAACAGTACTGTGTTTTCATATTCTGATCCTGCGAATCCTCCAGAGATCTTGTTGTTAAACAAGAATGTTAATAAAACAAGCATCAATGCCAACTTAAAAGACCTTGAAAAATACCCCTCCAAGCTGGTAGAATGGAAAGCAAATGACGGCAAGAGGATATACGGGCTATTAAGAGTCAAGAACCCGGAAAATCCATTAATAGTATACATTCATGGTGGGCCGACATCGTTTTCATATTCATCATTTCTAGACCGGGCATCCATATTTTTAGGGTATGGTTTTTCTGTTTTTCTGCCCAATTACAGGGGCAGTGTTGGAATGGGTCGAAAATATGCAGAATCAAACCGGGGTGATCTTGGGGGCTTGGATTTTGAAGATATAGTACAGGGCATAGAGTTTTTAAAAACTACTAAAGAGATCCATACTGATCGGATATACATAACTGGAGGTTCTTATGGTGGGTACATGTCTGCACTGGCAATCATGAAGACAGATCTTTTCAAAGCTTCAGTTTCATTGTTTGGCATAGCGGACTGGATCAGTTTTCATGGTACATCAAACGGTTATGACTGGGACAGGATTCATTTTGATACCGACCCTTATAAGTTTGATAAATATGATAAATACTCGCCGATCAGGATCAAGCATGATATAAAAACGCCGATACTGTTGATGCATGGTATTAATGATCCACTAGTACCGATCGGGCAGTATTATGAGTTTTACAGGTTTGTTAAAGAGATGGGAAAGGATGTTCATCTGCTCGTGTTTCCGAGAGAGGGACACGGATTCAATGAGAGAGAGCATAAAAAAAGGCAGTATAATGAAACAATAAAGTTTTTCAATGAACATCGCTAAAGTAACGGTATATTACTGATTTTCATAGCATAGGTTTTAAATAATAGTCGGTATATAATACACTCATGTTCGCTTATTGTATGTATCCGCACATAATGAATGACACAATTGCATTTGTTGCAGAAGATGATCTATGGTTAATTAAGGATAGCATACCGCAGAGAATCACTACCAATTTTGGGATAGTCAGGTATCCAAAAATATCACCGGATAAAAAATGGATTGCGTTTAATGTTCTTTTACCGAATTCCGGTTCAGAAATATACATTATAAACAGTGCCGGTGGAGTTCCTCAAAGATTGACATATTTAGAATCCGCATCTACAAAACTTGTGGCTTGGTCTGAAGATTCAAAATATGTAATATTTGCATCAGATTACGGCAGGCCCTTTAAAAGATGGATTGAGCTGTTTAAAGTATCGATATCTGGGGGAGAGCCAGAGCGCATGAAATACGGTGTTGCAAATGATATTATAATAACTTCAAAGTTTATTTTGTTAGGCAGGCATCTTACAGATTCTGCAAGATGGAAAAGATATCGAGGCGGAACGGCCGGTAGATTCTGGATCTCACGCAACAATGCTAAATTTGTTCCGTTTTTAAGCAACATAAATGGAAACTTGACCAATCCAATGTATGTAAATCACAGATTATACTTTATTTCAGATCACGAAGGTGTTGGCAGGCTATATTCTTGCAATGAATCAGGAAAGGACCTTATAGCCCATACTGACAACAAAAATTACTATATCCGCAATGCTTCGACAGATGGCAAAAAAATAGTATATCAGATGGCAGGAGACATATATGTCTATGACCCCGCTTCAAAAGACAACAGAAAAGTTGAGATCTCGATAAATAGCAGCAAAACTCAGATTTTACCGCGCTTTTTAGAAGAGCCGCTAAAATTCTTAGATGGCATGGATATCAGTGCGGATTCTATATTGTTGAATATAAGAGGCAAAATATATAATATGCGCAATTGGGAAGGACCGGTATTCATAAAAGACAGAATTAGATACAGATTGCCGAAATATATAGATGATCATACATTTTGTGCCATATATGACGGCTCGGGTGCAGAAGAGCTGGTAATATTCGGAGACATAGAAAAACATATAAAATTAGATTGTGGGCTGATCAACAATCTGGCTGTTTCTCCGACCAGAGAGAAGATCATACTGGCAAATAACAGGCTTGATCTGATTTTAGCAGATCTAAAAACAGAAAAAGTAAAAATAATAGACCATGCCCTAAATGGAGAGTTTAAAGATATTACATTTTCTGCAGATGGAAAGTATATAGCATATTCTATATCAAACAAGATCAACAAAACCAATTTGAGAATTAGAGATCTGGAAAGCATGGAATTTAAGGATATTAACAGCACCTATCGATTTGATTATTCTCCAGCTTTTGATCCTGATGGCAGGTTTCTATATTTTATATCTTTGACCGGATTCAGTCCTGTCGAAGATATGGTTCAGTTTGAGCTCAGTTTTCCGCTGGCTGCAAATATATACATGATCACTCTGTCAGACCAGACAAAATCTCCATTTTTAGAGCCTTTGTCAGATAGCTCAGCCAGAGGCATAGAGTTTAAAGGATTGGAACATAGAATTGTGAAATTTCCTATTCCTGCTGGAAATTACACAAAGCTTCTAGCCATAAAAGATGGAATATTGTACCTGTCCGTGCCCATAAAAGGCAAAAGTGCAGATGTACTGAGCAATGTTCCAAATAATGGAGACCTGCATATTTACAAATTAAAAGATAAAAAAGACGATATTTTAGTTAAGGATATTGAAGATTTTGTCATATCTTCAGATTTAAAGAGCCTGGCATATAAATCTAGCAAAGGAATAAGAGTTGTAAACATAGCAGATAAAATAGAAGATAAAGGAGAAATTCCAGGACCTGAATCAGGTTATATTGATATAAAAAGAATAAAGCCTATAGTAGAGCCAGAGAAAGAATTCAAGCAGATGTTAAGAGAATCATGGAGACTGATGAAAGAAAATTACTGGGCATCATCTAAAAAGATAGCATGGGATCGTATTTATGAAAAATATGAATCTTTGTTAAGCAAAGTAACTACCCGTGCAGAGTTATCAGATCTTATCTGGGAACTGCAGGGGGAACTGGGAACCTCTCATGCTTATGAGCTTGGCGGTGATTACAGCACTATCAAAGCCGAGAAAATTGGCTTTTTAGGTGCTGAACTCAAGTTTGACGGAGATGGATATGTGATTACAAAGATTAATGAAGGGAGGTTAGATCAAGTATCTCCATTGCGTGCTCCTGGGTTAAATGTCAATGTAGGAGATAAGATCATGACCATAAATGGTATATCTCTCAATTCCGAGCTTTCTCCAAACAGAGTGCTGATAAACTATGCAAATGAGCCGGTATCTATTATTATTAAAAGCGGAGGAGCTTCTAAGAACATTACTGTTAAAACACTGGATAATCCCACACCCTTGTTATATCGTGAATGGGTAGAAAAGAATAAGAAGTATGTGTCTGAAAAGAGCGGAGATAAGGTAGGATATGTTCACATTCCTGACATGGGATATACTGGTTATGCTGAATTTCACAGATCTTATTTTGAAGAATACAGCAAGAAAGCATTGATAGTAGACATCAGATACAACAGTGGCGGGTTTGTGTCAAGTTTATTATTAGAAAAGCTGAACAGGAAAGTAATAGGTTTTGACGAACCTAGACACGGGCTTCACACGAGCTATCCTAATGAATCTGTGCAGGGGCCTATCGTTGCCATAACAAATGAGGATGCTGGCTCTGACGGAGATATATTCAGCCATGCATTTAAGCTGTTTAAGTTAGGTCCACTTATCGGAAAGAGAACTTGGGGCGGGGTGATAGGCATTAATCCAAAACGCTTGCTCATTGACGGAACTATAGTAACACAGCCAGAATTTGCATTTTGGTTTAAAGATGTGAAATTCAATGTTGAAAACTATGGAACAGATCCAACAATCGATGTTGACATTACACCTGACGACTATATGAACAATATAGATTCACAGCTTGATAAAGCTATAGATACAGCATTGAAAATGCTAAAAAAATCAAGTGATTAAAACATCTGCTTGCGTGAATTCCTAGATAAATAGCTAATGATATATAAACCACTAAAATATCAGTTTAGATCTTTGAAAAGCACTTAAAAAAATAGTGAAAGAGGTATATTACATTTTCATGCTAATTTCGATAGAAGATACATTACTTTCTCTACCATCTTCATTTTTCAATTTCTCAGTATCTATTTTTACCTCTGACTTTACGTCTGGCAAAAATCGATGTTTAACTATCTCTGCTATGTCTACAGCCTGAGATATTGAATGTCCTCTCGCTTTTATGACCACTAGTTTAGATCCGGTTTTAAACTGTGTGATCACTGCAAGAACATAGTTCATTGTTGGCTTCTTTCCTATATATACTATATTTTCATTGCTTTTTTGTATTTCTGTCATATTCAGTACCCTCTGTAAGATTGTCTTTTTGGATATTGTAATGTTTAATACTACTTATATTTTTGGTATTTTTAACAGCGCTCTATTATAAAGTTAAATTTCACCAAAGCTACACATTTTACCGAAATGTTGATATATTTAATTGAGAATATTTTAATCATAGCTAAAATATGTGCAAAGTGCAATGATTACCAGAACGCAGATTTACTGCTCTTGAAATTGAAATCACAGAATATGTTTATAGAGAGACAGATCATTGTTAATTAAATAGAGAAGATCATCATAAAAGACCATGGGAAGTGAAATTAAATGAGCTTGAAAGAAAGCATAGATTTTAAAGGTTCGATCGCAACGCAATCTTTGAGGAACCAGCATATAGAGACTGTAGATATAGCAGAAGGATATCTTGCTGGCAAAGTTTCTGAAACGGATTTTGTAGCGCATATAAATTCTCTCTTATCCTTTCATTTTAAAATCGAAGAAGATATTCTTTATCCTGCATTTAAGCCATACCTTGAAAAGTATTTACCGTACTTAGAGCCAATAAAGATGGTACTGGCAGAACACAATGGAATTAGAAACTTGCTGAAAAAGGCAAATGATCAGATTGACAGAATTCAGAACTTGCACAGCATTGCAGAGCTTCTGCTCCAGCATGTGTACAAGGAAGAAAACGGTGTGTTCAAGCAGATTGATCAGTACATGCCAGATTCTGTGAAAGAGGAGGTCGAAATGAAGATTAATGAAATCATAGAACAAACTAAATCAAAACATTGAAAATTAGAGCTTTTATAAAATAAATGATGCCAAATCTTCGCTGATGAATAAATCTCTTATTTTGCTAATTTATCGAAGTATCAGAACATTTTCAAATATGTGAGCCAATGTTAATTGATAGTTCTCTGAATATTATAACTTAATTTGAAACTCGGATCTGTGGAAATTGAGTTTGATTGAAAATTAAATAATGCAAAGCTAACTCATCCATAACATGGAAGAAAGGCGATCATCTGAAACGATGAAATAATAAAAAGATGTTGAGCAGATGATCATGCATGATCACTAAGTTCTGAGGAAGTTATAAGATAGTCAAATTTAAATATTTAAATGTAATACTCTCCTTGTGGTGATTTAAATGTCAAATGCGAAAAACTGGCATACTATAGATCGAGCACAATTTAGTTGGGCACCATCCATAAATTCAGAAACTTGCACTGGATGTGGATTGTGTTTATTATCGTGCGGAAACGGTGTATTTGGATGGAACGAAAAAGATTCTAAACCGGTAGTTCAGAATCCGGGTAGCTGCGTGCTAGGATGCACTACTTGTGGCAAGCTGTGTCCTGAAAACTCGATCACGTTCCCTGAAGATCCAAAAAAGTTCATAACTAGTATGATCACAAAGTATAAGATCTATCCGACCGTTAAAAAAGAGCTGGAAGAGAGGCTTGCTAAATTTCCAGATCATGAGATAAAAGGTGTTAAAAATGGCAGAGCCTAATTTTTCAAAATGGCATGGAATGGACAGGGCAGGCATACCATGGTATCCCATCATAGACGAGAAAAAGTGTACTGGCTGTGGAATGTGCGTGGTTACATGTTCTGAAAAAAGAAATGTATTTGGGTTTGATGTAGAAAAAAAGAAAGCCTTAGTGCTCTATCCTAACAACTGCATGGTTGGCTGTAACAACTGTCAGATCAGCTGTCTGTGGAACGCTATATCCTATCCTGAAAATGCTCTCTCTCAAATTAAAGACCTGGCCAAGGAGCTTGTTGACAGTAAAGTTATTGAAAATGAGCTAAGAGCGCGGCTTCAGGCCAATGTAGTAAAACAATAAACCTCTTTTTTATTTTTACAATAAATATTATAATAATAGTTGCAATACTCGCCATGAATGTATTCAAACATAAAATTAGCGATATTTTCAAGAGTACTGGTAAGTTTCAGTTATGGATACATAATAGTAATATTGCCACTTTACCTGCATTATGTAGGATACTCGCTAGTTGACATTGCTTTGATCCTGTTTGCCGCAATGCTGATCAATGCAATCATGACGTTTTTATTGGGCATGCTCTCTGACCATTATGGTAGAAAAAATATTCTTGCAGCTTTGTTTTTAATATTTTCAATCTCTTCACTTCTCTTCCTGTCCGTTAAAAACATATATATGATCACGATCTTAGCTGGACTGGCAGGATTTACTACCGGTTCTTCGGGTGGTCCCATAGGCTCTGGAGGTCCGTTCGGCGCAATACAGAACGCCATTATTGCCGAAGAAGCAAAAAAGGCATCTTTGACCAAGATCCTGGGGCTGGCAGCGGTTGTAGAGATGCTGGCTGCAATGGGTGGCTCGTTTTTCATACCTGTAGTCACATATTTTAACATAAATGTTTATCTTTTGTTTTACCTATCTTCAATACTTGCATTAATCTCTTTTTTATCAGCCATGCTAATCAAAGATTATCATATAAGAAGCGAGAAATTGCTACCGGCGCTGTCATATAAGAGAATATTCAGATTGAGCATTCCCACGATTCCGTGCGGGCTTGGATCTGGTCTGATTTTGCCAATACTGTCGCTTTGGCTGAAGCTCAGGTACCATGTTTCGACTGCCACGCTCGGGTTACTCTTTGGGGCAATAAACATAGGTGTGGTAATAGCAATATTGCTCATGCCATACCTTGCCGATTATGCAGGCAAGTTAAAGGTCATTGTACTGTCACGAGTTATTGCATCCATATCTTTACTGTTAGTTGCGTTTTCTCCATTTTTTCTGGTTGCTG
Source organism: Thermoplasmatota archaeon (assembly GCA_031961865.1). Lineage (GTDB taxonomy): Archaea > Thermoplasmatota > Thermoplasmata > Thermoplasmatales > ARK-15 > JAVRLB01. Next base: position 10,388 of record JAVRLB010000024.1, on the reverse strand, counting down.
CAGCATTGCTGGTATTGAGAGGCACATTCGCAATGGGCGCAGTGCCGGTCAGGCAGTCATTTGTAATGACAAACGTGCACGAGACCGAGCGTGCCACTACTAACGGTGCTACATCACTTAGCCGCAACAGTGCTTCCTCAGTCGGGCCCTTGTTTGATGGGTATCTAATGCCTATAGACCTCACGCTTATTCCTTTAGTAGGGGGAATAATAACAATGTTTGATCCCTTGCTCTATTATCTGATGTTTAGAGATCAGTGGAGAAAAAAATAGAGAAAATACAAAAATTGCTAAAAACCAGTACAATTTAATAATTTTTTGCAAAGAATTTTTATTAATTGAATATTGATTTCGCATCTTATGACAACCACATATAAAGAAATTGAAGAGTTTGCAAAATCGTCGCTTGGAGAAATGCCAGAAGTAATCAAGCTTCTTGCAAAGTACAATGAAAATGCAGCAGTAGAGCAGTTTAATGAAAATATGACCCTTTATCTTGGCAGGCGCAACATTCCTGTCAAAATTTCAGCATTGATCGCTATGGCAGTTGCATTAGCAAACGGTCCTAAAGAATCAGCAATGATCCATTATAAGTTAGCCAGAAACTTTGGTGCTTCCATTGATGAGATACTCGACACGATGCGCATTGCAAAGATGGCATTGATGTCTTCGACGCTCACTACAGTATCATATACATTTCCTGAGATTCTGAAATCGAGAAGCGAAACTCAAACCGCTGTAGAAAAAGGAGAAGCTGAAAACATTTTGAAAAAACTTGAGTTAGAAGCAGGATCGGTGCCAGATCGCTTAAAAATACTATCACAGTATTCAGTAGAGCTGTTAAAAGAGCATTTGAGAGAGAAATTTGTGCTGATTCAGAGTCCATTAAAACTTGAAAAAAGGTACGTGTTTTTAATAGCTTACGCTGTCAGTGCCTCCATACATGATTATGAATGTGAAAAAGTATATCTAACTCAGTACTTCAAGATTGGTGGTACAGTTTCAGAACTATTGGACACAATCTCAATAATCAGGTTTATAAGCGGAAACAGAGCGTTTGTGAACGGCCTGGAAATTTTGAGAAAAATGGAAACAGAACCCATGACCAACAAACAGTAAAATATATTTACTAATTAAATCTTTAGTACTTTCAATGTTAAACATAAACCTGATCAGAGACAATCCAGATGTATTGCGAAATAGTCAGAAGCGAAGAAACGCGGACGAAAAAGTTGTAGACCGAATCTTAGACTTAGACAAAAACTGGCGTGAGCACCTGAAACGCATAGAATCATTAAAGAGAGAGAGAAACGAAAAATCAGCACTGGTTGCACAGCTGGTTAGAGCAGGTAAAAAAGAAGAAATAGAAAAGATCAAAATCGAGATGAAAAACATAAACAGTGAGATTGAAAAGCTAGAAACAGATGTTACCAATCTGAAAAAAGAGCGTGATTCACTATTATGGAACGTGCCTAACATTATTGATGATGCGGTTCCAGACGGCATCGATGAAAGTGAAAACGTGCCTTTCAAATTTTGGGGAGAGGCAAAGGTATACAGAGAAGATCTAGAAGAGTTTAAAAGAGAGTCGCAAAACAAGATGTCATTCACGCTTTTGGAGAATAGACCTGAGAGCCATGTTGATATACTGGAACGGTACAACCTCGGCGACACGTTGAGGGCTGCAAAAGTGTCAGGTGCCAGGTTTTATTACCTGAAAAACCAGCTTGTGAACATGGAGCTTGCATTAGAACAGTTTGCAGTTGAGCATCTCGAAAAAAAAGGATTTGAGATCGTAGAGCCTCCGTTCATGCTAATTAAACGTGCCATAGACGGAGCCACAGATTTCACTGCATTCGAAGACACGCTGTACAAAATTGAAAATGAGGACCTGTACCTGATCGCAACATCGGAGCATGCAATTGCGTCGATGTATATGGACGAGGTGCTTGAAGTTGATTTGTTACCGCTCAAGATTGCAGGCATATCTTCATGTTTCAGGAAAGAAGCAGGTGCGCATGGCAAAGACACAAAAGGCATATTCAGGGTCCATCAGTTTAACAAGATCGAGCAGTTTGTATTTTGTGAGCCCGAACAATCTCCAGAATTCTTCAATATATTACTACAGAACGCAGAAGAGATTTATCAGCAGCTGAACATACCATATCGGGTCATAAAAATTTGTGCTGGAGACTTGGGAAACGTAGCATCCATTAAATATGACATAGAGGGATGGATGCCTTCACAGGGAAAGTTCAGAGAGCTGGTATCATGTTCCAATGTCAAAGATTACCAGACTCGACGGTTAAACATAAGATATCGAAAAAACAATGAATACCTTTACCCGCACACATTGAACAGCACTGCTATCGCAACTACGAGAACGCTCGTAGCAATACTGGAAAATTATCAGACTGAAGAAGGAATAAAGGTACCGGACGCACTGAGAAAGTACCTGGATTTTGATTTTATATTTTTGCAACGTTAAATTTTCAAAGGTTTGCCATGACCCGATAGAATAGTTATAGGTGCATAGCTTTCAATAACCTGTTTAGACTTGATTGCCTCATCCATATTGGATGTGTACTTTTCTATAATTTTCAATTCTCCCTTCTGGTTCACTACAGCATCACCTACAAACATGATCCGCTCTTTTTCGTAAAAGATCGATACACTTCCGGCAGTGTGTCCCGGCGTAGGTATTACTTTCAGGTCTTTTAAGTCAAGCTGATCAAAATCGCTCACGTTTTCCAAATACTCTGGATTCAGGTTAAACAGCTTCATCAGTATCCTGGTGCTAAATGAGGCAGAAGGCTCAAATGACTGATGTCCCTGTATGACTGGCAGCTCGATCTTTGACGCATAAACTTTGGGCTTAAACGCATCATATAATCTCTTTAAAGCGCCAATATGATCCAGGTGATAATGAGTAATCAAAATGTAGTCAGGTTTTATCTTGTTATTTTTATAATACTCTATGATTCTTTTATAGTTACTTTTTACGCCGGCATCAATCTGAACAATGCCCTGGTCAAGCTTGACCACATACACATTTGCTGATGTTTTTTCAATTAATTCTATTGTGTCAGTAATCTTCATATAAAACAAAACATAGGATTATAATATTTTAAACTTTCGAATATTTTATTATAATATATTTAAGTTTATATATTAAAAAATAAAAATTAAGAGATCTCTAAATTTAAACCTCTCTTTTTGAGCCTGCTCATTATCTCATTGAACATAGGTTCATCGAACCCAAAGTATTCAGGTGCTTTCACTCCCGTATCCTGGATTCTGTTTTCTATCAAAAGCTCTGTGATTACCACTGCAGGAAATCCGGTCATCTTTGACATCGATGTGATGTTATTATGCTTATCATAATAATCAACGTATCTTATTTCTTTATTGACCTTACCTTTTGCACGAACTTCTAGAATACTTAAATCATCAACCTTCATTTTCAATTTCTTTTCAAAGAGCTGCTCTGATATTTGTCTGGGACTGCATTTTTCACTTTCTGAAAAATAGCCCATATCTCTCAAAAACTTAATCTTTTGCAGATGACCAGGATACCTGTACGTTTTTTCGAACATGTCCACATCTTTTAAGGTGAATAAAAGAGTTCTCAGCCCGTCTGAATAAAACGCTTCAAGGTCTCCAATGCCTGGAAATTTTCTCATCTCTATATCTTCAAGTGGATCCACGCTTACTATCTTTTTGTTTTTTATTATTCTTGCAGGTCTGTTGTACTCATCAATCAGTCCGCTCACGCTCCATGTAATTGCATAATCGAGTGGTGGCACTTTTTTCTGTGGCAGACCACCAACGTAAATCTCGATGCTCTCAGGTCTGTACTTTTTGTAAAAGTAAGCGCTGATAATATTGGTCAATCCTGGAGCATAGCCAGCATCAGGAATCAACAACGCTTTTTGTTTGGTTGCCATATCATTTAGATCCATGGCGTTTTCCGGCATGAATGACACATCTACAATTTTCTTGCCTTTGTTCAAAAGCTTTGATATAATGGGATAAGAGACGTTTCCGGGCAACGTTGAAACAATAACATCTGCTTTTGCTATGAGCTCTGGAAAATCTAAAATATCACCTTTCACGAATTTACCAGCAGAAAAATCATCAATATTGCGCTTGTCAACCACTACTACATCCTCTTTCAAAGATAGCTCTTTTGCCACAATTGATCCAATCATTCCATAGCCAAGTACGATTATCATAGAAAAATAGAATGCATATACTGTTATATAATGTTTTTTTAAGTTTTCTCTACTATTATCAAGATTCAATCAAAAAATATTATTTTTGCTGATTAAATTTCAAATTGAATATAAAGAGATTCCAGAATTATAGGACTTAGAATATACAGATTCTCTTAACTTTATTTTTTCAAGAAAATAGCAAAGTTTAAATTTTGAAAATAGATAGAGTATATAAGGATACATATTAGGAATTAGTGTAGATCTGAACGAGATGATACACTAAGACGTATGTATCCTACAGACATGCCTTGGGCTTCTGCAAGAGAGTGGTGGGTCATCATTTCAATGAACTGCAGATCAGCAAGACATGTCACAGCCCCGGCTGATAGGGTTAAGTGCTTTGATAGAATGATCTGCACGGTTACAGCCGGGGTACAAGTACCAATTTTCCAAAATATTTTTATATGATGTCATTTTTATTAAAATCATGGAGGCTTTAGTATTTATCATCTCTATCGCTCTGATTATTATTATAGGATACATTGGACAACTTGCATTTCAAAAGTATAGAATACCTGATATAATTATATTGATATTGATAGGATTAATAATAGGGCCTCTAATGCATATTGTTCCACAGTCCATATTCGTAAATTACATATCGATTATTGCTGACATTGCACTGATAATTATATTGTTTGATGCAGGATTGAACCTGAAGTTTGTAGAGCTTGCTAAAAACTTCAAAAAAACCATCATACTGACCATACTCTCTTATGGTAGCTTAGCTGCCATCATAGCATTAAGTTTGCATTACCTTAATGGCTGGGCTGTAAAAGATTGCCTTTTATATGCATTTATTCTCGCAGCACCCAGTGTCACGGTCTTGTCGGTGCTGATCAAGAAACTGGATCTGGATGATAGCACCAAACATGTATTCATACTTGAGTCCACAATATCAGATATATTGACTGTAGTATTAGCAATATCTTTGCTTTCTTTTTCAACATTTAATTATTCATCAATTCTGACAGTCTCAAAATCTTTGCTAGAGAATTTCCTGGTAGGCATATTTTTTGGCGTGATTGTAGGAATATTGTGGCTAGAGCTTTTGAGGTTAGTTGAAAAATGGGAGTTTAGTTACACGCTCACGCTTGCAGTGCTGTTCATCCTGTTTGTGGTCTCTCAGATAGTAAGCAGCAGCGGTATGCTGGCAGTGGTAACATTTGGCATAATACTGGGAAACAACGATGAAATCCGCTTTGTATTCTCAAGGAACAAGTATATTAAAAATATATTCCCGTTAAAAGAATGGAAGATGAGCGATCAGATCCAGGTATTTCATTCAGAAGTTACATTCTTCATTAAAACATTCATGTTCGTATCTTTAGGAGTATTGATTACTTCCCACATCCTTTCACTAAGATCCTTATTGCTCAGTGCCCTGATCCTTGCCATAATATACCTAACCCGCTACATAATAGTTTCACTGATGAAACTAAAAAATAGCGGATACATGATTTTTATCATACCAAGAGGATTAACACAGGCGGTCGTGGCACTTTACGTGGTAGCTGTTTATACAGACGTGGCCATGAATATGCTGGTAAGCATTGTTGTTACTGTCATAATTGTCTCGAACATTGTTTCTTCCACATACCTGTTCTTAAGAAGAAAAGATAGTTCACAGAACCTTCAGCCTTAGCCCTTCCCATTTTATCCTGTATCCCATGCTCTTCAATATTTCGTCTGGAACATATCCTCTAGATTCAAGATACTCTATTATGCGGTCTGAATCAGGATATAGCGCCTCTATGTCTCTCTTTATTGCCTCGAGATCATTTTCCTTTTTATCATATTTATCTTCAATATACTTAGATATCTTATCCCAGTCAATGTTATTTTTAAAACAAATTTCTCCCTTCATGTTTTTTTCGCTGGTTTCAATATAGTAGAATATTTCCCAGTTTATGTGATTAATATGCATCAGCTCTTTTACTTTCCTGTTTTTATCCACATATATAGGCCTGGAAATATCAATATAGACCTTAGTTCCATGAACCTCAACACTGTAATCTGCAATATAGACTTGACCATCAATTATGACGGGTTCTGCCTTATCGATTCGATACTTGATATCCGGCAGTTTCGACTCTTCGATGTTTGCGATCGGCAGATAATAAGAAACGCTGCTGTTTAATGATAGCAAATACTCTTTCTTTTCTTTGTTGCTGTCTTTCAATACTATCTTAGCATCAATGTGCCATTCATGCATATTGACAAGATATCTCAATAACAATGCTAGTCTTGCACCATACCGTTCTGTCTGCTCCAGTACCGAGATCGGGCCATTTACGGTGATCGAGTGTTCATGATCAATAGTATATAAAAGTCCCAAGCTCTTTACCTTTCTGTATATCACGCTCCAGTTTTTAGCCTCTGATATTTTCAGCTCCACACTCTTTAATACCATTGTTTCAAGCTGCTCTAAATTAAATTGTTTTGCCAGCATCTCTGGATCTGAATCATACACTTCTTTCAGTACATACTCGCTCTCTTTATCTGCGTACATAGCATCTTCTATATCTTGCGCAGAAACATTGTATATCTTTGCCACTCTCTCCAAAATCTCATGTTTTTGCTCTGGCGCCACTGCAGGATTTTGCGATTCGCGAAAGATTGTTTCTCGAACACGCTCAGAATCCAGTGTTGAAGATCGCTCAAATTTAGAATATCGAAAAAGCAACAGTGCCAGACCCTTTATGAACTTGGGGTTTTGAGACTTGAGTTCTAGAATTTTTAACCTCTCCTCAATCTCTGATCTTTTAGAGTTTATGCTTGTTTTAAACAGGTCCAGTACCCTGATACAGTAATCTGTGTTCTCTGCAGTGATAAATATGGGCCTGATCGTACCATCTTTCGATTTACGAAACATCATCAACGCTGTCGGGAACACCTTTTCTCCTCCGTCTCGATGTATTGTACTCTGATGTCTTTTTAGCTATTATTTCGTACAGTATCGCTTTCTTGTTTTCTTGCGGCCTGAGTATGCGTCCAAGCCTCTGCCTGAACTGCCTGGTGCTGCCTGAACCACTTAACACTATCGCAATAGATGCATCCGGAACATCCACTCCTTCGTCCAACACGCGTGATGTTGCGAGCGCAGTGATAGAACCGTCCTTGAACATGGATAAATATCTTTTTCGTTCTTCTCCCGGAGTCAAATACGTAAGCGCCGGCACCAGAAACTCCCGAGATATCAAATATGCAGTGTCTGTGTCTTCAGAGAAAATCAGCGTTTTCTCATTTTGATGTTTTGAAAGCACGTATCTCACTGCATCGATTTTCACTCTTGCACTGAACGCTATGGACCTTGCAGTTCTCCATGCAAGCAGTGCTTCCCTGCCTTCCGGGTTCCATGAGCTCAATATGAACTTCTCAAAGTCCCAGGGTCCTCGCATCTGGATCCTGTGCTTTCTCAGGTACCTCAAGAAAATGGCACGATTCTTTTCATATTCTTCCTCCTCTTCTGGCGTGAGATCTACAGGTATCCTGATAATCTGGTAATCAGAGAGATACTCACTGAGCTCTTCGTACCCCATCTCAAAAATCTTGCCGCCCATCACTTCTTCAAGATTTTTATGAAGCAGGTCAGTGCGCTCGTAAGTTGCAGTGAGCCCGAGCCTGTATGGAGAAGCGAATAACTTTGCTATCTGTATAAACTGCGATGCTGCCAGATGATGCACTTCGTCTACAAGCAAGAACCTGAACTTATTGCCCAGGCTCTCTGCCATCAAATATGCAGAATCGTAAGTGCTGATCGTAATAGGCTTTAATTCTTTTATCCCACCGCCAAGCTGTCCAATATCTGTGTCGAACACCGATGCCAGCTTATCACGCCATTGATGAATCAGCTCTATAGTAGGCGCAATAACAAGCGTGGACGTTGACAAAAGAGATATTGCTTCAATGCCAATATGTGTCTTTCCAGCGGCAGTAGGTAACACAATCACTCCATTTGCATCATTTTTAAGCCACATTTCCACTGCGTTTTTCTGATAAGATCTCAATTTTTCTGAGTGCTTGAACTTATACTCATGAGATCCCTCAAACACTCTGTCTTCAACATTATAATACCGCTTTTTCAGATCCGGGTACTTGTATGCAGGAGCTCTATATAGCTGTATTCTCGCATCATATACTAAATAGTCTGGCTTCTCAGAAGTCTGTTCCAGATCATTAACGATAATTGTGCCTTTGTCATAATAGATTTTCATAATATACAACACATAGTGAACTTTTAAAATGGATACATAAATAAAAATAAAAAAAATTTAAACTCTATCTTTCAATGGCACAAATTCCCTTGATTCTATGCCTTTGTATATTGCTCTGGGCCTGATAAGCCTAGGTTGCTCTTCTACATACTCGATAAAGTGAGCCTGCCAGCCCGTGATTCTGGACAGCGCGAACAGTCCCGTATAAAGATTGTTTCTAAGCGGGAACCCCATTGCCATGTAAACTATACCTGAATAGAAATCTGTGTTTGGATATATGCCTTTGGCCCCAAAATTCTTAATTCCAAGGCTATCAAGCTTTGTGGCAATCTTGTACATATTGCTTGCTTCTGCATTGTTTTTGCTCAGGTTCTCTCCAATCGCTTTGAATATCTTGGCTCTCGGATCATATGTTCTGTAAACTCTGTGCCCGAATCCCATCAATCTCTTCTTTCCTGCCACTATATTCTCATTAAACCACTTTTCAACGTTGTCTTCTGATCCAATCTCTGCAAATTGAGCAATTGCCGCTTCTGCAGCTCCGCCGTGAAGCGGTCCTTTTAATGCAGCCAGCGCAGCAGTTACACCTGAGTATATATCAGATAATGTAGATACTGCAACTAATCCGCCTGTGGTAGAAGCTGGAACTTCATGATCTGTATAAAGCATCAGCGCTGCATTCATTGCTTCTACATCCTCTTTTTTTGGTTTCTTATCGAATGTTGCAGTGAGAAAACTCTGCGCAAAGCTTTCAGATGGCTCTGGCAGCTTTGGTTTCATGCCCATAATGTGCCTGTATATGTTTGCAGTAATTGCGGCCATTCTACCGATAGAAAGTGCTGCAATCTCTCTATTTGTATCTTTGTTCCACTTGAACTTTGTCTCTGCCGCAGCCATAGCTGCAAATGCAGTCATCTGCATTGCAACAGTATCTGATTCTCGTGGTAATTTTCGTATCAAATCTATAGTGTAATCTGGCAGTTTATAACCTTTTTCAATATTTTCTCTGAACTTTTTCAGTTCCTCTGCATTTGGAAGTTTTCCATAAAGAAACAGATACTGGATCTCTTCTACCTGAGCCCCGCTCTTTACAACATCCTCAATGGAATAGCCACCATATCTCAAAATGCCTTTTTCGCCATCAATAGTAGTCAGTCTAGTCCACTTTATAATTACATCTTCTAAGCCTTTGCTTACTTCTTCACTTTCTGGCATAAAATTACCTCCATGTAGTATAGAATATCCTATTATTTATTTCTTTTTACATGAAAATAATTTTCTATATATAGGTGATCTAGATTTACATATTTACAAGCTCTAAAAATATATTATTTTCGAGTTTTTTTAGCATATTCACTAAAATAAACATTTATTCATGAGCTTGTAATATAAATAATTATGAACAATTTAGGCCTAACGATATAAGTGATTTCTATTATTACGATACAGATAAAGGTGGTAGCTCATCATTGATGAAATAGTAAAAGTGCTATTTTTATATGCTGGAAAAGAAAAAATGATATGGATCGCAAAGCAATTAGAAATGAAAGGAATAAAGAACGAACCATACAAGATTCTACATTTATAACAGCTTATCTAGAACAAGAAAACTATATAAAAAGGTAAAGGAGAACTCATGAAAAAAGAACTTTTTTTCATAGAAGAAGAAATCTAAGACTCCGGAAAAAAGTAGATAGTAGAAAGGTCAGATGAGTAATAAAGTGCCTATTTTATGGAGAGCATGCATTAATGATCATGGTAAGAGTAAAAGCAATATCTATGTGCTTCACATAATCTAAATATTTTACAAAATTAAAAAACCTTAACTCAATAAATCTTAGGTAATATGTCTATCTTGAGTGATTTACATAAATCTTCTACTTTCTTTGGTATCT
>JAVRLB010000023.1:0-20272 GCA_031961865.1 Thermoplasmatota archaeon | reverse complement strand
AGAGACTTGAGAAAAAAGTAAATTTTTATTATAAAATTATAAATGAAAAAGGGGGATTAAAATGAAAAAAATAATGTTGTTTATATTGGTTCTTGCAGTTATAGGCATTTTAATTAATTTGATTCCTGTATCAACCTATTTCTTTGGAACAGAGATACACGAAAAATACAATAACGATTTTTCTGACGGGCTCTCACTGGACTATAGTGGGATATTTAATCTGATGGGAACTAATTCTTCTTCCAATCTATATGGTTTTATTATAAATCTAACAAAGATCAATGGGAATGACTATTCAGTTCAATCTAAACTTTATATACTAACTGGTGAGGTAATATACAGCGGAAACTTACTTCCATCTTTTCCATTTCAAGCGTCAAGAGTCATTGAAATTGCTAACTATTCAGGGGTCTTAAACATTAATGATTCCCTATTTCTTAGTTTTAATTTTCCCGACGGAAACGTAGTTAAAACAAGTATGCTAAATTTCAGTATATCAAACTCAACAACTAATATGTTACCGACGAATTTCGTTGGATATCCTGACATCCATTCCAGTGAAATTAGCAATAGCAATTTTACCTTAACCAAAGTAGCTTATGTATCATATGGATCGCAATACGTGATGACAGCTTTGATGAGCGTCCAAACTAAATTAGCTACAAGCCTCTTTACATCAATGTTTCCGAATTATTCGTTCAACGAGAGTTTCAAAACGCATCCAGGTCAATTGCTTATGTACCTGGGATATGGAAATGGTGTTCCTGCTCAAGATTGGCTCGGATGGTTTGAGTATGGTTTCTCTTTTGTTTTTCCTCTTAACGTAATTTTGTTGCTCAGCGCAGGAATAATTGCCATATTTTCTTATAGAAAGGTGCATTAGACTGTATGATCACATTAAGCGTCACTAACTTAACGAAATGGTTTGAGCCCAACAAAAAGGCTCTTTACAATTTAAATATTCAGGTTAAAGCAGGTAGACTATGTTTTTTGGGGCAGAATGGAAGCGGTAAAACAACAATTTTATCAATGATTGCGGGATTGATAACTCCGTCAGCAGGGTCTTTGACAATAGATGGTGTTGAGCCATATCGAGATAGAGAGGAGACACTCAAATCTTCAACATTTTTGTTTGAGAAGCCAAAACTACCTTATAGAATGAAGGTTAAGGAATTTGTGAATTTTTTAAAAAATACCCATGACTTGAGTGAGGATTTTGAGAGAATGCTTGATGAATTGAATATACAGGAATTTTATGAAAGTAGGTTATTCGAGCTTTCATCAGGGCAGGAACAATTGGTGACTATTTTAGCAGCATTTTCACGAGATAGCTCTAGAATTATAGCGGATGAGATTTTTACACACATAGATATTTTTCGAGCAGGGAATATAATAAATTATATGCAAAAAATGAATAGAGATTTGATCTTTTCAACACACGTTCCTGATGAGGCAGAGGCTCTAGCAGATTACATTGTAATTCTAAACGAAGGTAGAATAATCTGGCAAGGATCAATTGAGAACCTGTACGAATCTAATATTTTTGAGGTTTATCTGAAAAGAGAAGTAATATTAAATTGGAAGTATATGTTTAGGTACGGTGATATTGCCCTTGTGGAATCAGATACAAAAACACTTTCAGATCTTTTACAAAATGGAAAGATAATCGGATACAGGAAATCTGGAGTTCTGAGGATATATGAGCAATTTAATAATGACGATTAAGTGGTATTCAAGAGGGTTATTTCCGCTACCCATATATTTACCCATACTATTTTTTGTTGCACTCGGGCAATTTTATATACTGGCATACTTGAAAAGTGCTACAGAATTTTCTTTGATTACTCAAATGCTATTCTTACCCGTTATGATTCTGATAACCGGCTCAAATTTTTTTAGAAGTAAGCATTTAACTATTTTCGAGCTATCTCTTCTAGGAAGTTGGAAAAGAATATCAGTATCCAAACTTATAGTATATGGAATAGGGCTTATACCATTTATAGGGCTCGAAATTTTTATACTGTGTATTGAGAAAGACATTGATCTAATACTACCAATTTTAATATCTCTTCTGGTCTATTTATCCATATCCCTTTTATCGTCTCTATCCTCTACTCAAATTACAGCATTCATGATCAGCTTGGTGCTCATATTATTGATACCTATTTCTGCGGTATCTCTGATTGAGAATTACGTTAACTTGGGAATTACTTCAGGATTGCCAATGGGATTGATACTTTATTTTATTGTACCTTTAGCTAGTTTTGAATATTTCAAGACAGGCATTGTGAACGTAACACCGATTTTAGGGTTTGCTACAGCGAGTGTTATAGCTATAGTAATTATAATAGCTTACGTTTTTCTATTTGAGCGACAAGAATTGAAACCTTGATACACATTAAGCGAGATCCTAATTTTTTTGAAAATGTCTTAGTATGTCTATACTAATAGCTTAAATATTAAAGCAGCCCCGAGCAGATTCGAACTGCTGTCGATGGGTCCAGAGCCCATTATGCTTGGCCGCTACACCACGGGGCTATAGACAAGCAATCTTTTTCCAATATATAACACTTTCTAAAGCTCATTTTATTTGTATTGTCCAGAAATCATTGACTCTATAAAAACCCATACCCAAATATGTGCTCTGCAAAACTGAATAAACGCAAAATTAACTAACATCATTAAAGCAAAGAGTAAAGGACAGAGCTACACACAAATTGCGAGAGATCTGAGGGTAAGTGTTTCCACTGTGAAGATAGGATGGATCCACAGAATAGACTATGGAGAACTTATAGAAATAAAAAGTTGTGGGAGGAAAATGTGACCGCTTGATGAAGATACTGAGAAAAAAAGTATTACTTTCAAAACGCCAGAAGAATGCAACTTAGCAATATTTTATGAGCTTGTGGAAAGTGTTCAAAATGGCTAATAAAAGATATATCTTTATATAGGAGTCAAACATTTCTGGATAGCACAAATATTTTTGTAATGAGAAATTTTATATAATGTAAATACAATGTAGTATACAAGGGGATGAAAAATTATGGAAACTACTCCGAACCAGAATCCAGCGCCATCATCTATCTCGCCAGCACAAAAAAAATCCAACCGAACACTGCTTATTGCGATCATCGCCATAGTGGTTGTAGTTGTGCTAGTAGTTGCAATAGCGCTGGTAGTATTACCTTCATCAAGTCCGCATTTTGGATTTGTGTCGCTTAGCACTGTAGAGCATAACACTAATGCTACACTAACGGAATCTTCAGTAATCTCAGTTACATCATCTTCCAATACCAGTTTACTTAACGGCTTGGTTAAGGGAGAAGAGATATATTTCAACGGTACCTCTGGGGAAATAACGATAGTCATTGCACAGTTTTCAAGTAGTTCGCAGGCTACTAACTTTTACAACAGTGAAATGAGCCATATGACAGCATTTCACGTTTCTTTAACCAACAGCAGCTATGATTCATTTTACTATTCTTATATATCAACAACATTGAGCTCTTATTCTGAGGCGATGGCCTTAGGGCACAGTGGTAGCATTGTGTTTTTGATCGTAGATCTCAACATTTTCACCTCAAATTTCAATGCCTTGATCCAGGATCAGATATCTGCTATGGCTTAATAAGAAATATTTCAGGCACATCCACCCATAATTTTCTTATTTTTTCTGTAAAATGCACTGAAATAAAAATATTTTTAGATATTCGCGCATTGCTTTTTTTATCGATTGAAACCGTTAAAGACTTAAGTTTCATAAAAATTTAGTGAAAAATATTCATTAAAAGAAGTACTAAGATAAGTTAGATTTGTATTTTTTATATTTTTTAGTATTGGGATACTACAATAGAGCTAAACTTTGAAAACATTTATATACCGTGAAATAATAATAGATTAACACAGATTTTTAATAAAGGGTGTTTAATATGAATGGAGAATTAAAAACAGGAACCACTACAGTGGGTATTGTAACAAAAGATGGTGTTGTCCTTGGGACTGAGCACAGAGCTACTATGGATACATTTATAGCTCATAAAAATGCACAGAAACTGTACATGATAGAACATAATTTAGGGTTAACGACGGCTGGGTCTGTGGGGGATCTGCAAAATTTAACAAGGTACCTAAAAGCGGAAATAGAACTATATCATTTGAAAAACAAGGCACTTATGTCAGTCCAGGGTGCTGCCACTTTACTGTCAAACTGGTTAAATCAGAGCAGATTTTATCCATACTGGGTAAGTTTGATCTTGGGTGGTTATGATAATAAAGGGTACCATGTTTTTGGTATAGATCTTGCTGGTGGAGCAATAGAAGATAAGTTTGTGTCTACAGGATCTGGGTCTATGTTTGTGTATGGTGTACTGGAAGATAATTTTACAGAAGACACATCACTTGACGATGCTGTAAATTTAGCAATTAGGGGAATCAGTGCAGCAATGAAGCGTGATTCTGCATCTGGAGATGGCCCTGCAATAGCTACAATAACACAAACTGCAGGTTTTGTGCAAATTGATGAAGATGAAATTAAACGGAGGATGAAGAAATTAAAACTAATTTAAAAAATTTTTTAAATTATCTCTTTAATTTTTAAAAAAACTAAAAGAAAGGTGTAGATTTTATTATGGTTGAATGGGAAGATATTTTAAAACAGACGAGAGACGCGGTAGAAGATAATGCACCGGGGATCTCTATAACATCTATAGATTTCGAAGGATCTGTAATAGTAGTATATACTAAAGATATAGACTATTTTTCCAGTAATCCTGAAACGGTGAAGAAAATAGCGCAGACTATTCGAAGAAGGGTTTCTATAAGACCAGATCCTTCTCTGTTAATGCCTGAAGAAGAAGCCAGGGCAGAAATACTAAAAATAGTGCCTGAAGATGGCGGGATAGTTAACATATTTTTTGATCAAGAAAACAGCGAAGCGGTTATAGAAGCAGATGCGCCAGGAATAGTGATAGGCAAAGATGGCTATTTGCTCAACGAAATTAAAAAAAGAGTGCATTGGTCTCCGAAAGTAGTTAGAGCACCACCTATTCCTTCTTTAACAGTTCGAGAGATCCGAGAATATTTAAAAATGGTGAAAGATGAAAGGAAGCAATTTTTAAAAGATTTAGGTATCAAATTAAATTCTCCACCGTTAAGTGGTGAAAACTGGGTACGTATTTCAGCACTTGGTGGGTTCAGAGAAGTGGGAAGAAGTTCAAGTCTAATAATGACCAGAAATAGCAAGATACTCGTCGATTGCGGGCTGAATGTTAGTGTTATAAAATCTGATGAACCCTGGGCTGGCATACCTTATCTGTATGTACCAGAGGTTTGGACTCAAAGTGTTTCTAGCAACAAAAAAGGAGAGTTTAATCCTTTTGAGACCATTGATGCCGTAGTGCTTACACATGCACATATAGATCATTCTGGTCTAATTCCATTTTTGTACAAGCATAATTATCGTGGGCCTATATATCTGACACCTCCGACCAGGGATCTTACCACGCTTCTACTCACGGATTACTTAAAACTCACGCATGCAGAAGGAGAGAAAGTACCATACGATTCAAAAGACATAAAAGAGATGCTAAAAAGAACGATAACTGTAGAGTACGGAGAAACAACTGATATTACAAAAGATATAAGATTAACTTTTCACAATGCTGGTCACATATTGGGGTCTGCGCAGGTACATTTGCATATTGGTGATGGGTTATATAATATAGTATTTACAGGAGATCTTAAGTACGAAAAATCATGGCTATTCAATGCTGCAAACACCAAGTTTCCAAGAGTGGAAACTCTGGTTATTGAGTCCACGTATGCAGGGCACACTGATTATCAGCCAAGCAGGAAAGAAGCTGGGGACAACCTGAAAAATCTGGTTTCTAGAGTTATAGAGAAAGGCGGAAAGGTACTGGTTCCAGTGTTTGCGGTTGGAAGGTCTCAGGAAGTAATGTTAGTTCTTGAAGAAGGAATTAGAAACGGGCAGATACCGAAGATCCCGGTTTATCTGGATGGTATGATATGGGAAGCAACAGCAATTCATGCAGCTTACCCTGAATATTTAAACAAAGAACTTAGGGAATCAATATTTCATAAAAAAGAAAATCCATTTTTGTCGGACGTATTCGTAAGAGTTGATAATTCTGAGCGAAGATCTACAATTGTAAATGATCCTGCTCCAGCAGTAATACTCGCAACTGCAGGAATGATGAATGGAGGGCCAATAATAGAATACTTCAAGTATCTTGCGCAAGATCCAATAAACGCGCTGGTTTTTGTAGGATATCAAGCTGAAGGCACATTTGGAAGGCGGATACAGAAGGGGGAGAAAGAGGTAACGCTATCAGATCATGGCAAAATGGTCAAGATCCCGATTAATATGGAAATTGCTACCATAGACGGTTTTTCAGGGCATTCAGATCGCAAGCAGCTGATACAGTACATATCCTCGTTATCAACCAGGCCTGACCGCGTGATTACGTGCCACGGCGATGCTGAAAACTGCATAGATCTTGCAAGAACTGTAAACAGAAGATACAATATTGAAAGTTATTCTATGCAAAATCTGGATACGCTTCGTTTAAAGTGATTTAAGAGATATTTCAAAGCAGTATAAGGCCTCAGAAGGAGAATAGTCATGAACTAGTCTTATATTGTATTTGAACATTTTAATTTTTGAATTCAGGAGTTCTAATATCTTGGCATAATCATCTGTAATTATGTATAGATAAATCCACTGTTTTGCTATTTTCAATGCTTGATCCAAGAAATCAAGTGAGTGGTGCGGATTGTTCATTATAATTCTATCCACTTTATCCAGGCTCTTACATACTTCATTGGCATCTCCCAGAATTGGTACTATATTTGATAGTTTATTCAGTTCCATGTTTTCTTTTAGATACTCTATCGCAAAAGGGTTTTTATCTACTGCATAGATTTTAACATTTTTAGATTTTGCAATAGCTAGAGAGAACGGACCCACTCCACAGAACATATCTAAAATAGTCTCGTTATTCTGAATCTGCGAAGCTATAATTGATCTTTCATTTGCGAGACGCGGGGAGAAATAGGTTTTTTCTAAATCTACCTTTATTCTTATACCATTTTCTCGGTGTATTGTGATCAGGTCCTGGCCCTTTAAAATATTTAGATCTCTTACTCTAAACTCTCCTTTAACACCCCGGTCTTCAGCTACTTTTTTAATATGTTTGTTTACCTTGCATATTGCATCTGCAATATCTTTTTTATAGCCTGACAATAAGTCTGGAATTTTTATAATTGCAATGTCCCCTATTACATCGAAAGAAGTGGGCAATAATTTATGCAGTTCTTCTGGAATATTCAGATGATGTTTATAATTATTATCAGTTACAGACAAATCAAAGTCTTCATAGTCGGAATCAGATTCTAAAACCGGGATTTTAACGTATCCATCTTTTTTTTTAAATTTTAGTCCATAGTTCAACATTTTAGCATCTTTTAACATTTTCAGAGTTTTTTCAACATCCGACTCTTTAATAGAAATATATTTACTTTTCATCTAAACTGATAAAATTAACAATTAGATATAAATCTAATGTTTTTCATGTGAATAAATTTTAAAAATAATCCAAAGTTCATACCATAAAATATTTAAATAACAGTGAATTAGTGTTTTTTCAATGTTTAACTCTATAGATACAAAATTAGACAATCCAAAGATGGAACAGCAAATGCTTGATTACTGGGCCAAAAACAGTATTTTCGACAAGTTAAGGACTTTAAACAAAAATAATAAAAAGTACATATTTCTTGAAGGTCCTCCAACAGCGAACGGGCATCCACATATTGGCCATGCACTTACTAGGTCTTCGAAAGATCTATTTATCAGATATAATGCAATGCAGGGCAAGAACATATATCCTTACATTGCCGGGTGGGATTGTCACGGATTGCCTGTAGAGCTAGAAATTGAAAAGTTGTTAAAAATAAACTCTAAACGGGAAATTGAACAGTATGGCGTAAAAGAGTTTAATGAAAAATGCAGGGCTAGCGTTTTCAAATATAAAGATGAATGGGAACGGATGAGCAAGAGAATTGGGTTCTGGATAGATTTTGAAAACGCGTACATTACTATGAATGATAACTATATAGAAAGCGTATGGTGGGCTCTTAAAGAAATATGGAATAAAGGATTGCTTGTAAAAGACTATAAAGTTGTGCCTTACTGCCCGCGCTGTGGTACCCCGCTTAGCAGCCATGAAGTTGCACAGGGATACAAAGAAACAGAAGACCCTTCAGTGTACATAAAATTCAAGGTTGTTGGAGAAGATAGCTATTTTTTAGTATGGACCACCACTCCATGGACTCTTCCAGCTAATCTTCTTCTAGCAGTAAACGAAAACATAGATTATGTGAAAATAGAGGCGGATGGTGAGATATATTATCTAGCTAAAGCTCTGGTATCTTCAATATTTGAAAAATATAAAATTCTGGAAGAGCTGAAAGGGACTCAGCTGGTAGGCATGCGATATGAGCGCTTGATAGATATTCAAGAGTATAGTGAAAATGCTTTTTATGTAGTATCGGGATCGTTTGTGAGCATTGAAGAAGGAACCGGGATAGTACATATTGCACCCGCATTTGGTATGGATGATTTTGAAATAGCAAAGAGAGAGCGTATTCAGCTAATTAATCCTCTCAGTACGGAGGGCAAATTCAAAGTAGGGCCATGGAAAGACATGTTTGTAAAGGATGCTGACAGAGAGATCATAAAGTATCTTAAATCAGAGCATAAGCTTTACAAATCTGCCAGAATAAAACATGTATATCCATTTTGCTGGCGTTGTGACACACCTTTGCTATACTTTGCACTGGATACTTGGTTTATCAAAGTTTCTGAGATTAGAGACTCTCTGATTTCTACGAACGAGAATATTAACTGGATTCCAGCGCACTTGAAAAATGGAAGATTCGGTAACTTTTTAAAAGAGGCAAAGGACTGGGCTTTGAGCAGAGAGCGTTACTGGGGGACACCTTTGCCGTTATGGCGCTGTAAGAACGGGCATTATAAAATAGTCGGAAGCTTTGAAGAATTGAAATCTAATGCGATAAATTTTCCAGAGAAGTTTGATCCTCACAGACCAAATGTAGATGAAATTATGCTAAAATGTGAAGAATGTGGGGAATTAATGAAGAGAGAACCTTACACGATTGATGGATGGTTTGATTCTGGGTCTGCACCATTTGCGCAGTTTCATTATCCATTTGAGCACATCTCAGAATTTAAAGAGTCATTTCCTGTTGATTTTATTACCGAAGCCATTGATCAGACACGTGGCTGGTTCTATACGTTGCATGTAATAAACAATATATTATTTAACAGCAATGCTTTTAAAAACGTATATACCCTCGGCTTTGTCCTGAACCAGAAAGGAGAGAAAATGAGCAAGAGCAAAGGAGATTCACAGGATCCTGTAGAGATCATGGACAAAATTGGAGCAGATGCTCTGAGATTATATTTATATTCTACTCCTATGTGGAAAGATAAGAGGGTAAGCATAGATTTAATCAGCGAATATAAATCTAAAACTATTGATGTTCTGTGGAATGTATATCTATTTTTTGTAAACAATGCCTCATTAGATCACTTTGAACCTGTAAAAAATGTAGAGCTGCACAATAATCTGGACTTGTGGATTATATCAAGATTGAACAGTATGATAGCACAAGTGAGAGGATATATGGATCAATATGAGCCACATAAAGCAGTATTGGTCATAGAAGAGTTTATTGATAACCTAAGCAACTGGTATCTTAGAAGATCCAGGCGCAGGTTCTGGGAAGAATTGATGAGCGAGGACAAAAAAGAAGGCTATACAACTCTTTATGAAGTATTGACTACATTTTCTAAGATAATGGCTCCATTCACCCCTTTCATTGCAGACCGTCTATATCAGGATCTTACAGGCAAAGAATCTGTACATTTAGAGCCATATCCAGTTTCAGATGCTAGCAGGATCAACAGCACGCTAGAAAATGAGATGGAAATAGCCATAAAAGTCACAGAGTTGGGAAGAAGAGCAAGACAGCTGGCAAACATAAAATTGAGACAGCCGATCAAAGAGATCATAGTCTATTCAGCGCGTAACGATATTGTAAATAAGATGAAAGATATTATTGCTGAAGAGGTAAATGCTAAAAACATAATTATATCTGATGTTCCTTATAAATCCTACACTTTAAAAATATCTCTGAATTTTAAAAATGCAGGTCCCAAGTTCAAAAATAACCTAGATCAGATCAAACGAGAAATAGAAGCTTTAGATGCGGATAAAGCCATCGATATACTGGAGAAAGAGGGCAAAATCACAGTTAATGGTAATATTATAGAGCAATCAGACCTGATCATAAATAAGGTACCATTATCCAACTATATGGTACAGGCAGATAAAGACTTGGAGGTTACTATTAACACTGAGATAGATCAATCTCTATATGTTGAGGGACTGGCCCATGAAATTCTTAGAAGAGTACAGACTATGAGAAAAGATTTATCTCTAGGATATTCTGAGAACATAAGAACTGTGATAGATAGCGGAGATCCAGATATTATAGTAGCAGTTCAGAAATTTAAAGACTATATGATGAAAGAGTCCCTATCAGAATCCATAGAATTTGGGCAGGTAGAAGGCTATTCGAAGGAATGGAACATTGAGGATAAAAAACTTAAGATTACAATAAAAAGAATTTAAATAATAGAGATATATTGTGGTAATTGATGACTCAATTTTTAAATAAACACATATTTGCATTTTTGATGCTGATACTATTAGTAGTAGTGTTCGTATTTTTAATGCTATTTGCCACGATCGCATATCTTGTACTTCCATTCGTGATGCTTTTGACATTGCATTACCTAAAGATCTGGAAAACGAAACCCAGGCTCATAATAGGCACAATAGCGCTTGTAGCCGGAATTTTTTTGATGATGGCAGTGCTTTCTCCCATTATAACACAGGAAGCTATGAGCTCTTTATCAAAGCCTTCATATAGCACAAACTCTCCAGATAACGTGACGAGCATCACAGTTAATCCTTATATTTCTACATCTGCCTCCTCATATACAGTTACCTACATCTCAAAACTAAGCACAAACACAACATTTAATATATCTACTTTATCCAGTCTAGATTCATCACCAGTACATCTGTACAATGTAACAGTTCCATACAGTAACTATTCGAAGGCAAACTATACATTCTCGCTTGTTTTAACGAACCTTACAAGCTACCAAAACAAATATTTGATAGAGATAAATGTGACTCAGAACAAAAGTTATACATTGATGCTAGGTCCAATATTAATTTCCAAAAGCAGCTTTCAGAACATGGTCAGTGATGTAAACTTTAAATATTATGTTGAGCCATTATCAATTTACCTGTTCATATTCGTAGAGGTGCTCTATGTCCTTCTGGTGTTTGGAGCCATTTTGACAAGAAGGGGTAGACTGGGAATAGGAAGATCAAGAACTCCACCACAATGATAAATAATCTAACAAAAAGGAAATATGTTTTGTAGCATGTCCAAAGATGAACATAAATATAGATGTATGACCAATAACAAAGATCATAATAGAGCATGACAGAACACTCAAAAAACTGTTTTTAAAGTTTAAATGAAAACAGTACATTTCAGAACCCGGGTAACTCTCTGTAATGCTCTAAAAACCGGTAAAAAATAAAAAAGTGGATATGTGGACATAACGGTTTATCGCCGTCATAGCCCCCATAGAAATATATATATATATATCTTTGAATTACCTTTATTATGGGGTAAAAGAAGATGGTTAAGGAAAAAGTATTAAGTCGCAAAATAATTGCAATAATTTCAGCCATTGTTATAGTAAGTGTGGCTTTTGGATCTATTGGCTACATAGAGCTTGAAAAAAAGATTGAAAAAAAACCAACTCTGAGATTAGGGCCCAAGATTCGCGTTCAGAGTTTTGCATCATCAAACATAACAAACGGTGTTGAAACAGTCCAGATCTTTTCGCCAGTTCCTGAAATTTTTGAAAACAATAACATTTCTATGTATAATGTTTCATCAAATGCATACAACAACAGTGCATATATTGAATTACTTAACAATTCTTTTAATATTTCAGGATCATCTTCATTCAATAATATAACAAATAAAAGTGTATTTCTATCCTCAAATTTTTCTGAAATAAATTCAATGTGGATTAATTATCTTAGCAATGAGATTGGTTCAACGGAAGTATCACTGAATCTGATCGCATCATTAATTACACAGAGCAACGGTACTACATATGAATACACATATTACAACAACATATTGTTCAATCCTTTTAATATACAGTATTATACATACAATGGCAGTAACTCTAGTTGGTTTAATAACACAAATATAAATCCCATCGGTTATTCTGAGATCACCTATCCAAATACTGCATTTTCTGTAAATGTTTATTTTGATCTTAACAATCCTGTGGGAAGGTTTATCAGTACACAAGAAGAGCTAAATTCTTTTGCAGATACTCGCAAAGGAACGGTCACTTCAGATGGGATTCCAGGAATACCATATGTTTATTATGATCCAGTAAACGTGACTCCAAAGGAAGGTCCATTGCCATTGATTGGTGCGCATATTAATACAAATTCCACATCCTACTTAAGTCTAGGTGGAGCATTTGTGTCAGGCAGTGCTACATTACATATGAACTCAAACATGGAAGTTTATTCTACAAGCACTAACTCTTACAAAGATCTAATGAGCACTACACCATCACTAAATGAAACCGCTCCATTTTATTTCCCTGGGAATAGTGGTAGTGTTTTCCCACCAAATTTTGTGAATGGGATGCTCTCGGAAACTTCCGGTATTATTTATATGGCAAACACTACCTATACTATCGTACACTACAATATATACATAGATTACAAATATAGTGGTAATGCAACAGAGGTTGAGATTTCTAATATAGCCACAGCTAACCACGGATTTACAGTTGAATGTATGAATGTTCCGCTTGTTTTCAATTATGTTATACAAAATATATCTGGCTCGAGTATTGAAGTTGGGAGCTTAGCGCCCAACAACACATTAAATAGTTGGGATATACAGGATGTTGAACAGGGATATACCAATGCTGCAAATGTGTACAAATCCTTGGTAGCGGGATTAGACACTTTTTCAGCTTCAATGGATCTTGGTTTGGCATTAATAGATACACTATCGGCGATTGATACGCTTGGTGATGTAGCTCTTCCGATAATTGTAGCAAGAAGTTTAACCCTGATAGCTGATCTAGCTGCTTTCAGTGCAAAATATCTATCGGATTTTTCAAGCATAAGCTTTATTAGCACTACCTCAATAACAGGCTTCTCTACATGGATTACTAATTATCCTCTTCCTGGAGTACAAAATGGAGAAACATTTTCAATATACGATTATCAGAGTACACACGAAGTATCTTTCTATGATCCTCAGAATGGTCAGACATATTACTTTGAAGCACCTATGAACTATTGTATAGCATCAACATCTTAAAAAACTTTAATTTATTTTTATATCTTTATTTTTTGGCGTTTTCTAAAAATATTCTATATTTTTTACTGAGTTTTTTACAATATCCAGTAAAAGAAACATTTATTCATGAGCTATTAATATGGATAACTATGAATAAAACATTTTTTATAGTTTACTTATAGAAAAATTCAAAATCTGGAGAGTACTCCTAAAAAATTTTTGTCTTAATGTTTTTCATATAGAGGATTTCTACAGAGCTCTAGAAAATAAGAAAGTTTATATATAAACTACTTATTTTCCTTTCAGGAATTAGGTGTTTAATCATGGCAGTATGGCAAGGTAGACCTGTCAGAAAAATGACAGGTGGAAGATATCGAGATTATAGAAAACGAAAAAAGCATGAAGCAGGAAGTGTGCCAATACATACAAAAATTGGCAATATTAAGACCAAGGCAGTCAGAACCAGAGGCGGTAATGCAAAAATAAAAGTGCTGGTATCTGACATTATGGTGGTTTATGATCCAAAAACTAAAACTTCTAAAAAAGCTAAGATTATCACAGTTAAAGAAAATAATGCAAATCCACACTTTGTGCACAGAAATATAATGACTAAAGGTGCAATAGTGCAGACTGAGATAGGCATGGCTAAAATCACGTCTAGGCCAGGGCAACATGGCTTTATCAACGGTATTTTAGTGCAATAAACTTTTTTTAGATATGAGAACAGTTATTGTATATCCCGCTTACTTTTTTGCAGAATATACTAGGAATATGGGAAGAAGAGTTCCCAAACATCTGGCATTTAATGCTGATCTGAGTAGAATAGAAAGCGCATTGAAGGCTATGAATATAAAATACGAAGTGGTCCAAAAGAGATACAGCAAAGATCCTTTTAAATTTGAAAATAGGATAGAAGTGCTAACTGAACTGCCCAAGACCAAGCTTCTTTATGAAATTGCCAGGAAAGTGAGAGAGCCTCAGATTAAAGCATGAATTATGACTATAAGAAAAACTACAGCAAGATATGGGCTTGTGATCTTGAACAAAATATATGCTGTTTTTTCAGAAGCCCTGGAAAAAAGTGAGAAGCTATAGATCAATAATAGCAGGTTTATTATAATTAAAAGTGCCAATACTACAAAATTCAGAGCTAATTCAAAATAGACAGCCACTGAGACGAGAAATAACAATATAGAGAAAATGCCTATTGTTTTTATAGTATATTCTACCGATTTTACGACTGGTAACATGGGTATGTTTGCATTTTTGTAATCTTTGACATATTTGATTGAAAGGCTCCATATGTGTATAGGAGTCCATAATACTATGAGCAAAAATAACAAGAATGGATAGATGCTGAATAGCTGATTTGTTACGGTAGCCCATACAACAAAAACTGGTGCACCGCCTGCAAAAGCACCAATTATAATGTTCCAAGCAGTCTTACGTTTTGTATAGTAATTATAGAATATAGGATCGAACAACAGCCCAATGATAATCCAAAATACTGCATATATGGAGAATGGGATCAGTATAATAATCGACAGAATCACTAAAACAATGCCCAGATAAACAGCTTTAATAGGCGGCGTGATTCTACCGGTTGGCAAGGGCCTGTTTTTTGTGCGTTCCATCACTGCATCTATGTCCCGGTCAATGTAGTTAGTAATACAGTTAATGCCGCTTGAAGCAATGATAACTGCTATCGTGCCAATTACTATCCTGAGCCAGACGCTATGAGTGTATGCTAGAAATCCACCAGCTACCCCACCTAAAGTAAGCAGTGCGGTAACTTTCGGTTTGGTAAGCTCTACATATGCAGCTATGCTTTTTATATTCACAGTTGGCTAATTGCGTAATTGTATATCTATTTTGCCCGTATTTTTATGTTGTCAGATGCCATAAAACAGTCTTTTAGCTAAAAATTCAGGCAAGTTCAGGCTTTCAATTTTATCAGATACCTCTTTTATGTTATAATTTAATCTTTTAAGCTCAATATTCATATCCTCAGTGTTTATTATAATATATGCAGCTCTGCTATCTCTATCTCTGGGCTGACCAACACTGCCGGGATTACATATTATCTTTTTTCCGAATTTTCGGATATAAGGGACATGCGTATGTCCTAATACTAATATATCTGCATGATCGTATTGGAGAAGAGATTCTGATAAGCTTTCTTCATACATATAATAATCTTCGTCAAATGGAGCACCATGGTGTACCGCGATTTTCCTGTTATTGTCAATAATGTTAATCGAGTATCTCAACGATCCAAGATAAGCGAAACTTTCAGAATTTAACTGACTTTTTGTCCATAATCCTGCAAGCTTCGCATCTTCGTTAAAATTTGAAAAATCGCCAGAGAGAACACCTTTGTCATGATTACCGGCAATTGAAATCACATTATATTGCTTGAAAAGAGCAATTGTTTCATTGGGGAAGGGGTTATATCCAACCACATCCCCAGCATGAACTATCTTTTCATTTTTGTCCACTTGTTCCAGTACGTCTTTTACAGCTATGTAATTTGCATGAACGTCGGAAATTAGTATCATAGTATTAAGCTAATCTGTGCCTATGCTGTCGTTCAGGTCTAATAATTTAAGTCCAGATATCAGTTTTGGATAGAAATCAGTAGATTTCTCCGGCATTATCTCTCCTTTCATTGCAACGTTCCAGACCGTTGAGGTGCTCACAGGCCTTACCATGAACGCAAACTTATTATCGCTTTCAAGCTCTCTCCAAACCTCATCAGGCCATCTTTCAAACGTAATGGTTTCTCGATTCTTTATCTTTAAAATCTCTGAAAACACGAAATTATTTAGATATGATACATTCAGGTTCTGGCTTAAACTATCCTTAGCTACATACTCTTTCTTGATCTCTAGCGCATAAGCATGGTCTTTGAAACAATAGACTATATCTTGATCAATAAACCCTTTAACCTCGCTGGCGGGGATCTCTGTGACATTGAAAAACCGCTTTAATTTTTCCAGAAGCTCTACCGGTGAAATGGAATCTTTTATCACTCTGTGCGATGGCAGTATGACGAGCCCAGGATCATTTTTATTTACAAGAACTGCCATAATATATCCTGTCCCTTTAGCAAAACCCATCTCTTTAGCATAATTTAACGCCGTCTCATATCGATGATGTCCGTCTGCTATCACCAGTTTTTGGTTCTCAAAAAACCTTGATATTTCCTTTGATTTCATTCTATAGATAGTATGCCTTATCCCATTGTCCTCAACATCAGTTTCCAGTTCTCGGTTTCCTTTTTCAAAGATGTTCTTAACAAACATATCTGGATCATCGTACAGGAAAAACACCGGTTCCAGATCAATGTTAGTAGCTCTCAGCATCTTGAGCCTGTCCTCTTTAGGTCCTTTAAACGTTCTTTCATGCGGCAGGATCTTTTTTTCGCTATATTCTTCTAGTTTCACAGCAGCAAACATGCCATATCTCTGATAATTTTTTCCAAACAAATTAAAATGCTGTATATACTGATAATAATATGGTTCTTCGTCTTTTACCATGATTTTAGAGTCAAGCCATTTTCTGATCGTTTCCTTTGCTGAATTATAAGGGTCAGGATCATCGGGTAGATTTAATCTTATGAAATTATAAGGACTTTTCCTGTAATACTGGCGCTGCATCTCTTTAGAGATCTTATCATATGGTTCTGTTATTAGCTTATCCAGCTCTTTTATATTGTATCTGATTCCTTTAAATGGATAGACATTTACCATAATCAATCACTTCTTGACACTCTTCAGATATTCGCTAATGAGCCTTGCAATCTCAAGTCCAGCTCTTTTCTGTGCCTCTTCAGTCTGTGCTCCGATATGGGGTGTGCCGATAAAATTATACTGATTAAGAAGTACGCTTTTAAATGGCTTCTCTGATTCAAAGACATCCAGACACACAGCCCTGATTATGCCGTTTTCAAGCCCGTATGCTAATGCATTTTCATCAATGATTCCGCCTCTTGCAGCATTGATTACTATCATTCCTCGCTTCATCTTTTCCACTTCGTTCATCGAGATCATGTGTCTTGTCTCTTCTGTTAGAGGAACATGAACAGAAATAATATCTGCAGATCTTAACAAAGTGTCAAAATCTACAATCTGAATATCTTTCGATTGCTTTACATATGGATCGAATCCTATAACTTTCATATCGAAACTTTTGGCGCGCTTTGCAACTGCGCTACCGATCCTACCAATTCCAATTATTCCGAGAGTCTTGTCAGCAAGCTCAGTGCCACTGAACTTTTCCTTGTCCCATTCCATCTTTTTCAGGGAAGCGGTTGCTTGCGGGATGTATCTAACAGCAGAGATCATGAACCCAATTACAAGTTCAGCAACTGAAACAGTGCTCACGTTCGGAGTGTTGATGATCTTGATGTTTTTTTCGGTCGCAGTTTTTGAGTCTATGTTATCAAGTCCTACGCCAGCACGTCCTATTGCTACCAGTCTCTGTCCAGCTTCTATGACATCTTTGGTAACTTTCGTCTTGCTTCTTACAATCAAGGCATCATAGTTTTTTATAATTTCCTTCAAAGAATCTTTGTCAAGATCATACTTCTCATCCACATCAAATCCTGCATTTCTCAACAGTGCAATGCCATCTGGATGAATTGGATCGGTAACCAGAATTTTCATGGCTTTCACCTGTTTAGTATGTCGTCCATAATCTCCAGCAATTCCTTGATATCCTTAGGAGTAAGGTCACCCATATGAGCTATGCGAAAAGTCTTTTCTTTCAGTTTTCCATAGCCGTTTGAAATTTCCATGCCTTTAGCTCTCAGTTCTTTCCTAAGTGATTCAACATTTATATTCTTATTATTTTTTACAGTGGTTACTGTTACAGACTCATAGCCAGGCTCTGCAAAAAGATCAAAGTTTTTCTTGGCCCAGCTCTGCACCATTTTTGCCATTTCTTTATGCCTATTGTATCTCTGCTCCATTCCTTCTTTAATCATCTTCTCAAGCTGATAGTCCAGAGCATAGAAGAACGTTACTGCTGGCGTTGCAGGAATCTGCTTTTTTTCAACATAATAATCATGCATGGCAACAAAATCAAAGAAATATCCTCGATCTTTGACAGTTTTTGTTTTTTCCATAGCAGCAGGACTTATAAATGCTATTGCCAGACCTGGCGGCAATCCAAACGCTTTCTGAGTGGGTGCAAATATCACATCAGCTTTGTTCACATCTATGAGATCTCCCGCAAGAGAGCTTACTGCATCAACCATTAACAGTGCGTCATGCTTGTGTACAACATCTGATATTGCATCTATTGGGGTTCTAACGCCTGTGCTGGTTTCGTTATGAGTCAAAGCAACACCCTCAAATTTATCTTTTTCCATAATTTTCTCGACATCTTCTGGCTTGGCTGCCTTACCCCACTCATATTCTAGTGCCTTAGCATCTTTGCCGTTAGCGAGGGCAATTTTGTACCATCGCTCACTGAACGATCCATTGGTAATATTTAGTACCTTGGATTGTATGATATTTCTTATGCTTCCTTCCATAAGGCCTGTTCCAGAGGTAGTAAAAACCTCAACTTCATATTTTGTGTTAAAAAATTTCTGAAGATTGTTATGAATGCGTTCATAGAGATCAGACATCTCTTTTGATCTATGCCCAATAATTGGCGTTGATAAAATTCTGAGTACATCTTCGCTAACTTCAGTTGGCCCTGGTATAAACAATTTCAAATGCATATCTTGATCACCGGGGGAGGAATCGTTTTTCATCTATATTAAAATTCTGATTTAAACCATTGCATCGAAATTCGGCAATAAATAGATAAAATAACAAAATGCAATTTGTAAATAACTAAATTTTAAGCTTTATTCTATGATAAAGCTTAAATAATAAGAAATATTAATAATAATTGATAAGAATATGAGAAATATACTTAATAAAAATGAAAATAAATTAAAAATTGATGAAATAGATCTCAAAATTATCGGAATTTTGCAGGAGTATGGAAGAACTTCTGATTCAGAAATCGCGAGAGAACTGAAAGTTTCTAACGATACCATAAAGAGAAGAAGAGAAAGACTTGAAAAAGAAGGGATCATTACTGTTAAAGCGCTTTTAGATCCAAAGAAGTTTGGTTTTCTCTTTCATATTCATGCGGCTATATCTACCAAGCCTCCATCAAATAGCAACCAGCTGGTCGATAAATTGATGCAGATTAAGGGAGTGTATTATATTGCAACATCCCTTGGCCCTTCACATAATATCCTCATACATTTCAGGGGGAAAAGTAGTGATGATCTTTACGAGTTCTTAGAATGGCTCAGAAAGCAGGACGAGGTTCAGAGTATAGATGTCGATACGGTATACAATGTAATCAAGTCTGGGTATAGGGATATACCGTTAGATGAGCTTTTTTAAATGGAGGCAAATTTAACATGCAAGAAATTATTAACGTTTCAGATTTGGTAAAAGTATATAATAATAAGGTAAAAGCGGTAGATGATATATCTTTTAGCGTAAAGAAAGGAGAGATATTTGGGCTGCTGGGCCCTAACGGCGCCGGGAAAACAACGATATTAAAAATTTTGGCGACTTTGATCAAGCCTACCTCAGGCTCTGTTAAGATACTAGACTATGATATTATTAAAGATGAGCAGAAAATTCGAGATATTATAGGTTATGTGCCTCAGGATCTCTCTGCAGATTCGGCATTGACAGGCTATGAGAACCTGCTAATTTCTGCG
>JAVRLB010000022.1:18968-20990 GCA_031961865.1 Thermoplasmatota archaeon | reverse complement strand
ACCTCCTCATAAAAGATAAAAATATATATCAATGATTGACAATACAGTAGTTATGAACAGGATAAAAGTTGTAGATGATCCTTCAGATCTAGTATCTATATTAAATCTTGCTAATACATACATAAAAAAAGAGGTTTTTCAAGAACTTTCTACAGACTGGAAGACCATAGAAGAGATTGAAAAAAAATATGGTGAAGAAGGAAAGAATGCAGTATTATTTTTAGAAAAGATCAAAATTGCAGAGGTACAATGGGTAAACACTCCACAGGGGCCAGTAAAAAGCTATAAGTGTTATTATAACCATGTGCAGATTACATTAACGCTTGCTATTAGCGATCTTGCTGATGTTTTGTATGTAGCAAACATTTCTGATAAAGAAATAGAAAAATATGAGAAAAAAGTGATGGAGTTAATGGATGATAAAACTACTCTGTATATTGGTTCTGTAATTGACAGCTTAAAAATATCACCTAACTTTTTAAAAGGTATAATTCAAAGATCAAATAAGCTTGTTTTAAAAGGCCATAATATCGAAAAACTAAGATAAGATAATTATGTTCAACAGATTAAAATTGGTTGCTGAAGAATATCTGGGATTGAGTAGTGGTATACTTTATGGTGCAATTATATTATTTTTCTACTTTATAGTTTATCCATTGTCACATTATAGTGATCTTATATACATTGCCTCTATTTTTATAATAACGGTATTAGCAACTCTATTTCTAGTGTGGCATGAACTTAGATTGAAAAATATTGTAAAACTATCTGCCGGCATAGCAAATACTATATCCGGGCTTCTGATTATGATGAATGTGTTTATCTTAATACTAATGTTTCAAAAATTTGACATAACGCTTGTTATATATACTGCAATCATCGCTATTTTAACTTTTTTGGCAACATTGATGCTCTTATTTTCTGTGTTAAGAGAAAATGAATTCAAGAAACATGAAGAACATTTTAAATATGATAACTTATGATTTCTATACTTAGATTGGGTCACAGAATAGAGAGAGATAAAAGAATAACCACGCATGTTGCTTTAGTATCAAGGACCTTCGGAGCTGATAAAATATTAGTTTCAACAAAAGATCTTAGCCTTGAAAAATCCGTAAATAGCGTGATTTCTAGATTTGGTGGGAATTTTGAAATTTACACAGGACTGAACTGGAGAAGAGTAATTGATGAGTTCAAAGGAACAATTGTGCATTTGACAATGTATGGGTTGCCTTTAAATGAAGTAATTGATCAGATTCCAAGAGAGAAAGATCTGTTAGTTGTAGTGGGTAGTGAAAAAGTTCCAAGAGAAGTATATGACAAAGCAGATTTTAATGTTGCTGTTACTAATCAACCGCACAGCGAAGTATCGGCCTTAGCAATATTTTTAGATAAGTATCATAATGGTGCAGAACTGAATTTTAAGTTTAATGGAGAATACAGAGTAATTCCCACAAAAAAAGGTAAGAATTTAAAAATTTACAGTAAAAGTGAGGGTTTAAAAGTATTGATTGATCTAGGAGCCTCTGATTCTATTATAAAACATTCAGAGGCTGTAACAGAACTGGCTGTTAAAATCGGGGCAATGTGCAATGCCGATCTAAAGTTGATTGAGATAGGAGCAATGTTGCATGATATAGGGCGTGTTAGATCAAATGGATTGGACCATGGCATAATAGGTGCAAATATGGTGAGAGAGTTAGGGTATCCAGAGGATGTTGCAAAGATTGTAGAGAGACATATAGGTGCGGGTTTAGATCTTAATACTTCATCAAAATTAGGCATATCCTATTCACTTATCCCTGAGACTATAGAACAAAAAATTGTAGCGCATGCAGATAATCTTATTAGTGGTCAGAAAAGAGTACCTTTAAAAAAGGTCATAGATTCTTACATTTCCAAAAATCTGGTTGCAGAGGCTTTAAGAATAGAAAAATTGCATAAAGAGCTCTGCAATATTTGTGGAATAGATATAGATACTTTAAAATAGCTGTAAAAACGTTCATCAATTTGGCTTTAGAT
>JAVRLB010000022.1:0-18868 GCA_031961865.1 Thermoplasmatota archaeon | reverse complement strand
TTTCCAAAAATCTGGTTGCAGAGGCTTTAAGAATAGAAAAATTGCATAAAGAGCTCTGCAATATTTGTGGAATAGATATAGATACTTTAAAATAGCTGTAAAAACGTTCATCAATTTGGCTTTAGATAGTGCCAGATCTTTGAACTTAATCGTTGAGATGGGTTTATCAGACAACTTATGGAAATTAAATTATCAACGTAAATTTGACAACCGCTGATAAGAAAATGTATATATATTAGAATCTAATTAGGCTCAACTACTTTAATAGAAAGGTGATGTTATTGGCCAATGGATATAATACAGCTAGAAAATTGAAAAAAAGTCGTCAATCTCTAAAATGGAGTAATAGATATTACAAAAAAAGAGTTCTCAGATTGAAAGAGAAAAGTGATCCGTTAGAAGGATCTCCGCAGGCGAAAGCTATTGTTGTTGAAAAGATTGGGATAGAGGCAAAACAACCCAATTCTGCTATAAGAAAAGCTGTAAAGGTACAGCTTATCAAAAACGGGAGAATAGTTACCGCTTTTACACCAGGAGATGGTGCAATAAACTATATTGATGAGCATGATGAAGTGGTAATTGAAGGGATAGGTGGCAGATTAGGCAGATCTAAAGGAGATATCCCTGGGGTCAGGTTTAAAGTTTCTAAAGTAAATGGCATATCACTGTTAGAGCTTGTTAAAGGTAGAAAGGAGAAACCTGTAAGGTGATCTTGATGGTAGAGTTTTTAATATTTGGGAAGTACAGTACTTCCGATGTAGTTGTTACTGATCCCGGCTTAACAAAGTATATAAGCCTTAGGCCCATGCTTGTACTGCATTCGCATGGAGTTTATGGTAGAAAACATTTAGGAAAGAAAGACATGAATATCGTTGAGAGACTGATAAACGATATGATGAGAACTGGTAAATATAATGGTAAGAAGATGAGTGCGTACAGAGTTGTAAAAACTGCTTTTGATATTATTTATGAAAAAACAAAAAAGAATCCATTGCAGATATATATTGATGCTTTGCAGAACTCAGCACCGAGAGAAGAAATCACGAGACTTAAGATGGGTGGGGCTGCGATTCCAAAAGCTGTGGATGTATCTCCTTCCAGAAGACTGGATCTTGCCATAAGAAACATAGCCATAGGTGCTACTAATGCTTCTTTTAAAAATGTAAAGAGCATTGAAAACTGTTTAGCGGACGAAATTTTGAAAGCTTCAAATCGTGAAATGGGTAGCTTTGCTATAAATAAAAAAGAGGAAATTGAGAGAGTAGCAGCATCGGCACGATAAATTTTTTTTAAGAAAGGTGATTAGATTGGGACGTAAAGAAGAGAATATTAAGAAAGCAATGACTATTATTAATAGTCTTGAACGAGTAAGAAACATAGGCACAATAGCGCACATAGATCATGGAAAGACGACGCTCAGTGATAATCTTATAGCGGGAGCAGGAATGATGAGTGAAGAGCTTGCTGGAAAACAGCTAGTATTAGATTATGATGAGCAAGAGCAGGCAAGAGGTATAACCATTAATGCAGCAGCAGCATCAATGGTTCATGATTTTGAAGGAAAAGAGTATTTAATAAATCTCATAGATACACCAGGCCACGTAGACTTTGGTGGGGATGTAACGAGAGCGTTAAGGGCCCTGGACGGCGCAATTTTGGTTGTGGATTCTGTAGAAGGAGTTATGCCACAAACTGAAACTGTTTTGCGTCAGGCGTTGAGAGAAAAAGTAAAACCTGTATTATTTATAAACAAAGTAGATCGATTGATCAACGAACTAAAATTAGGGCCTGAAGATATGCAAAAAAGGTTTGCAAAGATTATCACGGATGTGAATCGGTTAATAAAGATGTACTGTGCGCCAGAGTTTAAGGATAAGTGGACATTGAAAGTAGAAGAAGGGACTGTAGCTTTCGGATCTGCGTTTAACAATTGGGCAATAAGCATTCCTTACATGAAAAAATCGAATATCAGTTTCAAGGATATATATGACTATGTACAGAAAGGAGAGCAAGAGACGTTGGCTAAAAAATCTCCACTGCACAAGGTAGTTTTGGATATGGTAATTTATCATCTGCCAACACCCTTAGAAGCTCAAAAATACAGAATACCGCAGATCTGGAAAGGTGATCTGAACTCGGATGTAGCTAAGAGCATGTTAACTGCAGATGCGAAAGGGCCAGCAGTATTGATGATCACAAAAATAATTATAGATCTGCACGCGGGAGAGATAGCAGTAGCTAGAGTATTCTCTGGCACTGTAAAGAAAGGGGACGAACTATATATAAGCGGTTTGGGCAGTAAACAATATAGGATTCAGCAATTAGCGCTGATGGTAGGTGCAGATCGAATACCCATCGACGAAATCACTGCTGGAAACATTGTAGCGTTAATAGGATTGAAAGATGCCATTGCTGGTTCTACAGTCAGTTCATTGAGTAATTTAGAGCCTTTTGAGGCAATGAGACACTATACTGAACCAGTAGTAACTATTGCAATTGAAGCTAAGCATACCAAGGATCTTCCGAAATTGATAGAAGTGTTAAGAATGGTTGGTAAAGCAGATCCTTCAATACAGATTGAAATAAACCAGGAGACTGGAGAGCATCTGATATCTGGTATGGGTGAATTGCATTTAGAAATTACGCTTTATCGTATTATAAATGATTACAAAGTAGAGGTAAACACATCAGAGCCGATTGTAGTTTACAGAGAGAGCTTAGCTCATAAAGGAGGACCATTTGAAGGAAAATCTCCAAACAAGCACAACAAGTTTTACATCACTGCAGAACCTTTAGAAGAAAAGATTACAGAAGCATTGATAGAAGGAGAGTTACCGCAGGGAGACAGATTTAAGGATAAGAAAGCCCTGGCCAAAAAATTCGAGGATCTTGGCTTTGACAAAGAAGAAGCAAAGAGAATAGAGGCTATAAAAGAGTCAACAGTATTACTGGACATGACCTGGGGTATTCAGTACTTAAATGAAACAATGGAACTGATCAAACAGTCATATCTTGAATCTGTTGTCAAAGGGCCATTGGCAAACGAGAAGTTATATGGTGTCAAATTAAAGCTAGTAGATGCAAAGTTACACGAAGACAGTATACACAGGGGTCCTGCACAGGTAATACCAGCAATCAGAAATGCAATTTACGGAGCCATTGTGCAGGGAGACAGAATACTATTAGAGCCTATACAAAAGGTATTTATCAATGCACCCACAGAAGTGATCGGCAATGTGACTAGAGAACTGCAGCAGAGAAGAGGTGTAATCTTGGATATTCAGCAGCTGGATTATGAAACGTCGGTAGTAGCAAAAGTACCTGTTGCGGACATGTTCGGGTTTGCCTCGGCTATAAGATCCGCCACAAGTGGCAGAGTTTTATGGTCTACAGAGAATTTCGGATATGAGAAAGTGCCAAGAGAACTGATGGATGAGGTTGTACGAAAGATCAGAGAGAGAAAAGGGCTAAAGCCTGAGCCTTATGACGAAGCATATTATGCAGGGCTGTAAAAAAGAATATATATAACGACTGTATATTGGTAAACTAATAAATTAAAAAAAAGAAAAAAATAAAACCCTTGGAGGGAAAAAAATGGTATCAAACAAGACACATTTAAATATAGTATTCATCGGACATGTAGATCACGGAAAATCTACAACTGTTGGAAGATTACTATTAGATTCGGGAGCAATTGACAGCAGGATTATTGAACAATATAGAAAAGAAGCTGAAGAAAAAGGAAAGGCAACATTTGAGTTTGCCTGGGTAATGGACAGGCTCAAAGAAGAGCGAGAGAGAGGAGTTACTATAGATGTAGCTCATCGAGAATTTGAGTCTAAGAACTATTACATTACGATTATAGATGCACCGGGACACAGAGACTTCGTAAAAAACATGATTACAGGTACTTCTCAGGCAGATGCGGCAGTATTGATCGTTTCTGCTAAAGAAGGAGTGCAGGAACAGACTAAAGAGCACATATTTTTGTCCAGAGCACTTGGTGTACCTAATTTGATTGTAGCAATAAATAAGATAGATGCAACAACTCCACCATACAGTGAAGCAAGATTCAATGAAGTAAAAGCAGAACTTGAAAAATTATTAAAATCAGTAGGATACAAAGATATACCATTCTTGCCTATCAGTGGTTTTTATGGAGATAATGTAGTGAAGCACTCTGACAAAATAACATGGTGGAAAGGACCTACTTTAGTAGATGCTTTTGATGCTTTGAAACCTCCTGACAAGCCTGTAGATAAACCCTTAAGAATTCCGATCCAGGATGTTTATTCTATAACTGGTCATGGAACTGTCCCTGTTGGGAGGGTAGAAACAGGAGTATTGAAAGTGAATGATACGTTAATATTCTTACCGTCTAACAAAGTAGGAGAGGTCAAGAGTATTGAAATGCATCATCAACCAATGCAGAAAGCAGAGCCTGGAGATAATATAGGATTCAATGTAAAAAACATAGCCTCAAAAGATATTAGAAGAGGAGATGTTGCTGGAAAGACTGATCACCCACCAACCGTGGTGTCCGAGTTCACTGCGCAGATTGTTGTATTGACACATCCAAGTGTTATAGCAGCAGGATACACACCAGTATTTCATGCGCATACTGCACAGGTAGCATGTGTAATCTCTGAGTTAGTAAAAACTTTAGATCCAAGAACTGGTGCTGCTAAGGCAGAGCATCCTGATACTATAAAAGCGGGAGATGTTGCAATAGTAAAAGTTACCCCAACAAGACCCATGGTTATTGAAAAATCTTCTGAGTTTCCGCAGCTGGGAAGATTTGCGATCAGAGATATGGGAATGACTATTGCCGCAGGACTCTGTTTGGATCTTGTTAAAAAAGAGATTTAAAAACTTTTTTTTTAATTTTTTGGTGATTTAGATGGTTTTATATAAAGCAAGAATTCTTTTGTCTGGAACAGAATATAAAAAAGTAGAAGATGTATGTGAACAGATTAAGTTAATCGCACAGAGAACTGGTGTTGAATTTTTTGGGCCTATACCGCTGCCTACAAAAAGAATGACTGTGCCTGTTAGAAAATCCCCTGATGGTGAAGGTTCTGCAACCTGGGAACGCTGGGAAATGAGAGTGCACAAGAGAATGATGGATATTGATGCAGATGAGCGAGCATTGAGACAGTTAATGAGAATTCAGATCCCAGATGGAATACACATAGAGATAGAACTTAAATCGTAAGCTTTTTTCATTATCATAATAAAAAAGTTTTTAAATTATGTGCATTATCCAGATTTATGAATACTGATCTGCACATTATCGAGAAGAAGTGGCAAAAGTACTGGAAAGAACATAACATTTATCAATTTGACAGAACAGATAAGAATGTTTACAGTATAGATAATCCTCCCAGATATGCGAGTGGAACACTGCATATAGGTCACGCAGTGCATTATACGCATATAGATATTATTGCAAGATACAAAAGAATGAGGGGCTTTAATGTATTTTTTCCATTATGTTTTGACGTTAATGGTATGCCGATAGAAGTAAATGTAGAAAAAAAATATAATATTAAGATGGCAGAAACAGATCGCCATGAATTTATAAAATTATGTGAAAAATTTGCAAATTCAATGATTGACTCTATGATTGAGCAGTTTGAAATATTAGGGGAATCTATGGATCCTAGCATATATTATCAGACTGACGCACCTTACTATCGAAAGATTACACAGCTTACTTTTTTAGAGATGGCTCAGAAAGATCTGGTGTATAGAAAAGAGTATCCTATAACATGGTGCCCCAGATGCAATACTGCCATTGCCGAATCAGAAATAGACTATTTTGAAAGAGATTCAAAATTAAACTATATTAAATTCAAAATTGAAGACCGTGACCTGTTAATAGCCACAACTAGACCAGAGCTCATATCTGCATGCGTGCTTATTGCAGTAAATCCAGAAGATGAGAGGTATAAAGACATTATAGGAAAAAATGTTGTTACGCCCATTTATAACAAGAAAGTTCCAGTTGTGGCAGATTCTTCCGTTGACCCAAAATTTGGTACTGGAGCAATGATGATCTGCACTATTGGAGACAAATCAGATCTAGAGTTTGTGAGAAAATATAAGATTGATTTAATCGAGGTTTTTGATGACCGAGGCATAATGAATGAACTGTCTGGATATAAAGGATTGACTATTGAACAGGCTCGAGCTCAGATTATATTAGATCTATCAAAACAGGGATTATTATTAAAGCAGGAAAATATAAAACAGACTGTAGGTACCTGCTGGAGATGTGGCACACCGATAGAGATCATACAAAAAAAGCAGTGGTTCTTAAAAACTCTAAGTTTTAAAAAAGAGATGCTTGAAAGCGTAGAAAAACTGAACTGGTACCCTAACTTTATGAAAGTAAGGCTTATAGAGTGGATCAACAGCCTGGACTGGGACTGGGTCATTTCGAGACATAGATATTTTGCAACGCCGATACCAGCATGGGAATGTGAAAACGGGCACTATTTTTTCCCAGATATTGAAGAATTGAAAAAGAGAGAATCTAACATTGATCCAACAATAGAGCCATACAAAGTTAAAAATTGCCCGATATGTAATGCACCTTTAAAGGGCGTAGAAGATGTATTTGATACTTGGATGGACTCATCGATATCTCCACTTTACAATTCAGAATGGCTCAGATCTCAAAATTTCGAGTATATGTACCCGATGAGCCTTAGGCCACAGGCACATGACATTATCCGCACCTGGGCTTTTTACAGCTTATACAGATGTAAAATTTTGACTGGAAAAGAGCCATGGTCTGATATTTTCATAGATGGACATATCCTGGCTCCTGACGGTAGACCCATGCATACTTCCTGGGGTAATGTGGTAAATCCACTGGAAATAATTAAAGAAAGCGGCGCAGACACGTTCAGATATTTTACTGCTCAATGTACTCTGGGTGAAGATACTCCATTCAGGCTTAAAGAGATAACTCATGGAAACAGGCTCATTTTAAAATTATTTAATATTGCCAATTTTGTAAAATTGAATGTTTCAGATCCGGGATCGATGACCAAATCAGATTTGATTAACAACTGGATCATAGATAAGTACAGCAGTGTAGTAAAGAGTGTTACAGAATTCATGGATCAGTATCGTTATGACAAAGCTATCAGAATACTAGAGAATTTTTTATGGCATGAACTTGCTGATCAGTATATAGAGATGATAAAATTCAGGATCAAAAATGATAATAATACAAAAAACACACTTTACAACGTGTTTTTAGGTACTTTAAAGATGTTTGCTCCAATTTTACCGCATGTAACAGAAGAGATATATCAAGAACTATACAGAGATTTTGAAAATAAAGAATCTATTCACAGAAGTAAATGGCCTGAGCCGATGTTTGAAGATATCAATGCACGGGAAGATGGCGAACTTGCCAAAGAACTAGTATCAAAACTGAGGCACTGGAAAAGTGACAGTGGGTATCCGTTGTCCAAGCCCATAGAATCTGTGCATATAATATCTGGACCGATCCACCCAGATATTATTCATGTATTAAAAGAAACTTTGCACATTAAAAATTTAGACATAATGAAAGATGCAGATTTAAAAGAGGAGATTACACAGATTTTGCCAAATCTTAAATTGCTGGGACCTATCTTGAAAGATCACATTCAAGAATTTGCAAGCTTAATAAATTCTGATCCTGAGTTATATTATCAAAAGATTAAGAATGGGTATATGTTTAACGGCAATTTGATTTCACTTTCAGATATTTCGGTGATTACAAAGAAAACTTACCTTGGAAAAGGCTTAGCTATGATTGAGTTTTCAAAAGGAATAATGTATATAGAAGAAGATTGAGCAAATTTAAGATTATAAAAAATGCAAAATCTTGACTTATTTCAAACTATACATATAATCAATCTGATTAAAAATAAGGTCTTGCTCAATAAAGTTTATATAGAGATTAGCTATATTTAGTGCTGTACAAAGATGAGGCAGATGAGTTATTAATGAAGATTGTATATGATAAAGAAGAGGGAATTGCATCGGTTATAGGCACACTGTTTTCATTATTGTTATTTATAACACTTTTATCTACATTCGTTACGCAGTATGTGCCTGTGTATATGAAAACCAATGAAGAACAGCATGATATGCAAGTGCTCAGCCAATTTTCGCAGATCAGAACCGAAGTAGACATGCTTACAATCACAAATGACTTGAATTACTCCACTTATGCTCCAGTTACTTTGGGTGCTTCTGGAATCCCACTTTTTGCACAGCAGACTACGGGAGAACTTGAAATAAATCCATTTGCTCAAAATCTTTCAAATCAGTTTATGAACATTTCTTTCTATTCCTCAGGGATAGGGGTAATCAATCTATATGCTGGTGGCTCTATTGAATTTATAGCGCCAAACAGATACTATGTTCCTGAGTCATTTATTTACTTTAACGGTGCATTAGTGCGCACCAATCTCGCTCAGAGCAATGCATCTGTGATTTTGGTTGGCAGTGATTTTAGTGCTACTAATAGTAGTGGTGGTGTGCATTTGAGCTTTGTAATGCAGCATATTTATGGTACTTCAGATGTGGTTACAGGCACAGATACGAGAGGCATAGAAATCACACTTGTCGGAACACAGAAAAATGTATATTCTTTGTCGTCTCAAGATGTAAATGTTACTTTCAACACTACTTTTAATTATGCAATGTTACAATATTATGAAAATGCTGCAAACAGCAATCAGGTTATTACAAATAATCCAAGTTCAAACGATTTAGAATTTACAAATGTAGTATCGGTTACAGTGTTAAACGTTTATTTGTATGTATCAATTACTCAATAAATGAGGAGGATATAAACTATATGCAAAAAGCAG
The DNA here is from genome assembly GCA_031961865.1 of Thermoplasmatota archaeon. Taxonomy (GTDB): domain Archaea; phylum Thermoplasmatota; class Thermoplasmata; order Thermoplasmatales; family ARK-15; genus JAVRLB01. Next base: position 9,986 of record JAVRLB010000022.1, on the reverse strand, counting down.
GCGAAAAAGAAAACCTATTCGAAAACATTGGCTCACGAATATTCGGGAATATAAACAAAAGTAAATTAAGAGTTAAAGAATCAGTAGGTAGTTTAGATGAGGGTAGTGTAATTACGCCGATTCAAGCTGTTGATCCAGAAATATTTGATACAATCGAGATATATCCGATCACAAGACCATATACTTTTGCAAGAATATTATATAACAAAAAAGAGTATGAATATATTTATGAAGCTATCGAACCACCTCTCAATGACGCTACTGCAAAATTAGTGAAAGATGTCAGTGAGACTCTTGAAAAGACTATTAAATACGAGTGGTTTATTACTTCCATAAAAGACAAAGAGAGATATTTAAAAGATTCTGTATCCACGTTTTTAGAGTCTAGAGATATAAAAATAGATGATCTCAGCAAGCAAAAGCTCATGTATTATATAGTTAGAAACTTTATCAATTACCAGAAAATAGATCCCCTGATTATGGATGAAGAGATCGAAGATATATCTTGTGATGGGGTCAAAGTTCCGATATATATATTTCACAAGAAATATGGATCTATTAAAACATCATTAATGTTTAAGGATGATAATGAACTGAATTCATTTATTGTGTATTTAGGGCAGCGTTGCAGTAAGCAAATTTCTGTCTCTGAGCCTATATTAGATGGTACTACTATAGAAGGACATAGGGTTCAAGCAACATACAGTCGAGAGGTTACTACGCGTGGCGGTACCTTTACAATTCGCAGATATAAAGAGAAACCTTTTACCCCTACTGACTTATTGAAATTTGGCACAGCTTCGCCTGATTTATTAGCATATTTATGGCTGGGTGTAGAAATTGGAGAGTCTATGATTATTGTAGGTGGCCCTGCGGCTGGGAAAACTTCTACGCTGAATGTTGTCACAATGTTTATACCTCCTGCTGCAAAAATAGTGAGTATAGAAGACACTAGAGAAATTAACTTGCCACATCAAAACTGGATACCCGGAACCACAAGAAGCGGTACTGGAGAACGCAGTCTTGCTGGCAAATCAGCAGGGGAGATAGATATGTATGATCTTGTTCGAGCTTCATTAAGGCAAAGACCAAATTATATAATAGTAGGAGAAGTGCGAGGCAAAGAAACATATACAATGTTTCAAGCGATGGCTACCGGACATACTACTTACTCTACTATGCATGCAGAATCTGTCAAAGCGATGATTCACAGACTCGAAAATCCACCCATAAGTTGCCCCAGGATATTAATGACTGCGCTTAATAATGTAATTATTTTAACACATACTAAATTTAAAGATAATGTGGTTAGAAGAATTAAAGAGGTTGTAGAAATCGTAGGATTTGAACCTGAAACTGAAGAGTTGATAACCAACGTGGTATTTGAGTGGAATCAGAAGGATGATACATATATATACAAAGGTCACAGTTATCTTTTTGATAAGATTATGGCTCTCAAAAACTGGACTTATGATGAAATGGAGCAGGAATTTGCCAGAAGAACAAAAGTACTTGAATATATTTATAAGAAAAATATAGCAGATTACAGGGATATCTGGGCTGTCATTACTAACTATTATAAAGATCCACTAGCGCTTTACGACGCAATTTCTAAAGAACTTGCGGAGGTTAATTAAAATGGCAGATTTACCGCAGGATGAGTTCCAAAAATTCGAGGTTCAGAGAAAAGATTTTTTTAAAATTAAAAGAACAGTTCAGAAAACTACAGGATCATATAAGATTAAGCTACCAAAAGGATCAGTTCCACAATATATCAAGTTTAATGCCATACAGAAAATAGCCTGGAAACTTCTTTCAAAATATATATTAACCCATAAATTTAAGAATAAAGCGAAGCTGGAAGAAGATCTAGCCAAATCGCATATCCTGTTGAGACCTGAAGAATATATAGCATACAGTATATTTGTCAGCCTTATTCCAGTACTACCGCTCATAGTATTTGCAATATTTTTCTCTATAATCGGAATAGTAATTTTAAGTGTATTATCTATTGTTCTAGCAGTGATCGTACCGTTCATAGTCTATCAACTTATTATCTCTCAGCCTGCTTCAGTTGCCAAGAAGAGAGGAAAGGATATAGATAATAAAATTTCACCTGCAATGAATTTTATCTCTGCCTTAGCTTCTGCTAATGTTACACCGGATATAATATTTAAAGAACTGGCACGAAGAAAAGAGTATGGAGAGATTACAAAAGAAGCAGAGTGGATCACCAGAGACACTGAATTGCTCGGCAAGGATATTTTAACTTCACTAAAAGATGCCTCTAAACGATCCCCAAGCTTGAAATGGACCGAATTTTTACAGGGGGTAGTTACGACCTCTACCTCTGGTGGTGCTCTAAAACCGTACTTTATTTTAAAATCTGAAGAATACGAAAAAGAGCTTAGACTGCAGATGAAAAAAACTATGGAAACATTATCTTTGTTTGCAGAAACCTTTGTTACTGTGGGTGTAGCATTTCCTTTATTCTTAATAATTATTATAGCTATAATGGCACTTATCAATCAGTCTATGGCGCCGGTTTCAGTGATGGTTCTTTATGTAATCGTATTTTTGATGTTGCCTGTTCTTATAGGTATGTTTGCATTTTTCATACATTCCACTAGTGCTGAGGTGACTAAATAATGAAGAAAATAGAGATCTTAATTTTGACTCTCTCAATTATTGGCACAGTTGCACTGGTATCTTTAGCACTATTGTTTTATGTGCGCTCTATAAAAATAGGACCTATAGGACCTATTGATCTCGTTATTTATGGCATAACTGTGTTGTTATTACCTTATGGAATTTACTTTTATTACGCTCAGAAAAGAATAAAGAAGATTGAAGATCGCCTTCCGGATTTTCTGAGAGATGTTGCGGAAGCCGGAAGGTTCGGCATGACCTTATCAGATGCTATCATGGTCGCTTCTACCGGTAGATATGGTTTATTAACAGACGAGATAAAAAAGATGGCTGGCCAGATACAGATTGGTGTGCCGGTAAATCAAGCATTAGAGTATTTTAGAGCTCGCGTAGACACGCCGCTAGTTAACAGAATGGTATCTATCATAATAAAAGCTAACGAGGCTGGTGGTAACGTTGCAGATGTACTTACTATGGTTGCACATGCTGCAAAAGAAACACAACTTGTTGAAAAAGAAAGAGTGGTAGATATGCAAACATATACATTTGTAATGATCATCTCGTTCGGAGTGTTTATTGCAACTATTTTAATACTTGCAACCTCATTTTTGCCAGAGATGCTAAAAGCAGGTAGCTCTCTTGCGACCGGTCTAAAAGGTGTTCCAGTATCTGGTAGTTTCCAAGGCATTGCTTACACATATATCCCTACCATAGAGTTTTTGCTTGTAGTTTCAGCATTGATAAGCGCTCTTGGGGATGGTATCTTAGCAGGAGTGTTGAAAGATGGAAAATATGGAAGTGGATTAATTACTGCTGTTGCACTGTTTTTTGGTGGTTATGTGTTTTTCAAGATGTTGGGGTTGATTTAAATGATATCAGGCAAAGAAAAAACGAAAGGGTTCAATCTGTTTAAACCGAAACTTAATAGTAATGAACCTCACAAAATAAAGTTTCAGGAGCAGAAAGAAATTGATAATATTACAGTCATTCCAAAGATCACAGATAAAAATATCAGTGAGATTGAAGTTAATGTTATAGAGAAACCATACTCTTATGTGCGTATATTATTTAATAATCAATATAATGAATATATTTACGAAATAATTGAACCTTCTCTAAGTAGCGAAGAAGAGGTAACTATTTCAAAGATCAAAGAACATTTGATTGCGCTTGTAGAATTTAAAGATTATGAAATAGACGCTGAGCGCATAAAATATATCTATACTCTCATCGAGCAGACAGTTAAAGACCTTAATTTAAAACTTTCTCCTATATCCACTGAAAAAATAAAATATTATATTATTAGAGACTTTATTGGTTTTGGGCTCATTCAGGTTCCTATGCACGATCCCAATGTTGAGGATATTTCCTGCGATGGGCTGAATATTCCGATATATATATATCACAGACGATATGGCTCAATTCGTTCAAACATAAAATTTGAACACGAATCAGAATTAAACAGCTTTGTAATATGGATCGTCCAGAAAAGTGGGAAGCATATATCAGTGGCTAATCCAATGATCGATGCAACATTACCTGATGGTTCCAGATTGCAGACTACGCTGGGAAAGCACGTGACACAGAGAGGTTCTTCGTTCACGATAAGAAGGTTCAAGCCTAACCCGTTTACTCCTCTGGATCTTATAAAGTTTAAAACTATGTCCAGAGAGATGATGGCTTATGTATGGCTTGCTGTAGAAAACGGAATGAGCATGATCGTAGTAGGAGGTACTGCCTCTGGAAAAACTACAACCTTGAACGCAATATTATTGTTCATTCCACCACAACAAAAGATTGTAAGCATTGAAGATACTAGAGAACTGAATTTACCTCAAGAAAACTGGATACCCAGCCTAGTAAGAGAGGGATTTGGAGAGTTTAATGTAGTATCTGGCAAGAGAGCAGGAGAAATAGATATGTTCGATCTGCTGGCTGCAGCATTAAGACAGAGACCACAGTATATAATGGTCGGGGAAGTGCGAGGCGCAGAGGCATATACAGTATTTCAGGCAATGGCTACCGGTAAGACCTGCTATTCTACGTTTCATGCAGAAGATGTGAAGAAAATGGTTCACAGGCTAGAAAACGATCCTATAAATCTGCCAAGGTCTCTACTTACCTCACTGGACATTGTTATACTTCAAGCTCAGGTAAAAGTTGGTACAAAAATGACCAGGAGAGTAAAAAATATCACTGAAATTGTCACTATTGACCCTGAAACAGGAGAGCTGGTGACAAACAATGCATATACCTGGAATCCTGCAGATGATGTGTTCAGTTTTAGCGGACATAGCTATGTTTATGAAAAAATTGGAAATATAAGAAACTGGAATCCGAGAAGAATGGAAATTGAAGTAAAACGCAGAGAACAAATTCTTACTTATATGGAAAAGATAGGAGCTGTAAACTATACAGATGTTGCAAGGATAGTTTCTGCATATTACAAGAATCCAGAAGGACTTATGGAACGTGTAAAAAGTGTAGTATCTGATTGAAAAAATAGTAAATAAAAAAAGAAAAATTATTTATTTCTTTTCTTCGCCAGGAACAATTCTCTTTATTACTTTTCTCTTTACAACCGGTTCTTCTTTGTTTTCTTCTGTTTTGGGAGCTGGTTCAGATGGCGGTGATTCAGGTGGTTTTTCAGGAGGTGTTTCTTCTTTCTTCTCCTTTACCAGTGAGGCACCACATACACTGCATACCTTTGCAGTCTTTGGATTTAATGAGCCGCAGACGGGGCATTTAATTGTTTCTTCTTTCTTCTCTTCTTCCTGTTGCTTTAACCAGGCCTCGAAAGAGATATATTCATTTTTTGCCTGCCACCACTTTGTAAATTCTTCTGGCGTGTATTTCTCTCCGAGATCTCGCTTAGCCTCATCTTTAAATCTCTGCACGAATATGTCATATTTCTGCTTCATAGCTGATAGATGCTCGTATTCTGGATCTTCTTTTTTAATAAATAAAGCTCCGCAGTTTGGACAGTATTTATCATCTACCTTGATCCATTCACCACATTCACTGCATTTTACTTTGTCTTTTTCAAATACTACACCACAAACTGGACATTTTTCCGCATCTGCTTTGATTATAGCACCACAGTTTCCACAAACCATAACATTTTTCTCTACTTTCTTGTATGAATAATAAGTATATCCTAAAAATCCACCAACTGCTGCTATAATAACTACAATTATAATTAATAGCCAGGGTATAACTAATGGAGGTGATTTTATAGTAATTAAAGCAGTCTGTATGTATGAGGAACTGACTCCAGCATAGTTATATTTTACTAATAATGGATAGGTACCTGTTTTTTCGACCACAAACTTGAATACCCCATATCCAAAATTGTTAGTTGTTAAAGACTGCGTAACACCAGCTACAGTGGCAAAGACTGTTACTCCTGGAGTATAAACAGTATATCCTTTTTGTGCAGATGCATTTTCATTTTCTGCATACACAATAAAAGACAGTGTCTGTTTCTGTATCAGTGTGACTGAAGAAAGCGAAGTTATTATCAACCTTATAGCTGGAGGAATAACTGTAAAGATTAGTGATCTAGTATTATAAATCGTAGTCTTCTGTACTCCATTATAGATAATAGTTGCATTTAAAGTATGCTTTCCAATTAACGTGGCAACGTATGCTATATTTACAGAGCTGTTGCTCCCCGCGGCAAGATTCACTGTAAAGTTAGAATCATAAAGTACTTTTGACCCATCTGTAATGTTCAAAAATATGGGCCCGTACGCAGTGGATCCACCAATGTTATAAATGTTGATAAATATATTGAAACTTAGCCCCTGCGCTATCTTGGACGTATTGGATACGTAACTGTTTTTTATTACTGTGAATGTAGATATAGAGAGTATAGGTTTCTCTAATACTGTAATATAGGAGGTAGTAACTATATAATAATATCCAGATAATTGACGATATGTTAATAAAACTTCGTAAGTCAAAGTAATTTTGTTATGGTTATTCATCAAATTTGGTATTTTAGAGGTGTTTAAAGTAAATACTACATTATATGGTTGCCCAGTATTGATTAATGCTGTATAATTTGAAAATTGCAAAGTAGGATAGCCTGCAAATATCAATGAAATATTCACATTATTTGCAGGACCCTGCATAAGGGTGGTGTTTACATAAATTTGATCAGCAGTGCCATTTACGATCATAGTGTACTGTGGCACAGAATAGACCATGAATGCTGGAATTCTCAATGTATAAAATAGGACATTGTTATTGTAATTTGTTTCTGCAACTGCATGATTTGGATTTACTATCACTTCAATTCTGTAATTTTGACCATATACAAAATAGCTAGTAATCAAATAGCTAACAAGCTTCCCATTAATTATGGAGGTATAACTTTGACCAATCGTAATATTATTTGAATAATCATAAAATTCAACGGCTATCGACGGAGCATTAGTTAAATTAGCACCAGTTAATCCAATAACACTAGAAATGTTGAGCGTCATGATATTGTTTAATGAGGATATATTCGATACGATCGAATAGTTAAAGCTGATTGGATAATAATCAAGTCCAAACACAAAAGTGTTAGATGCAATGTTATTATTCTGATTATAATCCCAGTAATATTGAGCATCAACAGAGAATGTATATGTGCCTGCTACATTTGCATAAAACACAAATGTTTCTGGTACGGATGAATTGGCAGGTATGCTCAAGATTATATTTTTAGAAACTACAGAACCGTTAGGATACTGCATAAGCTCAGTGACTGGTACATTATTTGCATTGTCCCAGCCATGATTGAAAATAGAAAATGATAACGTGTTGTTTTGATACAATACTGTGCTCATTGCAGTAATTTGTGATACGCCAATATCTATATTAGGATATATCTTGATAGGCGCAGAAACACTGTTATCAGTGTAATTGGTTTCGAATATCGAATGAGAGGGATTGGCAGTTGCAGTAATAGTAAAGTTTCCGTATACTGTATTAGGTACTGTCCAGTAAACAGTGGCGATATTGTTCACGCCCAGGATCATGTTTATTGTACTATACAAATAAGTAGGGACAGGAGTGTTTATATAGAATGTAATTGGTACATTATATATGCTAGAGCCAGTAACATTGAAAATTGCGGATATTGCATAGGTATCATACTGTATAAAATATGGTTTGGTCATAATAGAAATAGCCTTGATGTTCGGAATCGTAACCGTTACAGTTCTATCAACATTATTAGATGCAACAGTCAAAAATGGAAAATACGAAAGCGATGCATCAAACGTTACCAATATTTTCGAATAGCCAGATGCCCAAACTGTAAAATTATAGTTACCCACATAATTTGAGTTAGGCCAGTATGGACTCTGAATGATGTCAGATAGCAACGGGATCGATGCAACTCCAGATTTGTTAGTAATGTTGTAGCTAGGTGAATAATTGAAATATCTCAAAACCATAGTATTTAAGCTATTTACTGTATTATTCAGGCTCTGAGAATCTTCATATCCCCGGTTACTAATAATGGCGTTTGAAATATTAGTATGATCAAAATTCTGTATCTTAATATTCGCATATCTAAATATGTAAATTGTTGATGAGGAATCTATAATATATGGTGGATCCTGTTTTATAGGAGTGTTAGAAACTGTTAGGTTTAGGAAGTATGCAGTACTCTGGTTCAGATAAATAGCATTATAATCAGGATTGCCAGAACTAGCATTATAATTGGCATCTATAAAAATGTCTTTGCCATATACAGTAGAATGAATAACATTAAAATTAAATTTATAAAAGCCAAAGTTTAATAAGCTTGGATCAGTAGATAAATTGAGTGTTAAACTATAAATTGTAACAGTACCCTTTTTAGGTGGGGTAATCTTTATTATCAAATTATTTACTTCATTTAAATATTGTAAGCTTACAGGGAAAGTACTAAATGCCAAGTTTTCAGTAAATGATGAAGTTTTTCCTTTAGAATAGTTTGCTAGCTGTACTGGTGGAAACTGGGACTGTGAATTATTTAGTGATACAGTAATATATGAACTCTGATTATAGCCTGCTGTTACATTATATGTCATGAATATCGTAGCATTAGTAAGCGTGAGCTCTGGCAAATAAGCAGGTAATAGACTTTTAAAAGCATTGGCAAGCAGTGTAGTGCTGCTTGAAGGTGTAACTGAGATTGGAAATGTAGTAGTGCTCGATACATGTGCAAAGGTGGTTGAAGTACTGGCAGTATGCTCAAATAAGTTCGAAAAAGAAACGTTTATCAGATGCACATTTGATGAATAAAAATAAGGAGTAGGACCATAGCTGACTAAAGGTATTTGACTCGTAGGAAAATTATAACTTTGCAATAGCGTCAAATTCTGCGGTGATAACTTATCAAAGACAGTATTACTTATATACACATTTTGGTCGTTAGATACGTTAAACCAGCCTGGATATATGAGCTTAGAATTGTTAAAATTCAAGACTGCATTATAATAAGCGCTTAGTGTAAAATTTACATATGGATATAGCCTGTCAGGCACTGAGGTAAGTGTGGCTTTATTTAATATCAAACTCCCATACACATTTAATGTTATAGGATGCAAACTATCTTCTAAAAAGTATACAGTAGCATTTGTAACTATAAGAGCCCCTGTAGTTCCTATCACAACATTAGTATCAAATCCATACATACCATACATACCTGTCAGAGGATCTTTTATTGTGTCGTTTATGTAAAATGTGTTATTAATATATAATGTATTTGAACTTTGCGCAAAAGGTTTTATTGTATAATTCTTTTGAGAGGTTTGTTGTGTAGAATTCATGATAATGCTAAATCCAGATAACACCATAATCAAGACTATTAGCAAAACTACCATCTTATGATAATTCAAATGTCTCCACCTCACATAGGTACTATCTACCATGTATAATTTATGATATATATAATATTTTTCATCATTTTTTATGTATTTAAGAATACTTTCTATATCTATATAGACTTGGAGGTTAATTAGATATGCCCAGGGATCTTTCAAAATTAAAGCACATCATGTACATCTATATACTGCTAATATAAAGTAGGATAGAATAATATTTTTTATTTAATTTTTTATGTATGATACGTATTTTTAATAGATCGTTTCTTTTGTAATGTATTTACCTTATACAAAAAACGGCAGAAAAAATATACAGTCATATCTCAGAATAAAAGTATCAAATCGCCAATTTCAGTAAATATAAAATGGATAAATTCATATACTTTCAAAAAATTACTATCAAATATAGGTGAGTGGTTATGAAATCTTTAGTTAAAGACGCATTAGCAAAATATTCTGCATATAATCCTA
>JAVRLB010000021.1:0-21124 GCA_031961865.1 Thermoplasmatota archaeon | reverse complement strand
TATATCTTAAGGTTTCGTTGTTCAGGATATCCTTTAATGATTCAATGTTTTTTAATAGCTCTTTTTCTTCATCATCCAGATTCTTTCTTTCTAACCCGGTAAGCTTCTGCAGTCTCATATCAAGTATCGCTTTAGCCTGAATCTCCGTAAAACCAAATTTGTTCATCAAGTTGTCTCTGGCAACGGAAGTATCGTTAGATGCTCTTATCAAAGAGATTATCTCATCAATGTGATCCAGTGCTTTAATTAGCCCTGATACAATGTGTTCTCTTTCTTGTGCCTTTCTAAGCTCAAATTCAGATCTTTTTATTATAATATTCATTCTAAACTTGACAAACTCTGAAATAAGCTCTTTTAAGTTTAGAATTTTTGGAACATTATCTACAAGCGTAAGATTTATCACATTATATGATATTTCTAATGGTGTATGCTCAAATAACTGATTTAATATTACATCAGTATTTGCATCTTTTTTCACTTTTATAAGTATTCTAATCCCCTCTTTATTAGATTCGTCTTTTAAACCTATAATGCCGGTCAAAGTACCTTCTTTTGATAGTACTCCTATAGCTTTCAACAGTTCTGATTTATTGACTTCATAAGGTATCTCTGTAAATACCAGATTCATATATCCTTCATGTTTTTCTATGTGGTACCTCGATCGTATCTTAAAAGATCCCCTCCCGGTAAGATAAGCCTGCTGCATAGAACTATGCCCAATAATAATGCCGCCCGTTGGAAAGTCTGGTCCCTCAATAAAATTTAAAAGCGATAAAATATCACAGTCTCTATGATCAATATAATATATTACAGCATTTAAAATTTCAGAGATGTTGTGTGGTGGCATCTTGGTAGCCATACCTACCGCAATTCCTGAAGTTCCATTAATCAGTAGATTTGGGACTTTGGAAGGTAACAGTAATGGCTCTTCGAGTGAGCCATCAAAGTTTAAAACTTTCTCAACAGTCTCTTTTTCGATATCATCTAACATATCCTCAGAGATCTTTGTCAAACGTGCTTCTGTGTACCTCATAGCTGCGGCAGAGTCTCCATCAATGCTACCAAAATTACCTTGCCCGTCAACAAGTGGATATCTTAGAGAGAAATTTTGAGCCATATGAACAATAGAATCATATATGGCAGTATCTCCGTGCGGATGATACTTACCCATAACCTCTCCCACGATTCTAGCACATTTCTTATACGGTTTATCATGTTCTAAATTCAATTCATACATGGAGTACAATATTCTTCTTTGTACAGGTTTCAGGCCATCTCTAACATCTGGCAGAGATCTGCCAACTATTACGCTCATTGCATAGTCCATGTACGATTTTCGCATTTCCTGTTCAATTGCAGTAATTTTTTCTGGCATAACAAATTCCCCCTAAATATCCAAGTTAAGTACCTCTTTTGCATGTCTTATTATGAAAGCCTTTCTAGGTTCTACCAGGGTTCCCATCAAAATAGAAAACAACCGATCTGCTTCTGCCATGGTTTCAACACTTACTTTCAAAAGCCTTCTAGTCTCAGGGTTCATAGTAGTCTCCCATAATTGTTGAGGGTTCATCTCCCCAAGTCCTTTGAATCTCTGAATAGTAACGTCTTTGCCAAGCTCTTTAACGGCAATGTTTTTCTCTTCTTCCGTGTATACGTATCTTACATCTTTACCTTTCTGTACTCTATACAATGGTGGCTGGGCAATGTATATGTGTCCCATGCTAACTAAATCTCTTGCGAATCTGTAGAAAAAAGTAAGTAATAATGTTTGAATATGTGCACCATCAACATCTGCATCTGTCATTATTATTATTTTATTGTATCTCAATTTTGTGATATCAAAATTATTATTTACTCCCGTGCCTACAGCAGATATTAATGCTTTAATTTCATCATTTTTAAACACTCTTTCTTCATACGCTTTTTCTACATTCATAATCTTTCCACGCAATGGTAATATTGCCTGGAAATTCCTATTGCGAGCCTGCTTAGCAGATCCTCCCGCAGAATCGCCTTCAACAATGAAAAGTTCAGCTTTAGTCGGATCTTCTTCTGAACAGTCTGCAAGTTTTCCTGGCAGACCAAAAGTATCATAGATCTCTTTTCTTTTTACATTCTCTCTGGCTTTTCTGGCAGCTTCCCTTGCCATACCTGAAATTACGATTTTCTTAACAATGTTCATAGCATCTTCTGGATGTTCCTCAAAAAAGCGTTTTAAATTTTTAGTAGTAACGGAGGTGACAATTCCTTTAACTTCACTGTTTCCAAGCTTTGATTTTGTCTGGCCCTCAAATTGTGGTTCAGGGTGCATGATCTGTATGACGCATACAAGGCCTTCTCTAACATCATCTCCCGTTATAGAAGGTATCTCTCTCAATAACTGGTGCTCTTTGGCATAATCATTGATAACTTTAGTTAGTGCAGCTCTGAATCCACTGATATGTGTACCACCCTCACTGGTTTGTATGTCATTTACATAACCTAAGAGAGTTTCATAAGAAGTGTTATTGTAGAGCATAGCAAGTTGGACTACTATTGAATCCATTTTTTCCTCAAAATAGATAATATTTTTGTGGATAGGTGTGTTTCCTTCGGTTAAAAACTTAACAAATTCAACTATCCCACCATCATACTTATATTCTTCAAACGATGCAGATATTTTATCTTTTAGAGTTATTTTCAGCCCCTTATTTAAAAAGGCCATATTTCTTAATTTTCCTTTAATTGTTTCATAATCAAACTCTAGGGTCTCAAAAATCAAAGGATCTGCTTTGAATTTTATAAATGTGCCAGTAGGACTGTTTTCTATAATATCTTCCTTATACTTTTCATCCCAGAGAATGCCATTTTCAGTGATTGTGCCAACCTCAAGAATTTCGGTCATTTTCTTGCCTCTGGAATATTCTTGGTAATACACCTTTCCGTTTCTTTTGATATATATTTTAAACCACTCAGAAAGAAAATTTACCACATGCACACCGACACCATGCAATCCGCCAGACACGCTGTATACTTTTTTATCAAATTTTGCACCAGAATGAAGATCTGTGAGCACAATCTCCAGTGCTGGTTTTTTATATACAGGGTGTATTTCTACAGGAATTCCCCTCCCATCATCTTCAACACTGACTACTCCATCTCCATAAATGGTAACGTGTATATTTTTACATACTCCGGCAAGTGCCTCATCAATACTGTTATCTACAATTTCCACCAGTAAATGATGCAACCCCCTTTGGTCTGTGCTTCCAATATACATTCCCGGTCTTCTTCTAACAGCTTCTACCCCACCTAAAACCTGAATTTCATCTGCATTATATTCCATTTAATTACTCACCTATTTTTTTCTAATAAATATATACGTAATGCCAACATCAAATAAAAATGTTTTGCTTAATACTTTTTAGCTATGTAGAGCAAAGAATTTTTTTTATATAATTTTTTATTTATAAATCTATCTTTTTCGTAAGTTTTTTTCTCTATGATTTCAAAATTCTTTAGTAAATTTAGAATCTCAAGATTTTCAAAATAATGAGTAAATATTTTATTCCCCCTTAAATAGGTATATTCTTCTATAAGCTTTCCTTTGCCAACTCTGAAATCATTTATATCGAATACCTCTAAAAATAACATGCCATCATATTTTAATAGATTATAAGCAATATTAATAATTTTTACCCGTTCTTTTTCCAAAAAATGATCCAGTATATGGATCATTAGGATCTTATCAAAAGTTTCATTTTTAAATGGTGGTGATAAAATATCCCCCTGCACTAATTCAGCATTAGTTTTTATTAGTTTAAGGGCATAAATTGATACATCTAATCCAATAATATTGTATCCTAACTCAAAGATTGGGGTAAGAGTTTTACCATTGCCACAGCCCAGATCCAGAATAAGATCATTCTTATTCAAAAACATTAAAATATCATTCAAATTGAAATTCTTGCCTCTCCATAATATTCCTCTTCTACGGTACTCTAGATCCCAAGCTCTCTTGGCATTTAGATCCATAATTCAATATTCTTTCAATTTTGCAGCAATGCTCATTGCTAGTTCAACATCCTCCATTTCCATGGCCAGGTCTGCTGCAGAGTCATAGATGTCAGAATATGAGTTTTTAAAAGCTTTTCTCTCTGTTTTTTTGAGAGATTTAGTATATGAATCTATGATATCAATGGCTGACATTAAATAATTCAGTGCTTTGTTAAGTTCTCCATGCTCTCTTTCTAAATAGCTTATATTTTGTAATGAAAGGACAAAATTCTCTAGATCTTTGTTTTTTTCAGATATATCTTTGGCTTTTTTAAAATACTCCATTGCTTTTTCTTTGTCTGACCAGTAAAGTATTCCAAGATGGTTGAATATTTCCGCCTCCAGATACTGGTTTTTATTTTTTAAAGCTAGATCCAACGCTTTTTGCAAATTATTTTCTGCATTTTTCGGATCAGTCTCAAGGTCTATAGTGCTCAGATATATTAGATCTTTAGCTATTTTTAATTCATCTCCTTCGTTAACATGTATTTCTAAAGCTTTTTCTGCATATTCTCTGCTCTTAGAAATATCAGAAGGTGAATTATATAGATAGCACTGTGAAATTTTCAAAAGTAAGCTTGACAAAAATAAGGTATCATTTTCTTTATAATCTGTATATATCCGTAAATATCCATTCAAAGCCTTAGAAAACTCTTCTTTGTCATATAGCTTGTCTGAGTCCTTTAATAATTTTTCATCTACCATAAGTGGGATTATAAATTATAATAATTTAAATGTAACGCCTTGGGGAATATAAAAATTAATATTTATAATAACATTATTATTTATATGTAATCAGATTTATTTTTTTTAAATTTATTTTTTTTAAATTTTTAGATCTTGACTGCAATTTTATATATAATAATATAAAAATATTAATAACAAAAAAATAAAGAAAATAAAAAATAGCTAAAAACATTTATAATAAACACTTTTAAACATAGATCTATACAAGTTTTATTTTTATATAATTAATTTTTTTAAAAAAATATTAATATAAAATATATATTATTAATATTATATATGTTGACACTGTTAAAATATTTGTAAAAAAATATAAAGAAAATATGCCAAAAAATAAAAAACCTTAAATATGTAAATTTAATCATCTGCATTGTTTTATTATTCTCATTAAAGAGATCAACCTTTAATGGAGGTTAAAAAAAGATGGTAGTTGGAATCCATATAATACTGGACTTCTACGGAGTAGACGAAGAAACTCTAAACTATGTAGAGAGCATGAAACCTATATTCGAGAACACGGTAAAAGAGGCTAAATTAACTAAAATATCTTCCGATTATTATCAGTTCAGGCCAAAAGGATGCTCTGGCGTAATCCTACTTGCAGAATCTCATTTATCCTTTCACACTTGGCCAGAATATAAACTGGTCACGCTAGATATTTTTACCTGCGGAGATCAAAAACAGGCATATAGTGCATTTTATGTTTTAGAAAAATACCTAAAACCCACAAAAGTATCTCAATGCATAATTGAGAGAGGCACTGATGCACCTGAAAAAACCTATCCTGAGATCTCTTCCGAAGAGATAAAAATTTCCAATCTGGATTAAAGGTTATTATCATGTTTACTATTGTCCCATCAAAAGTTTTTTTTACAAAAGGAATTGGAAGGCATAAAAGTAAATTAGGCTCTTTTGAAAGAGCATTAAGAGATGCAGAAATTGCACAGTTTAACCTGGTAGAAGTTAGCTCGATATTCCCACCTAATGCAGAGATAATATCGAAAGAAGAAGGGTTGTCTGTTTTAAAGCCCGGACAAATACTGTTTTTAGTACTTGCACAAAATTCTTCTGATGAGCTTAATAGATTAATATCTGCTGCTGTAGGGTTGGCGATACCTAAAGATAGAAAAATGTACGGATATTTAAGTGAACATCACAGTTTTGGGGAAACTGAACAGATGGCAGGAGAGTTTGCTGAGGATCTAGCGGCAGAGATGCTGGCATCTACACTTGGAATAGAATCACATCTGGTATGGGACGAAACTAAAGGTATTTACAAGCTTGATGATAGAATATTGCTGACACAGCATACTGTAAGTACTACAACTGTAGAGAAACCATCAGAATGGACCACTACATTGGCCGCCGCAGTACTCATTCCTTAAATTTTTAGCAGCATTGTGAGCTAATTTGATGGGCTCTAATGATCTTTTTTTTGTCAGGTTTTTTATTATTTTATATGCGCTTTCTATAGATATTTTATGACCTGGAGAAATATAATTTTTTTGTAGCTTCATTCCGATGAAGGACTCATCTAAATATATTCTGTTATCTATAACGTTTCCAGTCAAAAGAGATTTTGCAACACCTATTGTAGTGACATCTAGTTTTACTCCAACATATGATGCTATTCCGAATCTGGAAGGATGCAGTATCCCGTTTCCATCAATAATTAATAGTCCATCCTTCTCAGCGTATTTTAATATTAAATCTCCTTCACGGTATGAAAAATAGGTTGGAATATATGGAAAAGAAACAGTGTCTATATACGTTTTTGTATCTACAATATTACCTGTTCTTAAATTAAATTTAACAAAGGCTATGAATGATAAATTTCTATAATATGACACATCCACCGCAGTGACAAAATATGAATCAAAAAGATCTTGCAAAATCACTTTCTTAGATAATTCAATTTGTTCTTTCTTTAATTTTTGAAGCGGATAATCAGACCTAAAATCTGTAAAAAGTATGTTTTTAAAGTCTATAACTCTACCTTTTTCCACGGTTACTCCCTCTTTTTTTAATAGGTTAATTTTCTCAGAAATGCCGTTTGGATGTGTGAATCCACCTATAGTTCCATCTGAGCTAACGACTCTGTGACAAGGAATAATAACTGGCTCAGGGTTCTGAGATAACATTACTCCTACAGCACGTGCAGCTATTGGATCCCCTAAGGCATTTGCTAGCGATCCATAAGTTGATACCATTCCAGCAGGAATCTGTTTGACAAGAGAATAAAAAATTGAGAATAAATCCATGTTTTATCTTTAGTATGTTCATCTATTTATATCCTTCAATAAGAAATTTTATCAACTTAAAACGCATCTAAGCATTTGTGATATAATGTGATTCTGCTACTATTTTCAGAAGAGGATCCGGCATCGATAAATATTTACGAGAACCTTTTGAATTTGACTGACTTTGATTTTTTTGGTAATTTTGAAGGAAAAAAAGTACTTGCCAATGAAAAATATTTTTTGATAAAGATTGAGAAAGATAAAACATATGCGAATTTTATTGACATTAAATTAAAAAAAAGCTTGAAAATATCGTTTGATAAGATCATTGTAGCATCTAAACATGAAAGTAAACAGAAGATAAGAAGTTTGACTGTACATCCAGTTGGTAATTTTAATAATGCTGAGCTGGGTGGTTTGCCTAAGACCCTTGTAGGTACTGACCCATCTCTTATGTCTCAAGCTCTAAGAATTATGAAAGAGAATAAAGTTGAAGGATATCAGATTTCTCTAGAAGTTACTCATCATGGCCCAGCATTGCTAGAAGACACTTTTTTTATAGAGATCGGGGCTTCAGAGAAAGAATGGAATGATAAAGATGCAGGGTTTGCTATCGCAAAAACCATAATATCATTAGAGAAAAATGAGCAACCTACGTTTATTAGTTTTGGTGGAGGGCATTATGCGCCACAAGTAACGGATTTAGTGCTAAAAAATAAACTAAATGTAGGGCATATGGCATCAAAATATAATATTGAATTTTTAGATGAAGATCTTGTTAACCAGATGATAGAAAAGTCACATAATCCATCATATGCTTACTTTGTGAAGAGCTTGAATATTGATGAGAGAAAAAAGTTACAGGAGCTATTAAAAAACAAAAACATAAAAATTTTAGATCATGATACTAAAGATTTGAACCAAGAAGTTGATCTGTAAATATTAAAATATTCGTCAGAGCCAGCTTTATCTTTGAATGAAGGATCCTTTTTTATAGCCATAGTTAAAAAATTTTTACAAGCACTTTCATTTTTTTTCCATGCCATTATTGCTGCTTTATAATACCATGTAGGGGCATGATCCATTGAGACTTTAAGAATCTCATTGAAATATCCTTCTGATCCTTCAACATCTCCTGATTTGAACAATATATATCCGTTATAAAAATTATTTTTTAGATTGTCTTTTAATCTATTTACCAATGCTTTTGCGACATCAAAATTTTGTATGGATATCAAATATTCTATAATTCTAATAATAGTATTATCAGAAACTTCCTGGTTATTCAATATTTCAGGCAATTTATGCAAGTTTTCTTTAAAATCATCTAAATCATGCTCAAGTGTTGTAGAGTCTGATAAGATAGCACTTCTGATACGATCAATACTTTGATTGTATTGAGTTTCAGTTTCCATTTTTGTAGCATCTGTTTGTGTTTCAAAAATATTTCCAAACATGTTAGATGCTAGCGTATCGTTACTCTTCTCTATTTCTGGTTTTTTGGGGTTCATTAATTGCTCTAACTTTTCTTTTAACTCAAGTGCCTCTATATTTTCTGGATCTGTGTTTAGAATATCTAATATAATATCTTTTGCAGAACTATACAGCTTATCATTTATCAGGAATATTGCCTTTTGGAGAAGCAAAGTCTGATTATCTGGATAAAGTTTTAATCCCTCGTCTATATATTCTTCATTTTGATCGATTATAGCCAACTTTTTGTATATATCAGGCAGCTCATCCAATTTACCTTTAGACTTTAAATATTCTACTTTTTCTAACAGTGCATCTTTATTGTTTTCATCCAGTTTTAAGATCTTATCTATTATATCTAATCTGTCCTCTACCTTGTTAATAATCTCTTTATATATTTCTAATGCTTTATCCTTCTCTCCCTGAATTCTATAAATATCTGCTAAAAGTATCTTTGCATTTAAGTTATCAGGATTATTATTAATTGCCTCTTTTAAACATATAAGTGCATAGGGTAACTGTCTGTTCAGGCTCACTAATACCTTACCAAGGTTAAACCATGCCTCTGCGTTTTTAGGGTCTAAAGATTTAGCTTTTTCAAAATATTCTATAGATGCATCTTTATCATCTAATTTAAATAAGGAAATACCCACATCTGTTAAAATCTCTGATATTTTTAAATTATTTTGATTTAAATCTTCAACATTATCAAATTCTGAGATTGTCGGCAATATTTTTTTGTATGTCAACTTTGCTTTTTCAGGATTTGATTTTTCATAATTTTTTGCATCATTGTATATACTGTTGAGAGATTTTAAAAGACTCGAAATGGTACTTTTTCTTTTAATCAATGGCATATTTCAAATCACCAATCAAGATTTATGGTGTATATTAATTAATCTTAATAAATTCTTCTATAATATCTTTTTTGTATTATATATAAATGCAATTATTAATAAATGAAATTTTAATTAAAAAGCTTTATATAAAATCATTTGATTAATCTCTCTGTCATGGATATCATTAAGTTGTATAAGGACAGAGCAAAACAAATTGTTGAAAATGAAATAAAGGCAGTATATGGAATTAACTACAGTGCAATGATTACAGATGCTAAAGAAGGGTATGGAGATTTATCTTTTCCTTGCTTTGAACTAGCTAAGATATTAAAAAAAGATGTAAGAGAGGTTAGTTCTGAGATTGTTAATATAAAAGATGATCTTTTTGAGAAAGTAATAGCAGTAGGGCCATATATTAATTTTTATATAAACAGTACACATATCAATAAAATTACAATTGAAACAATTTTAAAAGACGATATAAATTATGGTACGTTTGATAAAAAAAATGAAACAATAATTCTAGAGCATACAAGTGCAAATCCAACAGGTCCTTTGCATATTGGGCGGGCTAGAAATACTATAATTGGAGATACACTTGGCAGAATACTGAAAAAGTATGGATATAATGTGATAATTCATTATTTTGTGAATGATATTGGTAAACAGGCCGCTACCTTGATCTGGGGTATTAAGGAATTTATGATAAGCGAAGAGCCCGGAAAGCAGGACAGAGTACTAGTAAAATATTATC
The DNA here is from genome assembly GCA_031961865.1 of Thermoplasmatota archaeon. Taxonomy (GTDB): domain Archaea; phylum Thermoplasmatota; class Thermoplasmata; order Thermoplasmatales; family ARK-15; genus JAVRLB01. Next base: position 11,039 of record JAVRLB010000021.1, on the reverse strand, counting down.
AAAAAGCATCAGAATCTGAAAAAAAGGAATTAAATGTTAGTGAATTAGTAGAAAAATTTGAGGCAGGAAATCTGGAGTTAATACAATATTCCAGGAAATACATTTCTAGAATTTTGAATGGTATAGAAGAAACTGTAAAAAAACTAAATGTAAGCTATGATTTATTTTTTTATGAATCTGATCTAATTTTAGAAGGATATGTAAAAGATATAAAGGAAAGATTAAGAGCATATATGAAAGATGAGTCAGGAGCTAAATATATTGATATCCCTGAATTAGAAGGCAAAGAGAAAGTATATTTATTCAGAGCAGATGGAACTTCATTATACTTAACTCGCGATATAGCATATCATTTAATAAAGGCTAGAGAATCCAAGCTTTTAATTGATGTATTAGGAGAAGATCATAAAGCCCATGCGGAAACTATAATGAAAATTTTAAAAAAGATTGAACCTGATCTAAATATCGTGCCTATTTTTTACTCTTTTGTATCTTTACCAGAAGGAAGAATGAGCACTAGAAAAGGTAAGGTGGTATATGTAGATGACTTGATAGATGAGGCAGTACAAAAAGCCAAAGAAGAAATTGAAAAAAGGAGAGAAGTACCTACAGAATTGCTGGATAAAATAGCATTTAAAATTGGTACCAGTGCAGTAAGATATAATATAATAAAAGTACAGAATGAAAAAGGCATTGTTTTCGACTGGCAAGAAGCTTTGAACTTTGAGGGCGATTCTGCACCTTTTATTTTATATACGTATGTGCGGGCAAAATCAATACTTAACAAAGAAGGAAATTTAAAAGATTTTGAACCAGAGCTCTTAAAAGATCCTCAAGAGTTAAAATTGATAAAGTTATTAGCAAAATATTCAGAGATAATAGAAATGGCAGCTAAAGAGTATAAGCCATATAAAATTGCAATATACTGTTTTGATCTAGCAATGCAATTCAATCAGTTTTATAGGGACTGTCCTGTATTAAAGGCTGACACTGCAGAGCTGAAAAATGCAAGATTGGCACTTGTCAGTTCCTTTAAAATCGTGATCGAGAGCTGTGCATCATTACTCGGCCTTAATCTGCCTGAAGAGATGTAAAAACAATCACGCGAACATCTGGCCAGATACTATATTTTTATTGTTTTCTTCCTGCGTAGAGACTTTTTTAATTGCTTTTTCAAAGTCGTTCATAGTGATATAATCTCTTTTTTCACGAATAGCAAACATTCCGGCTTCTGTGCAAATCGCTTTTATATCTGCTCCTGACATATTATTTGTTTTTTTGCTTAAAACCATATAATCTATATTTTGTAAATTCATTTTTCTTGTATGGATCTTGAAGATTTGTGCTCTAGCTTCTTCATTTGGGGCAGGGATATCTATAATTCTATCAAATCTACCGGGTCTAATCAGGGCCTCATCTAAAATATCAGGCCTGTTAGTAGCAGCAATTATTTTTACGTTTCCTAAAGGATCAAAACCATCCATCTCTGCCAATAATTGCATTAAAGTTCTCTGAACCTCTCGATCTCCAGAGGTAGATGAATCCTGTCTTCTTGCACCAATTGCATCAATCTCATCAATAAACAAAATGGAAGGAGCCTTCTCTTTTGCAAGATCAAACATTTCACGAACCAGTCTGGCACCTTCTCCTATATATTTTCTGACGAGTTCAGAACCAACGGTTCTTATGAACGTAGCATTGGTATTGTTTGCAACAGCCTTAGCAAGCAAAGTTTTACCAGTTCCAGGTGGCCCTATTAACAGCACACCTTTAGGCGGGTCTATCCCCACTTTTTTATATATATCTGGATTTAAAAGTGGTGTTTCAACAGTTTCTTTTATTTCAAGAATCTGTGATTCCAAGCCCCCGATATCATCATAGGAAACTTCAGGTTTGGTAATTATTTCAGCAGCGATCACTGAAGGATCATAGCTTTCCGGTAATACCCCAATAACTGCTAAAGTTGTTTTATTCAAAGCGACTCTAGTTCCTGCCTTAACTTTTGCAGGTGCTATGAACTCGCTTAATCCAACCACAAAAGACGGTCCAGTAGTGCTCTTTACTACTGCTTTCTTATCACTTAAAACATCCTCAACATATCCTAACAAAAGAGGTGGTGCCCTCATTCGGTTAAGCTCACGTTTAGTTCGCTCAAGCTCTATTTGTAAACGTTTTAATTCTGCCTCTAAAAACTTTTTTTCATCCTCTGTAATCTTTAATTGCCTACTTAATTCAACTTTCTCTTCATCGAATCCTAATTCTCCATCTGTAATAGATCCATCTTTTACCATCTTAAGACCTCACATAAACAATAAACAATATATTTATCTTCTGTATATATCTTTTTTGGTAATGACCCTATGAATTGTGAAATTTGTGGTAAAGAAATAAAAAAGGCAAATAGAATAATCATAGAATCAACAATATTAAACGTTTGCGATGATTGCAAAAAGCTTGGTAAGCCTGTAGAGGCTGCAACCGCACAAGAGCTTCCTTTTTTGCCGCCAGAAATAATACAACAGCGCCTGAAAACAATGAATAAACCGACAAGAGACGAGCTTGATTCACCAGAAGTTCTTGTTGAGGATTTTGGAATAAGAATTAAGAAAGCCAGAGAAGCAAAAAAATTGACAATTGAAGATCTGGCAAAGAAGTTACTTGAAAAAAAGACTTTGCTTTCAAAAATAGAAAGACAAGAAAGTAAACCTGACGATAAACTAATCAAAAAAATTGAAAAAGAGCTGGGGATCAAGCTCAAAGAAAAGGTTGATTACATCAAGTCTGCAGGTGCTAAAAAAGAAGGAAGCATGACTTTAGGTGACTATATCAAAAAAGAAAAAGGTTAATCTATTAACTGAGCGCGGATCAAAGATCTTACTTTTACACCATTTATTATATCCTTTCCTGTTTTGTTTACTATAGCCATTGCTAAAACAGTTTCTCCTCCATTTTTCTGTACATCTTCTATTGCTTTGCTCATAGTTTCGCCGGTACTTAATACGTCATCTACAATTATCACTTTCTTGTTTTTTATAGAAGCAAAATTTGAGCTAAACGAACCATCCTCTCTAGTTGGATGTGGCCTGTAAACTGCAAGCTCTCTATCAAGTGTTAAGGATATTAGCGTTGCTAATGGTATACCATTTATAGCTATCCCTACAATTGTATCGACATCTATACTTTTGCTCTCTGTTTCTTCTACAATTATGTCACTCATCATGTTTGTCAGATTATCTATTCTTGAAGAGTATACTCCTATTGATTTCCAGCCTATTTTTATGTCTTTAGGCTTCTCAGTTACAGTTTTGAATCCTCTGGATAATAACCATATTACAGTATTTGTAGAGAGATGCAGATCAGTAGCAATTTCTTTATCACTCAATCCTTTCTTTTTTAGCTCTAAAGCCTGATTTGCCAGATCATCTATGTTTTTCATATATTATTCACCTTTCAGTATCATAAATCTACTGACATCCTCTCTCCGCTAAAGGTTTGAGGTTCCTGCTTCACAGACCAGATACTTCGTTAGTTCCTAACTATCTCGAAGTAATTGCGATTTCCACAGGCGTATATTCGGGAATGCCATTCCCTACTATATATAAGAAAACAAAACAATTATATAAATATAGCGATTAAAAGATATTCTCAAATGTTCGTTGATGCTTATTAATAGATCTATACTTGCAAGAAAAGTATTTGATTTTATATGTTTCAAGAAGTAATTGATCTGCCGTATGGATAATTACAAAATTTTTCAACGGATAAATGACTGGGTCAGAAATAGAAAAATATATATTTTAATAAATGCTATCTATTCAATGTTATGAAAATGTTAGAACCACTTGAATCTGAATTAAATAAGTTTTTTGGATCAGAGTCAGCAATGTCCCTGATACTGGTTGGCGCTGCCGGTACTGGAAAAACTACCTTTGCACTCCAGATTTTAGAATCTTTTAAAGATAGATATAAAGGCATCTATTTATCAACCAGAGTCGGTGACACAGCTCTATATCAGCAGTTTCCTTGGATAAAAGAGCTTGAAGAGAAGACTAAGATAATAGATGCGGGCAGGCTATTTCTGGATAGCTTAAAGATTGCAGAGCCAGAAATAGAGCCAGAACATGTAGAGACTGCGAGGGCCCTAGTTAGAAATATATATGGAGAAGAACCTAACAAAGTTTCAAGGGTATTATACAACAAATATTTTAAAGATCTTAAGATTCCAGAGTTAAAGCGTATTTATAATGAAGTAGATAATAATCTGCCAGGCAGAACGATGATCGTGATAGATAGTATAGAAGGATTGGCGAGCAAATATAGAATCAATGAAGAAGATTTGGTATACACACTCGTAAAAGATCTAGTTGAGGGCGGGAATTCAAACATCATATTCATTTTAGAAAAGGAGCGATCAGATAAGTTAGAGTATATAGCAGATGGCGTAATATTTTTGGAACAGAATCTATATGAAGGGCGCAAGATAAGGAGTTTATCGTTAGATAAATTGAGAGGGATCAGCACTAACTTTAAAAAATACTTATTTACTTTAAACGGAGGAAAATTTAAAATATTGACCCCAAAAATAATGTTTGACTTAAACAAACATTTTACTACTACAATCCCCCCAACAGATAGATATTTTAGTACCGGTGTTACAGATCTGGATACTATTTTAGGCGGTGGTTTCAGGCCTGGCACTTTAAATTTGATAGAGATAGGCGAGAATGTAGGGGGAGAACATCATTTTTTGACTATGCCAATTTTTTCTAACTTTGGTTTTTTAGATAAGGGGATAATGGTAGTTTTGTCACTTGGCACATCGCTTGAAGAGGTTAGAGATAGGTATAGTAGATATATGAATAATAAGAATGTGGTAGATACACACGCAATTTTTATAGATTATTCCAGATCCAGCACTGATAAAAAATATATAATTCCAATCGGTAGTGCTAGTAGAGAAACATCAATAAAATTGATTCAGGAAGGGATAGCAGAGCTTAAGAAGTTTGGTACACCTATGTTTTATTATCTGGCATTTGACACGATCGAAAGATACAGAGGACCAGTGGCAATTCAAGAGATAGTAAATTTTGTAAATAATATAATAGACAACAAAGATATTGGGATAGGAATATTGCTGCCAGGCAGTGAACTCAAAGATCAAATAGTGAACATGGCAAGTACTCATGTTAAGGTAGTTTCTATAAATAATACACTATGTATATACGGAATAGAGCCAAAGACAAATATATATGCGATAGAACCAAACAATAATGAATTTTACAAGTTTGTGCCTATACTCTAGTCCTGTTTTTTATTTCATCTGGATTAGTGGTAATGATATTGTTTTCAAAGTCAGTGCTGTATATTCTAATCGGCACTTTTACAGATCCAGCAATTAGATAAGCTCTCGAATATCCTTGATGCTTTGGATTAATGTTGCTAAGTATAAGTTCTTCCTCTTTATCGCTCAGTTTATAAAATGCCTTCATGTTCTGAGTAATCTGATTATGTTTAAACAGCACATGAAAGATGGCATTCTGTGCTATTGTCCGGCCTTCTTCATACTCTAGGAAATCATCCGCTTTCTGTGATATCAAGATTACAGAGCATTTCCAGCGTCTGACATGTCTCACCAACTGTTCTAATAGCATTGCTGCAGACTTGTTTTTAAGCAACTTCCAAACTTCGTCAATAACAAGTATCTTAGCTGAATGATCTTTGGAGATCTGGTTGTAAAGATATTCTACGGTCAAAAGAACATAGAACATCAATAGATCTTCATTTACATCTTTAATGTTAAAAACAGTAAAATTATTGTTTAAATTAACGGTCGTGTCATTATTCAAATTTTTTAATGATCCATCCAGAAAACTTGAAAATAAAATACGTAGCTTGCTTTCATTCAATAACGCAATAAAATCTTTAAATTTAGGGTTCTTACTTTCATGGTATAATCTGTTAAGATAAACATCAAGTATTGCTAGATCATTTTTATCAAATTCAAATATTGAATTAAATAACAGTTTCAGCCTGGATATTTTGTTAGGAATTGTAGAATCAAAAAGATCGAAAGGATTAATTACTGTTTTACCAACATCGATCACTGTGCCTTTCATGGCATTAGCAAGATCCACAAACTCATTCATCGGGTCTATTATGTAAATTTTTGTATCTGGATGGTGCAACAATTCTCTCAATATCTGTATTTTCACAAAATATGATTTGCCAAAGCCAGTGGTACCTGTAACAAGCATATGACTTGATGGAAAATACCATCGATTTATAAAGACTGGACTGTTATTTACATCATTCATGCCCCAAAAAATGCCATCTTTCATAGCGATCAGGTCTGTTAAAAATGGAAACATCGTTGCAAGTGCTTGTGACTGAATATATTTATCATCTTTATAATTTCTGGTGCCGGAACTAAAAAATGTCAAAAATGCCTGTTTTTGTAAGTATTTAGAGAATGCTGGTTTAAACAGAGATTTCTGTAACTTATTTTTTATAAAGTCTGCATTTTTTCGCATAGTCTTATAATCTTTTGCTATAGGATAGAATATTAAAGTTACTCTGTATAATGATCCTTTACCAGATACTATATAATTTTGCAAACTTTTAGAACTTTCATACTTTAACTTCAGATCCATATATCTGGCCCTGTTTTTTCGCTTTACATTCATCAACTCTGTTTCAATGGTCTCAGATTCTACTTCCAACATTGTTAATAATTTGCTAGAAGGGACATGTTCACAGCCTATCGAGATATTTACAGGCGTGTCTGCATTCACAAGATCTGAAAAAAATCCATAAACTAGGTTTTTTGGCCACTTTGCAATAACCAGCGGTTGGATAAAAAGGTCATGAAAAAGGTAATGGTCCTTTTCGAAAATAATCTTTTTATTAGTCAAAATACTTTTTTGATAGTTATCATTTATCTCTACTTTTTCAAAGTCTATAATAAGAATAATGCTAGTAATTGAACTGAAAAACCAGCAAGTGTGATATGGATTCAGAATAATTATAAATATTATAAATAATACGACTGAAACAAAAATCCATTTTTTTATATTATAATTTCTGAGGTAATATACAAAGTCTAATAATAATAGCAGCAAAGTGAGCCCGAACATAGAGCTGTTAAATAAGGTATATATCCCACTTAGAAAAGTTAGAATAAAGAACAACAGCCCCAAATTGCCCAAATTGAAAAATTTCATGGTTCTATACACCTTCATTTATAAGGCTATAAAATTCCATGATCTCAGAGCCTTTCAGGATATTACACTCGATCTTTATGTTTTTTAGTGCGTTTATTATCTGGTCAGCTCGATTATTCAATATAATACTTACTTTCTCTAATCGTTCATCTTTAGATACAGTGCTGAACTCTAAGCTACTCTGCTTTAATGCTATATAATACTTATAGAGCACCTGGTCTGTATATAATGACTTTATCAGTTTAATATATTGATTTCCTGCCTCTTCAAATTTTTCAGAAATATGCAGGTAATGATCGCAGTTAAATTTAGAAGCTATTATCTTGATGTCAAAATCAAAATCTATTCCGTTTAAGATGTTTATAAACTCTAAATATACCTGTTTTTGCTCTTCTTCACTGTAAAATTTAAGATTTAAGCCAGTGGTTTCGATGATTAATAAGTATAAGCCATCCAAATAAACAATATTATCTTTTATATCATAAATCTCTATAAGCTTTTTAAAATCATTGCCAATATATTTTTTTTTACTGAATTTATATATCAAATATTTAAAAAAATAAAGATCTGAATCTTCATTTTCTATTTTAAAATAAACAGCAAATACAATAATTACTGATAAAACCATAAAATAAATAGATAAAAAGATAGTCAAAGCGGCAACTATCAATAAATATATTGCAATGCGCATCATCTGATTTAAATCGAAAGGCCCGATTATTGTTCTAACCCCTAACTTTTCAGGTATATCGACTGACCCCAGCATTGGTCTCTCCTCCACATATTTTTTTTAATTTTTAAGGAAATTTCTTGAAATATTCTCTAACAGTGTTGAGCGATACAGAAAATACTTTTCTGGATCCATCTTCAAATATTAATCTATCTCCTCCAACAGTTCCTATATTGTACAGGTCTAATCCATCCATAATTTTTAAGAATTTCAACTCATTTTTTGGCTCTACTTCAACGATCCATCTGGTGCTGCTTTCTGAAAAAAGTTTGAAATCAGTTCTCAATATTCCAAGTGGCTTTAAGTTAATCTTAGCCCCAATATCCCCACCTATAGCCATTTCTGCAAGTGCTATAGCTAATCCCCCCTGTGAAATGTCATGCGCACTTCTGATCAACCTTTTATTCGATGCTATTAGCATCTTATCTATGCTATCTCTTAAAATTTTAAAGTTGCTCTTTGGAATATTTGTGCTTTTTATCTGCCTCAAAGCGTAGTATTCACTGCCACCCATCTCTGGTTTTGTAGCTCCTATAACATATAATAAATTTCCATCATCTTTTAGATCTGATGTCAAACAATATTTTATATTATCTACTATTCCAATGGCCATTATTGTAGGCGTAGGAACGATGGATACCCCAAAATTGGCATTATACAAACTGACATTTCCTGAAACATAAGGGATCTTTAAAAATCTTGCAATGTCTCCTAACCCTCTTACTGATTCTTCCAGCTGTCCCATCACGACAGGATCTTCAGGATTGCCAAAATTTAAGTTATCTGCAAAGGAATGTGGTCTAGCACCCACAGAAACCAAATTTCTGACCGCCTCATCTACTGCTGCTATGCTCCCCCAGTACGGATCTAGCTCTGTAAGTTTTGGGTTAACATCTGTGGTAACAGCTAATCCTTTGTTTGAGTGATCCAGTGGTTTTAACACTGCCGCATCTCCGTGTGTTTCCATGCCAATTTTACCCTGTAGAGGCTTGATAACAGTTCTACCCTTTACTTCATGATCATACTGTCTGATTATAAACTCTTTGCTAGCAATGTTAGGGCTCGATAATAGCTTAAGAAAAGAATCTTTATAGTTTGTTTCTGAAGGAATAATTTCCACTTTTTCCTGTGCTGGATATTTTACAAGGGAAGGTCTGCAGTATAAAGGCCCGGAAGTTAAAAAGACTAGATCCAGATCTAAGATTTTGATATTATTATAATATATATTCAGTCTTTCAGAATCTATGGTTTTACCAATTACAGTCGCTTCAACATCCCATAAACTGAATATATCTAAGACCTTTTTTGTATTTTTCTCTGATACCGCCAACATCAATCTTTCCTGAGATTCACTTACCCAAATCTCCCATGGAGCCATATTTGCTTCTTTTAAAGGAACTCGATCTAGATATACATTAGCACCAACATTCCCAGCTAAACACATCTCACCTATTACAGAAGATAACCCCCCACCACCGAGATCCTTCATTCCAGTGATCAATTTTTTACTATTTGCTTCTAATACCGCTTTTATCAATGGCTCTTTTATTATCGGATTACCTAACTGTACCGCAGTTTTTTCAGACTCACTTTTATTACTTAAAACTTTAGATGCAAAATTTACACCATGTATTCCATCTCTGCCTGTTTTACCCCCCACAAGTATTAGATTGTACCCAACCTTATCTATCCTGCTTCTTACAATATCTGTTTTTTTTGCGATGCCGATACAACCTACATTTACAAGAATATTATTTAAAAAAGAAGTATGAAAATACGTCATTCCTCCAATAGTAGGTATCCCTACTCTGTTCCCATAGTCTCTTATTCCGGATACAACACCATTAAACAGATAGATTGGATGCTTCACTCCCTCATTTAATTTTTCATATGGATAATCCAATGGCCCAAAAAAGAGCGGATCTACCAGGGCAATTGGTTTTGCACCCATATTTAAAACATCTCTGATTATTCCTCCAACGCCAGTAGCAGCTCCACCATATGGTTCTACAAAACTGGGATGGTTATGTGACTCTATCTTAAAAACGTAAGCGTGTGTTTTATCAAATTCTACTACCGCTGCATCATCCTGTATAACCACTATGTTTTGAGGAGCATCAATACCAAAAATATATTTTTTAAGCAGATTTTTTGAAGACTTGTAACAACAATGTTCACTCCATGCCTGTGCTATAGCCTGCAGCTCAACATCTGTTGGGTCTCTATCGAGATCTTTGAAATAAGTCCTCAGCCGATGTAATTCCTCGTAATTTAATCCTAAATTCATCAGATCATTTAATTTTAATAGCTCTTCATCACTCAAAGATCTGATATGTATTTCGTAAATTTCAAATGGATAATCTAATTTCTTAAGCATATTCTATTCTACTCTCTCAATATTTATGGAATAGTCATGTATTACAGGGTTTGCTAATAATCTTTTACACATTTGTTCAGCATCTTTTTTTGCATTTGATACGTCATCACTATCTAATAATATTTCATACTCTTTATAGACGCTAGTTTTTTTTACATTTTTAAAATTTAGGATATTTAGCGTTTTTGTTATAGCTAAACCTTCTGGATCCTCTACTCCTTCTTTTAGTTTTATTGTTATGAGTACTTTTATCATCACAATAGTGGATTGCATTATAGTATTAATAATTTACAGATACTATTTTTAATGGCATAGCTTATATATATGATTATTCAAGTGTAGATTCAAAACGATTTAGTCAAATGTTCATTGATTATTAGCAAAACCAATTTAATCAATATCAAACATATGGCATGAAAAGTATTTAAGTTACTATGTTTTCAGAGTGTCTTGACCGGCCATATCAATAATTATAGTAAAATTTTCAACGGATAAATGACAACATCATAAAAACGAAAAATCAATTAACATCTTTGTATTCTTACAGCTATATTAAAAGTCTATAAATAAGCGGAGGTTGCCGAGCCAGGTTAAAGGTGCAAGATTCAGGGTCTTGTCTCATAGGAGTTCGCCGGTTCAAATCCGGCCCTCCGCATTTAATTTTAGTAATCGAATACTTTATGAGTTCCTTTTAGTTTAAATACTCTGA